>JBBSOW010000129.1:0-8346 GCA_038259365.1 Propionibacteriales bacterium
TAAATCAGCGATGGCGAACGTGCAGGTGGCTAGCCGTTCAAACATTGTCTTGTGGAAGATGCCGCCCTGGAGTTCCTGATCGGCGCGGATAGGCTCCAACCCGACTTCACGGACCGCAGGATCGATAAGCTTATCGTATAGCTCATCAAAGTTGACACTTGTTGTCTCGTGGTCACGCCTAGAGTTCTCAAAGGGCATGAGGACGAAGCAAAGCTCCTGCTGCCCAATCGGCATCGAAGCCACCTCCCGTGCACTTTCCTTACCCGACCGTAAACGATCCCCAACGTACTAGCCAGTCGCCTCGGATGTGGTCTCACTGTGTGGGCAGGGTTCCCCGCTTCCTCCATGGGACTGGGGGAACACGACGTGTCGCGATATCTCTATCTTTCTTCTTGCTGCTGTTGCAGGTAGCGCTTCACAGCGGAACTGACCCGCGCGGAGGCGCCGAAGGTCGCTAGGTCGGCGTAGCGGCGATCCTGTGACGGCCAGCCCATGTCCACGACGAAGACCCGATCGTGGCTCGCGCGCAACGCATCGATGATCTTGGTCGCGGCCGCATTACGATGCACGTTGCGGCCGAGCACGATGATCGGACGCCCCCGTTCGATCCGCGGCGGCTCGGGGGTGTCGAGGTCGAGAACGAGGTGCTCGCCGGCCTCGTCCAACGCGGGGGCCCACGGGGTGCGGCCGATCGCCAGACTGGCGTTCGCCTCGATGCGGATGACGGTCGCCTCACCCAGCCTCGGGACGGTAGTACCCGGCAGGCGGTCGAAGGTAGACATGATCAACTCTTCGTCGACCACTCCTGACCACTCTGGCGTGCCCGGATGATGCTGCTCGGCACCGAGGCCCTCAGAAAGCCGTCGAACGCGGTTGGCCGCCTCGCTCACTCTCGGCGGACCGAGTTGATCTTCGTCCACGGCGCGGGTGAGCACCTCGACGATCTGGGCGACCTGCTCGGGGGTGTTCTCGGTGCCCAGGCAGAGCAGATCGCAGCCGGCGCTCAGGGCCGCCAGCGCGGCCCCCGGCAACCCCGGTGTGCCATTGGGATCGAGGCCGGCCTGAGCGCCGGCCATGTCGAGCGCGTCGGTGACGATCACCCCGTCGAAGCCGAGGTCGGAGCGCAACAGCTCGAGGATGGCCGGGCTCATCGTGGCCGGCCGCTCGGGATCTAGCTGGGGCAACGAGATGTGCGAGGTCATCACGAGCTTGGCGCCGGCCCCCACCGCGGCCGCGAAGGGCACCAGCTCGCGCTCGGCGAGTTCGACGAGGCTGCGATCCACCCGCGGCAGGGCGAGGTGGGAATCGGCGTCGGTGTCGCCGTGACCCGGAAAGTGCTTCGCGGTGGCGGCCACCCCGACCGTTTGCAGGCCCTCGATCCACGCCGCCCCGTGCGCGGCCACGAGGGCCGGGACGGTGCCGAAACTGCGCACGCCGATCACGGGGTTGTCGGGGTTGGAGTTGACGTCCACGCACGGGGCGAAGTTGACGTTAACGCCCACCGCGCGCAGGGCGCGGCCCACCTCGGCCCCGCTTGCCCGCGTCGCCGCGAGGTCGTCGAGCCGGCCCAACACGGCGTTGCCCGGGTAGGGGGAGCCCGCCTGATGATGCAGACGGGTCACGTCGCCACCCTCCTCGTCGATGGCCACGATGGCGTGCGGGTTGGCCGCGTAGACCGCATCGGTGAGGCGACGGGTCTGCGCGGTGGACTGGATGTTCTGACCGAACAGGCAGACCCCGGCGAGACCTCGCCTCAGGAGCGCGGCGAGCCACTCCGGCAGCGTCGTGCCTTCGAAGCCGGGCAGCAGCGTGCCCAGGATCTGGCCAGCCAGTTGCGGTTGCTCGGACCCGCCAGCCGGCTCGACATCGATCGTTTGGTTCAGCGGGATGACGCCTTGGGGGACCACCCACTGATCGCCCGAGTTCAGCTTGCGAGCTGCTTCGCGATGCAGCGAGGTCGTGCTCGGTAGCGGGTGACCGGAAGTGGGCGAGTCGGGTCGGCGATCGAAGACGAACAACAACACATCCGCATTTCCGGGTTTGGCCTCGCCGAACCGATGCCAGCGGCGCTGGAACTTGGCCAGGTTCGAGTCGGACATAACTTCTGACAGGGTGGGGTCCAACAACCAGCTATCGCAGTAGAAGAATCCGACCTCGTACTGGGGAAAGTGTTGCGCGAAGAAGGTGCGAGCCCGTTCGAAGGCGTCGTCGACGCTGGCGTCATCGAGGGGTCCAAGGCGTGGAATGTGAGTGGAGAGTACCCACTGCGGGCCGTCGTGGCCGGGGATCTGGGTGCGTTGCAGGTTGAACTGCAATCGGCCGAGCCAATAGAGCGCTCCCGACCATGCCCAGGTCAGCCAGCCGTGGGCGTGCAAACCGAAAGCGCCGTAGGCCAGCCGGTGCACGAACACCTGCTGGCCCAGGTCGGCCAACGCGGCATCAGAGGCGTCCTCGTCGATACCGCGTTCGCGGTGCCAGCTCGCCACCTCGTCAGCGCTGGCGAGCAGGGCCAGCATCGGCAACGTTCCCGCGGGCAGGTGCCTCGGGGCGGGCACGTCGTCCCAAACCTCGGGGTGCTGGCTGAAGTCGCCGATCTTGTCGATCAACCGGTTCGCGTAGCGGGTGACGATCTCCACGAGCGAAGGATCGGCGGCGGTGACCGCGATGACCTCCAGCGCGTCGGCCGCGTCCTCGTCGCGGAACCGCAGCCTGCTCAGGAGCTGGGGCAGCCGGGGATCGGTCATCCGCCGTCGAGCCTCGTCGACGTTCAACCGGCCACCCACTCGCCGCCTTGCATGACCCGCTGCAGCTCGCCGGTCTCGTTCACCAGGCACAGATCGGCGCGGGCGCCGGGCTCGAGCCGCCCGACGCCCTCCAGGCCGAAGCGATCGGCCGCGTTCGTGGCGGCCAGGGCGGCGACGACGGCGATATCGCCGATGCTGGCGGTGGCCCGGCGGAACGCCTCGGCCATCGTCAGGGTGGAACCGGCGATGGAGCCCAGGCTGTCGTCGGAGTTGATCAGGCGGGCCTGCGCGTCGACGACCCGGACCTTGAGGCCACCGAGCTGGTACTCGCCGTCGGGGGCGCCCGCCGCGATCATGGCGTCGGTGATCAACATCGCGCGATCAGCACCGGAGGCCTCGACGGCCATCTTGACCACGGCGGCGTGTAGGTGGAAGCCGTCGGCGATCAGCTCCACCGTGACCCGGTCGTCGTCGAGCAGCAACGGCACCGGCCCGGGGGTGCGGTGGTGGATGGGGTGCATGGCGTTGAACAGGTGGGTCGCCACGGTGGCGCCGGCCTCGACGGCCAGGGCGGCCTCGTCGTACCCGCCGTCGGTGTGCCCGACGGCCACCTGGACGCCCGCATCGATGAACTGTTTCGTGGCCTCGATCGCGCCGGGCAGCTCGGGCGCCAGCGTGACCATCTTGACGGTGCCTCGCCCGGCGTCGAGGAGCCGCTGGACCGTCTCCGGGGTCGGATCCTGGAGCAGCGCCGGATCGTGGGCCCCGCAACGGGCCGCGGACAGGAACGGCCCCTCCAGGTGGATGCCGGCGAAGACTCCCTCGTCCACGAGGTCGGCCAGCATCGTGATCTGGCGGCACAGCCCGTCGATCGAGGCGGTGACGAGGCTGGCGAAGCTCGTCGTGGTGCCCCGGGTGAGGTGGTATCGACGAGCGCGGCGGGCCTCGTCGGGGTCTTCGGTGGCGTAATCGAAGCCCCCACCGCCGTGCACGTGCGGATCGATGAACCCCGGCACCGCCCAGCCGGCGATCCGCGCCAGGTCTTGGCCGTCCTCGGCGGCCGTCAACGCTTGGATACGGCCCTCGGCGATCTCGATCACCACGTCATCGACGATCCCGTTCGGGGTGACGGCGTGCTCGGCCACCAACCGCTGCTCGGACATGGGGATCCTCTCGCTACTTGGGCTCACGCCAGCCGTGTTCCAACCTCCGTCCGAGGCTACCGAGAGACGCTCTGCGCCACGAGGGTGGATCGGGACCGGGGCTGGAACACGGCTTCGGGTCAGCCGGTGGGTCAGGGGCGGAGAAGCACCTTGATGGCGGTCCGCTCGTCCATGGCCCGATAGCCCTCGGCCACCTTCTCCAGCGGCAACTCCATGTCGAACACCTTGCCGGGGTCGATCTCGCGGTTCCAGACCAGCTTCAGCAGGTCGGGGAGGTACTGGGGCACCGAGGCGGGGCCGCCCTTGACGCCGACGTTGCGGCCGAACATCTCCTGCGCGGGCAGCTCCACGTCGTGCGGGACTCCGACGCACCCGACCATGCCGCCGGGACGGAGCGATCGGATGGCCTGCAGCATGGATTCGCCCGTGCCGACGGCCTCGCAGACGGCGTCCGCCCCGACCCCGTCGGTCAGCTCCATCACCTTGGCGACACCGTCCGCGCCGCGCTCGGTGACGACGTCAGTGGCGCCGAATTCGCGGGCGATCTTCTGCCGGGATTCGTGCCGGCTCATCGCGATCACTCGCTCGGCGCCCAGCTGCACCGAGGCCAGGACCGCGCACAGCCCGACGGCGCCGTCGCCCACGACGACGACGGTCATGCCGGGTTCGACCCCGGCCGAAACGGCCGCGTGCCAGCCGGTGCTCATGACGTCCGACAGCGTCAGCAGGCTGGGGATCAGATCGTCGGCGGGCATCTCCGGGGTGGCGAACAGCGTGCCGTCGGCGTGCGGGATGCGGATGTACTCGGACTGGCAGCCGTCGAAGCTGGCGACGTTGTCGCAGGAGAACTGGAACCCGGCCCGGCAGTGGGCGCAGGTGCCGTCGGAGGCGTAGAAGCCGCCGACGACGAACTGGCCCTTGCTGATGTCGGTGACCTCGGTGCCGACCTCTTCGACGATGCCGACGTATTCGTGGCCGATCGGGCTCGGCCCGTCGACGTCGTCCAGACCGCGGTAGGGCCACAGATCCGATCCGCACACGCAGGCCGCGACGACCCTGATGACGGCGTCGCCTGCGTCGACGATCTTGGGGTCATCGCGTTCCTCGACGCGAATGTCACCGGGGGCGTGCAGAATCGTTCCGCGCATACAAAGTCCGTCTCTTCGCTCGTGGGAATGCCGAACCTGAACAGCTCGGCCTATTGATCGTACGCGCACCGAAAACCGAGATTTCCGCCCGCGCTGTCGGGATCGTTGCTGGTGCGGGCGGCTACCCGGTAGCGGTTGCAGTAGGAGGAGTGGCACAGGTACGAGCCGCCGCGCATCACCCGGGCGCTGCCTTGCGCCGGACCGCCCGGATTGCGGCAAGGCTGGGGCCCGTGGTGGATTCCCCACCAGTCCGCGGTCCACTCCCACACGTTTCCGGCCACCTCGTACAACCCCAACCCGTTGGGCGGGAAGGACCGCACGGGCGCGGTGCCCAGGTGGCCGTCCTCGGCGGTGTTCTTCGTCGGGAACGTCCCCTGCCAGATGTTGCACCGGTGGGCGCCGCCCGGGGTGAGTTCGTCGCCCCAGGCGAACCGGGCCTGGTCCAGCCCACCGCGGGCGGCGTACTCCCACTCGGCCTCGCTGGGCAACCGTCCGCCGGCCCAGCGGCAGTAGGCGGCCGCGTCGGCCCACGAGACCTGGACCACGGGGTGTTCGGCGCGATCCTCGATGCTGGAGCCGGGACCCTCGGGTGCTCGCCATGTCGCGCCGTTCACCGCGCACCACCAGGGAGCCTGGGGCGGGCGGGGCGCGGATTTGCGCACCGCCCCGGGCAGGAAGGACGCGAACACGAAGCTCCAGCCCCAGGCCTCGGTCTCGCTCCGGTAGCCCGTGTCGTCGACGAACGCGGCGAACTCGGCGTTGGTCACCGCGGTGGCCCCGATCCCGAACGGGGCGAGGGTCACAGGCCGGATAGGGCCCTCCCCGTCCCCGGGAAAGCCGTCCCGGTCTTCGGTCCCCATCAAGAAGGTGCCGCCGGGGAGGGCGACGCGTCCAGGGAAGGTGGCCCTCTCGGCGTCTGCCGGGGCAGGCGACGGATTTCTCGACCCCCCGCCGTCGCTGTCTCCGGCGGTTGCCTCGCCAGGACGAACCTCGCCGCCTCGACGGCCCGGCAGACAGCACGAACTCACCGACAATCACCTCCCACGACGGTTCCAACCTCGGTCACAGCGACCTCTCTTGAGCCTATCCGCCGCCAGCGGGACGCGCTGAGACCGAGGTCGGAACCGGCGGGCGAGTCGAACGAGGTCGTCGTGCGCCTACTCTCCCAGCGCGGATACACTGGGATTTTGTCGTTCCCGAGGAGCTCCATGACCATCCCCACCGACACCTCCGCCCGAGCGGGCGCGCCCAAATTTCTCGTCTGGGCCGCCGTCGTCTCGGGGGCCGCCGCCCTCATCCTGGGCGTGTTGCTACTCCTTGTCCCGTTCGGGACGCTGGCGGCGATCGCCGTCATGTTCGCCATTCAGCTGTTCATCCTCGGCGCCGTGCGCATTGCGCAGGGTTTCCGCTCGCGACACGTGGACGGCATCGTGCGCGCCGGCCACATCGTGCTGGGCCTGGCCATCGTGGTGTTAGCTGTTGTCTGCTTTATCCGGCCCTTCTCCACGATCGCCGTTTTGGTGATCTTGATCGGCATCGCCTGGATCGTCGACGGCCTGGCCGAGATCCTCAACGCCTGGCGGGCGCCCGGGGACCGCGGCGGTGCCGTCCTGGGCACGTTGTTCGCGCTCATCAGCATCATCGCCGGCATCGTGGTCATCTCTCAGCCCATCGCCAGCGCCGCCACCCTCGCGCTCATCGGCGGGATCATCCTGATCGTGTTGGGCATCGTTTCGCTGGTCTCCGCGTTCCGGCTCAACCGCCTCGCGCACGCCTGAGCCGATGACCCCACCCGCGCTGGCAAACCGGTTCGATCGATGGGCGGGAGCGCTGACCGCCGGGGTCCCGATCTGGCTGGCCGCCATCGGCTTGGTCGCCTTCGTCGGGTTCACGGCCACCGTCCTGCCGTGGCAGGCCGAGGTGAGTTCGGCCTACACCGACTCCTTCGGCGCCCCCGACAGCTCGTTTTGGTACAGCGCCGCGGACCTGTACGCGGCCGCAGCGGCCTGGGGCGAGTCTGGTCGCTCGGCCTATATCTTCGCTCGGGTGAGTTTCGACGTCGCTTGGCCGCTGGTGTACGGGTTCTTCCTCACCACCTCGCTGGCGTGGCTGATCGCCAGGGCAACCGCGGCGGGGAGCCGATGGCGGCGACTGGTCCTGTTGCCCGGGGTCGTCGTCCTGCTCGACTACGCCGAGAATCTGTGCACCGGCACCGTGATGGCGCGCTTCCCCAGCCGCACGCCGGTGTTGGCGCAACTGGCGCCCGTCTTCACCGCCAGCAAGTGGGTGCTGCTCGCCGGTTGCTTCGGCCTGCTGCTCGCTGGCGTGGTGGCGGCGATCGCGGCCCGATTTCGGTCTCGGCGGGGGTTCGCCGCCTCCTGAGCGTGATGGGTGAAGTGGTCCACCAAAGGGACCAAGGGCCGGTACGCCTTCGGCCTGGGTGACTTCCGGCGAATCCACCGCTCGGCCCTCATCGCCTGCGTCTACCGGGCCGCGGAATGGCGCCACAAGAGCGTCGAACTGGCGGCCCACGAGCTGTTGCAGCGCCTCGATCGAGTCGCCGCGGACTGACCTGCCCGCACCGTCGGCCAGCGTTCGCTCATCGACGGTCGTCAGCGGCGCTGGATCCCTGGCGCCAGGAGGAATAGCCGATGTGGCCGCCCACGACACCCAGTTCTGGGTGGTCGTCGAAGGGGCGAGTCATGGTGGATTACTCCTCGTCGGCCGTGGTGTCCGCGGCGCCCTCCAACTCGGCCGGGCCCGGCTCGGTCTCTTGGATCTGACGGGCGTGCAGGATGTCGCCGACAAACAGGTCATAGATCAAGACGCCGATGACGCCACCGATCAGCGGCCCGACTATCGGGACCCAGAAGTACCAACTGAAGGATCCGTCGATCGTGCCGGGTAGCGCCGTGTCGCCCCAGCCTGCGATCCAGGCGAACAACCGCGGGCCGAAGTCACGAGCCGGGTTGATCGCATAGCCCGCGTTGGCGCCGAACGACATGCCGATCGCAGCGACTGCGAAACCGATCATGAGTGGACCAAGGTTTGCCTTCACGGCGGTGTTCCGCAGGTCGATCACCGCGACCACGAACATGACCAGGAAGGCCGTGCCCACCACTTGGTCGAGCAGTGGTCCCCAGTTGCTGCCGTTGTAGTACGGCGCCGGGAAGGTGGCGAAGATGGAGTAGGTGGCCAATCCCCCGGCGGCATCCCTGGCGGTGTTGGCCGCCTGGTTGAAAGCGTCGATCGCCTGCCAGTACACGGCGTAGACCAGTGCGGCACCCGCGA
>JBBSOW010000130.1:0-8280 GCA_038259365.1 Propionibacteriales bacterium
GGTCCTGGGCCAACAGATCGATCCGATCCCCGGGACGCAGCAGCGCGACGACATCGGCGTCGCGCACCTTCACCGGTGCGATGACGGTGCCCGGCACGGCGTCGGCGCGGGGGAGGACCAAAGTGGCTTCGGTCACCCGCGCGCCGCGGGGCACGCCTCCCGAGGCGGCGCGACCCACGGCTTCGGCCGGGTCCGTGACGGCTCGCTCGGGGACCAACTCTTGGGGCACGGAGCGGATCTCCAGGTCACCTTCGCCGATCAGGGCCCCGGGCGCCACCCCACGAGCCATCGCAACCACCTCGGTGCCCGAATCCGCCCCGGGGTTGAGAGCGCTGTACAGCGCTAGCACGGCGACGGCGGCGGCGACGGCCGCCAATCCCCGGCGATGCCACGAGACGGCCCGTCTCAACGAATCCCACGTCTGAGCAAGCTTCATACCCTCAGCATGGTCATTTACGGGCGGTGAGAATCAGTTATCCACAGCCCATTCTTGAGCTTGGGTCAGGACGAAGACTTGCCGGTGCCGCTGCTGGAGGTGGCCTTCTCGGACTTCGTCGAGGAACTACCCGAAGCGCCCGCACCCGAATTGCCCGAGCCGCTGGACCCGTTCGAACCGTTAGTGCCAGAACCTGAGGTGTCCTTCTTGGACTCCGACTTCTCCCCAGGCTTCTTCGACTCCGCTCCGCCGGAGTCCGCACCATTCGAGCGCTGCTTGTCCGCCGCCCGGCTGTCGGTGCGGTAGAAGCCCGAGCCCTTGAACACGACGCCGACGGCGCTGTAGACCTTGCGCAGGCTGCCGTGGCACTCGGGGCACACGGTCAAGGCGTCGTCGGTGAACTTCTGCACCACCTCGAGTTCGGTCGCGCAGTCCTTGCACCGGTAGTCATAGGTGGGCATCGAGATCCTTGTCTTTTTCAGCCAGTTTGCGTGGGCCAACTAGCACTCAAGCATAGCGACTGCTAACCGATCTCGCGTATCGCAGAGGTTAAGGTGGCCGACGTGGTGCGAAATCGGGTGTTGGGGTTCATGGCGTTGTTCGTGGTGCTGGCGTTGGGTGCGGCGGCGAGCTTTGCCGGCTCGACGGTCAACCAGTCCACCCCGCAGCGTTCCGGGGTGGCCATGCTGGAGGGCCTCAGCGCGGAGGTGGAGGTCATGCGCGATGCCCACGGCGTCCCGCAGCTCTATGCCGATACCCCCGAGGATCTGTTTGCCGCCCAGGGCTACGTGCACGCCCAGGACCGCTTCTGGGAGATGGACGTGCGCCGCCACATCACCTCCGGTCGGTTGTCCGAACTGTTCGGCGAGAGCCAGTTCGAGACCGACGCCTATATCCGCACGATGGGGTGGCGCCGCGTCGCCGAGAAAGAGGTCACCCTGCTTTCGGCGCAGGCGCGCACCCAGCTCGACGCCTACGCCAAGGGCGTCAACGCCTATCTGCAGAGCCGAGACACCAACGACCTCGCGCTGGAGTACTCGATCATCGGCTTGACCGGTGACATCGAGCGGCCCGAGCCCTGGACCCCGGCGGATTCGCTCGCCTGGCTCAAGGCGATGGCGTGGGATCTGGATAGCAACAAGACCCAGGAGATCGAGCTGGCGCTCGTGGCCGAGAGGGTCGGCCTGACACGAGCTAAGGAGCTGTACCCGGCCTACGATCTCGACGTTCGGCTGCCCATCGTCACCACCGGGGAGCTGCGGGGAAGGAAGTTCACGGCGTCCTCGGGCGATCGCCGGGTGAGGGTCCAGCAACCCCAAGCGGGCACCGGCCAGGACCTGCCCTGGTCGGGTGCCGAGGAGGCCCTGGCGGCGACGGCCAAGGTGCGAGCCGCCATCCCGCCGCTGGTCGCGGCCGACCATCCGGGCGAGGTCGGCTCGAACTCGTGGGCGATCTCGGGTGAGCGCACCGCCTCGGGCGAGGCGATGCTCTCCAACGATCCGCACCTGGCCACCTCGATCCCCTCGATCTTTGCCCAGATGGGGTTGCACTGCCGCACCGTCAATAAGGACTGCCCCTACGACGTCTCCGGATTCACCTTCTCCGGTATGCCCGGGGTGGTCATCGGGCACAACGCCAACATCGCCTGGGGCTTCACGACCCCCTATCTGGACACCCAGGACCTGTTCGTCGAGCAGGTGGACCAGCGCAATCGCGTCAGACGCGGCGGGTCGTGGCAGCCGCTGACGGTGCGGACCGAGGAGATCGCGGTGCAGGGCGAGAGCGAGCCCCGCCGGATCACCGTGCGTACCTCGAGCCACGGACCGCTTTTGTCCGACGTCGACCAGGCGATGCGCGACGTCGCCGGTGTGCAGCGGGGCACCGACGCCGAGGGGGTCCAGCACGCGGTCGCGATATCGTGGACCGCGCTGACACCCAGCCCGTCGATGGAGGCCATCTTCGCGCTCAACCAGGCAACCGACTTCACCGCTTTCCGCGCGGCCGCGAAGCTGCTGCGCGCGCCGTCGCAGAACCTGCTGTACGCCGACGTCGAGGGCAACATCGGCTATCAACTGCCCGGGGACGTTCCGGTGCGCAAGAACGCTCGCGACGGACTCACGCCGGCCCAGGGCTGGGATTCGGCCAACGACTGGTCCGGCACGATCCCCTACGAGGAACTGCCCTTCGCCTACAACCCGCCCGACGGCGTGATCGTGGCGGCAAACCAGAGCATCATCGGTAAGCAGTATCCGCATTTGCTAGGTTCCAACCCCTCCTACGGTTGGCGCAGCCAGGAGCTCCGCGACGAGCTGGCCGCCCTGGAGAACGTCACCATGGACCAGGCCGAGCAGCTGTTCTACGACACGACGGTCACCTACGCGGAGGCGACGATCCCCCCTATGCTGCGGGCCGCCCCGCTGGAGCAGTGGGTGACCGACGGACAGTCCGAGCTGATCTCCTGGAACCGCAACGCCGACGCCGATTCGCCTGGGGCGGCCTACTACTACCTCGTGGTGGACAACCTGTTGAAGAGGACGTTCCGCGACGAGCTGCCCGAGCAGGCCTGGCCCGAGAGCGGGGACCGCTGGTACGCGGTGCTGCAGACGCTGCTTCAGGATCGGACGAACCCCTGGTGGGACGACGTGTCCACCGAGGAGGTGGAGACCAGCGACGACATCATGGCCCTGGCGTTACTCGACGCGCGCCGCGAGATCACCGCGCGGATGAGCCGCGACGTCGACGGCTGGCAGTGGGGCAAGCTGCACCGGCTCAGCCTGACCCACCAGACGCTCGGCACCAGCGGCGTCGGGCCCATCGAGGCCATCTTCAACCGCGGCGATTACCCCAGCGGGGGCGGGCCGGCGGTCGTCGACGCGATGTCGTTTCGCTCCACCGCGGAGGGGGACTACGACGTCACCAACGGTCCGGCGATGCGGATGCTCGTCGATCTCGGGGACCTGGACAACTCGCGCTGGGTGAACCAGTCCGGCGCGTCGGGGCACCCCTTCGAGGACACCTACGACGATCAGCTCGAGCTGTGGGCCACCAACCGGATGTGGAAGTTCGCCTTCACCGAGCCCGTCGTGCGCGAGGGCACGGTGGAGACCCAGCGGCTCCGGCCGACGAATTAACCGCTATCCGGCGGAGCGCAGCCCGGCCGGTGTGGCGAGCACGTGGACGGGGCGATCCCACGGATGGGTCGGCAGGCTGGGCAGCACCTCGTCGGAGTTGACGAGCGCGACGAGGACGGCGTCCTCTCTGGCGTGGGTCAGGGCCTCGTCGAACCAGCCGCCGCCCAGGCCCAACCGCTCACCGGCGGGGGTGAGCGCCAAGGCGGAGCAGACCACCACGTCGGCCTCGGCCAGCGCCGCCGGCCCCAGCGGCTCCCCGCCGGGCTCGGGGATGCCGCGCCGACCGGTCACGAGCGCGTCGGGATCGGTGTAAACCGCCCAATCCGGCGCGGGGCGTCGCTTGGGCGCACCCGTCCGCAACACCGGCAGCAGCACCCGCGATCGAGCCGCGAGGGCGACGATAAGCTCCAACGTGGCCGGCTCGGGCGGCACCGAGAAGTAGCAGGCCGTGGTCCACTCCGGGGTGAGATGTGGCTCCAGGAACTCCAGGAGGTGCGCGGTTCGGGCGTGATCGTCGACCGCCCGTTCCTCGACGCCGCGGGCCGCCCGGCGCTGCCGGATCGCCGCGCGGAGCACGGACTTGGCTTGCGCGAGAGCCTCGGTGTCCGCCTGGCTTTGGGAGGTGGGGTCTGGCGCGCCCAGGGGGGCGGGCTCGGTGCGCCTTGTCTGCTCGGGAGTGGCCATGCGCCTATCGTAGAATCCATGGCTTTGTTTGCTCGAAAGAAGAAGGTCGCCGAGACCCCGGAACCCGACGAGGTGGTCGAGCAACTGCCCGCCCCGCCGCCGCTGAACGAGTCTGGGATGCGCCGGATGGAGGACCACCGCGATTACCTCCTCTCCCTGGTGGAGCCGCTCCCGGCCTTCGCGCATTCGCTCATCGACGCGATGGGGCTGAGCAGTTGTGAGGACATCGAATCCGACATCGATCTGCCCGGCTTCGACAACTCGGCCATGGACGGTTACGCCGTGCACGCCGCCGACACCGCGGGCGCCGACGCGCAGGCCCCCGTCGTCATGGAGGTGCTCGGGGAGGTCGCCGCCGGTGACACCGAGCGCCACACGGTGCCGCCGGGTGCGGTCATCAAGATCATGACGGGGGCCCCGATGCCGCTCGGCGCCGATGCCGTCGTGCCCTACGAGTCCACCGACCGAGGCAGCACCGACGTGCAGATATTCCGCCCCGCTGAGGCGGGGCAGCACGTGCGGCGACAGGGTGACGACATCCGCGTCGGCGATGAGATACTGGCCACTGGTCAGGAGATTCACGCCCGGACCGTCGGCGTGTTGGCGGGGATCGGCATCGATGCGGTGCTGGTGCGGCCACGTCCGCGGGTGGTGGTGATCTCCACCGGATCCGAGCTGGTTCCCCCAGGCCACAAGCTCACCGACACCGGCCAGATCTATGACTCCAACTCCTTCCTGCTGGCGGCCGCCGCGAAGGCCGAGGGGGCGCAGGTGTACCGGGTTGGGCTGGTGCCCGACGATCCGGACAAGATCAGGGAGACGATCAGTGATCAACTTCTTCGCGCCGACCTGATCTTGAGCACCGGCGGGGTGAGCCAGGGCGATTACGACCTGGTGAAGTCGGTGATGCCCGAGCTGGGACTGACCGACTTTTGCGAGGTCGCCATGCAGCCCGGCAAGCCTCAGGGCTTCGGCCTGATCGGGGAGGACAAGGTGCCGATGGTCATGCTGCCCGGCAATCCCGTGAGCGCCTTCGTCTCCTTCCAGGCCTTCGTGCGCCCGCTGCTGCGCAAGATGATGGGCGCCGAACCCATCCTGCGGCCCGAGGTCACGGCGATCAGTTCCCGGGTGGTGCGTTCGTCGCGGGGCAAGCGGCAGTTCATCCGGGCCGTGGCCACGCTCGACGTGTCCGGTCAGCGCAGCGTGGAGCCGATCGGTGGGCACGGTTCGCACCTGCTCGGCGATCTCTCGCGCAGCAACGCGTTGATCATCATGGGTGAAGAGGAGGAGCTGGTGGCCGCGGGCGATCCGGTGAGCGTCTGGCTGTTGAACGATCATGAGTGAGCCCTTACAAGGCGGGCTCACCCACCTCGACGCCGCGGGGCACGCCCGGATGGTCGATGTGTCGGAGAAGGACGTCAGCACTCGAATCGCCACGGCCGCCGGGGTGGTGTTGCTCAGCGCCGAATGCGTGCGGGTGGTCCGCGACGGGTCGGTGCCCAAGGGCGACGCGCTGGCGGTGGCGCGGATCGCGGGTATCCAGGGGGCGAAGAAGACCCCCGACCTCATCCCGCTGTGTCACCCGCTGCCGGTCACGGGCGTCGACGTCGAGCTCGAGGTCGTGGATCGTGGCGTCGAGATCATCGCGACCGTCCGCACCACGGGCCGGACCGGGGTCGAGATGGAGGCCCTTACCGCGGTCTCGGTGGCCGGGCTGGCCGTCATCGACATGATCAAGGCCGTCGACAAGCGGGCCGTCCTGTCTGACGTCCGGGTGCTGGCCAAGAGCGGCGGCCGGAGCGGGGACTGGACGCGTGCGGCATCCGGAGAAGCGCATAGTGATCTCAACCGACCCCGTATCGTTTCAACCCAGGAGAAATCGTGAACCTGTCCGCCGTGGTCATCACCGTCTCGACGCGAGCCTTCGAGGGGGTCTACGAGGATCGTTCCGGCCCGCTCATCGCCGAGACCCTCGCCGAATGGGGCTGCCTGCTCGGCCCCGTCCAGGTCGTGCCCGACGGTGATCAGGTCGGCGAGGCGCTGAACGTGGCGGTCCGGGCGGGCGCTGAGGTGATCATCACCACCGGCGGCACGGGCCTCGGCCCCGCCGATCACACTCCGGAGCAGACCCGCCCGCTGCTGGACCGCGAGCTGCCCCACCTGGCCGCGGCGATCGCCCGTTACGGCGTCGATCATGGCGTGCCGACCTCGGTGCTGAGCCGCGGGTTGGTCGGCGTGGCGGGGGAATCGTTGATCATCAACCTGCCCGGCTCGGTCGGCGGGGCCCGCGACGGGCTCGCGGTCGTCGAGCCCGTCCTGGCCCATGCGGTGTCCCAGATCCACGGCGGCGATCACGTCTCCAATGGGCTCGAGGGGTCGGCCGATTCGAGCTCGGCGGTCAGCGAGGAGTGAGCCCGGGCGGTCCGCTTTCCCTGCCGGTCACCCACCGCTGGCCGGTGTCCCTCACGCACGGCCCGGTGACGCTGCGGCCGCTGAGGAGGCGCGACCACGCTCGCTGGGATGAGCTGCGGCGCGACAACTGGGACTGGCTCAAGCACTGGGAGGCGACCCCGCCCCCGGGTCCGCCCGGCGGCGCGCGGACCTTTCCCGGGCTGATCCGGATGATGACCAGGCAGGCCAAGGACGGCCAGAGCCTGCCGTGGGCCATCGCCGTCCCGGACGAGGGTCACGATCCGCAGAGGCCGGCGTCGATGATCGGCCAGCTCACCGTCTCGGGGATCACGATGGGCTCGGCGCGCTGGGCTCAGATCGGGTATTGGATCGACGAAAGCCACGCCGGGCGGGGGATCGTGCCCACCGCCGTCGCGATGGCCACCGATTACGCGTTCACGGTCATGGGCCTGCACAGGATGGAGATCGCCATCCGGCCCGAGAACGAGAAGAGCCTCCGGGTCGTCCGCAAGCTGGGCTTTCGGGAGGAGGGGGCGAGGGCGCGCTACCTCCACATCGACGGGGGTTGGCGCGATCATCTCGTCTTCGTGCTGAACGCCGAGGAGGTTCCCGGCGGTCTGACCAACCGCTGGCAGGGGTACGCGAGAGACAACCACTCGGACTGATGGAGACACGCTCGAGTTTGCCCGTGTTGGTGACCGATCAGCGGACCGTCGCCGCCTAGGGTCTAAGGCGTGGGTACAGGACTGATTTATGCGGCCATTGTCGCGGCGTGGTTGGCCTACCTCATCCCGACCTATTTGAAGCGGCACGCGAACGACGACTACGAAGAATCCGATCCGCGTAGCCGCTTCACCTCCTCGATCAAGATCATCCGCGAGGGCAGCACCGCCGCTCGCGATGAGGACGGGGAACCGTTGGGCGAGGCCGAGGTCTCCACCCCGCTCACCCGTCGCGCCGCCTTGGCGGGCGTGCGACGCTCCGAGCAGATCGCGGCCAGCCGCCGTCGGCGCGTCTTGCTGGTGTTGCTGGCCGGCGTGACCGCGTGTCTTGGGCTCAGTGTGGCTGGCCTCATCCCGTTCTGGTCCATCGCCATCCCCGGCGGGCTCACCCTGTTGTTCCTGGGCGTGGCCCGCTACTCGGTGAAGGCCATGCGCAGTTCATTGGACGCGCAGGTGACCGCCATCAGGCGCTCGGGCGTTAGCGAGGAAGACACCCTAACCGTCACGGTCGAGGACTTCAAGGCCGAAAGGAAAACCCCGAGCCACGTCAAGCAGCTGGTGTCCGGTCTGTGGGAGCCCATCCCGGTGACCACGCCGACGTACGTGTCCAAGCCGCTGGCTCCGCGGACCGTCCGCACCATCGACCTCTCCGGGCCCGACGTGACCAGCTCGGGTCGTCACGCCGAGCCACCGGTCGCCGACGCCCCGGAGTCCGAGGAGGCCGTCGAGGAGTCGTCCACCGAGCTCCGTAAAGCCTCGGGTTCCTGATTCGCCAACTCGGCTCCGGCTGGTACAGTTCTTGAGTCGATTAGTTGGCATGGGGCTATGGCGCAGTTGGTAGCGCGTCTCGTTCGCAATGAGAAGGTCAGGGGTTCGAATCCCCTTAGCTCCACCA
>JBBSOW010000131.1:0-8278 GCA_038259365.1 Propionibacteriales bacterium
ATCCTCTCCGCTGCGGCTTGGCTCGCCCTTCGGCCCGAGGCTACTCGCCTTCGCCCTCTTGCTATCTGTCTATGTCTTATCAAGCCACAGGTGGGCATCCCGGTGGTCGTCATTGCTCTCTTCTTGGGACGCCTGCGTACGGTCGGCTTGGGTTTACTACTAACCGTAGGAGCAAGCCTCCCTGCCCTTGTCATAATACTATGGACTACCACTCCAGTCGCTTTCATAAATAGCGTTCTGGTGAATCTAACCTACAGTTCGGGTGATCAGACGTTCCTTTCGGGAGCCTTGGACATACCCAGTAACATGCGCGCTTTGGGCATCATCGGAACAGGTGCGGATGCATGGATCACCACCTTGTTGATCCTGCTTCTATCCTGTGTCGTGATCCTGGGTCTGCGCAGGTCGCCGGAACCAAACAAGTCACGGCAGTGGGTTATTACGTGGTTGGCCGTCCTCGCATCGATCGTTGTCTTCCCGAATCAGCGGTACGCGTCTGCCGTGGTGCTGCCCATGCTCATTCCTACTCTCTGGCCTTTTCGGTCAGATGTACCTCGCCTGGGGCGGTCGCCAGCTGGCGCGGTGTTCTGGCTCGCAGGTGTGCTTCTTTTTCTCGGTATCGTACGGTCAGAGTCTGTGGAACTCAGGTTGGGCTTTCCACCCTTCATGTCGGCTTCGTTGACTGGGTGGCTTTTTGATGGGAGCTTCCTCTTGTTCTTCGCGATCGCCATAGTTGTCCTCGTGCGAAGTTCGAAGAGTCAAGGACTCGAGCAGCAAGCTCCTTCTAGCCCGCCTCTCCTTGACTGACACGACATATGGACCTCGGCTACTCAACGGCTTGCGTCGATTGTTGCCTTATTCTCCGCAAAGTCTCAGTCTGGGTAGAGCGAACCGAATGTCCTACGATGGGACATTCTGGGTATGAGCGTGGAAATCAAGAAGTGAGGAACGAATATGCAAACGGAAAGCTGGATTATCGTCGGGGGTGGAGCTATGGGCAGCTTCCTGGCGCTACAGGGACTGGAACGCGGGCACTCGGTCACCCTGATCGAGGAGCGACCCGACATGGGTGGGCTGACTCGCGCGGACACGTTGGCGGTCAACGGCACCGACGTGACGGTCGACAGTTTTTACCACGTGATTTTGGAATCCGACGAACGGCTGCGCAAGCTACTCAGTGATCTCGGTTTAGAGGAAACGGTCCGCTGGACGTCGGCCCCGGCCGAGATTATCTCCGCCGGCCAGGGCTACCCCGCGTCGAGCATCGGACAGATGGCCACCCTGCCGGTGTTGAAGCTCACCGACCGGGCTCGGATCGGCGCCTCGATCGCCGCTAGCCTGGCGCTCCCAATGAAGCTCGCCGACAAGATGACCGCCGTCCGCTGGCTGGGGGCTACTGCCGGTCGGAGCGCGCTGCAGGCGTTCTGGTGGCCAATGCTGCGGGCCAAGCTGGGCACTCAAGCCGACCAGGTGGCGTCCTCGTTCATGGTGTCGACTTTTCGTCGGCTTATCCAGGCTCGGCTGAAGGGCGCTGGGGACCGGTTCGGCGTGCTGCCCGGCGGGTATAGGCCCGTCTTCGACGCGATGGCCCGCCGCTTCGTGGAACAGGGAGGGGAGATCCGCACAGGTCAGGCCGTCACCACCGTGGAATCACAGAGGCATTCACCCGAACGTCCCGTCGTCACGGTCACCCTGTCCGACGGTTCCACACTGACCGCCGATCGCGTCTTCGTCACCGCCCCAGGCCCGGCGGCCGCCAAGATGATCCCCCAGCTGACACCCGCCGAACGGCGCCAGCTGACCGATGCGCCCTATCTGGGTGTCGTTTGCGCAACGTTTTTGCTGGATCAAGCCCCCAACGACTCCTACATCACCTACCTGGTGGACGACGTGGGCCTCACCGGGGTCATCGGCATGCACGCTCTGCTGCCTCCGCAGTACACCGGAGGTGCCTATCTGGTCTATTTGCCGCACTACTGTGCCGTGGACGACGCGTGGTTCGACGAATCGGACGAGGTCCTCACCCAACGGTTCCTGGACGCCCTCCAGGAGTGCTTCCCGCACAAAAAGTTTGTGGTGCTGGCCTCCAAGATCAACCGCGCCCGGCACGTCGTCCCGCTGCCGCTGCCCAATGCGACTCCGCCGCTTCCCTTCACCACCTCGATACCCGGTGTTTATGTGGTCAGTGCCGCCCAGAACACGACCGGCACCTTGAACGTGGAGGCGACCCTCACGATGGCGGAATCGGCGCTCAGCGCCCTGCCCTGATAGACAGGGTGGAACGAACTGAGAACGGGAGTACTTAATGAGCAGCAAACCGCTCGCCAGCGTGTCGTTGGATGCGGATAATCTGTGGTCGTACAAGCGGACCCACGGGGACGCGGATTGGGTGGAGAGGCCCTCCTATCTGCCAGCTCTGCAGCGCCGCATGATGGGCCTGTTCGACGCTCACCAGATGAAGCCCACGGTGATGGTGGTGGGTGCGGACGCTGCGTCCGAGGACGGGCCCGACTTCGTCGGCTCCCTGGTCGAATACGGCTGCGAGATCGGCAACCACTCCTTCGAGCACGAGCCCTGGCTGCATCTCTACGACCCCCAGCAACTTCGCGACGAACTCCGGCGCACCGAGGACGCCATCATGGCCGCCGGTGCCCCCAAGCCCCGCGGCTTCCGCGCACCAGGCTTCTCCATGTCACCCGAGCTGATGAAGGCGCTATTCGAGCTCGACTACGACTATGACGCCTCGGTGCTGGCCACCTGGATCGGACCGTTCGCACGGCTCTACTATCTGCGCTCCAACAAGGACCTGAGCCCGGAGGAGCGCCGCCAGCGAAAGGCGCTGTTCGGCGCCGCCTCGGACGCCCTCCTCCCAAACAAGCCGTTCACCTGGAAGGGCTCGAGCGCGTCCGGTCCGCTGGCGCTCACCGAGATCCCGGTCACGGTGTTCCCGCTGGCCCGGGCGCCGATGCACGCGAGCTATGTCATCTACCTCTCAGGGTACTCAACCCCGGTGGCCAAGGCCTACGTCAAGGCCTCCATAGCCGCCTGTCGGATGACGGGCACCGAACCCAGCCTTCTTCTGCATCCCCTCGACCTGCTGGACGCCAAGGACGCCCCGGGACTCGGGTTCTTCCCGGGGATGAGCATGGACTACGGCCGCAAGCGGGCGATGCTCGACTTCATCCTGAACGAGCTGGCCGGGCATTACCGGTTGGTCGGTATGCACGAGCACGCCAAAGCCATCGCAGCCAGAGCCGGGCAGGAACGTCCGATCGAGCACCTGCTGCGGGGCCGTAGTTGATGAGCGCGGCCAACGATCTCGTCCTGATAGTGGGGACCCGGCCCGAGGCCATCAAGCTGGCCGGAATCGCTCGGTCCCTTGGTGGGCGGGCCAGAGTCGTCCACACCGGCCAGCACTACGACGAGACCATGTGGAGCAACGTTCTGCACGACCTCGCCGGCGTGTCTGTATCGGCCAACATCCACATCGGCGGTCAGAGCCGGGGAGCCCAGATCGGCGACGCCGTCACCGAACTCACCCGCTACCTCACCGAACACCCGGGCCGGGCAGTCGTAGTGCAAGGCGACACCAACTCCACGCTCGCCGGCGCCATCGCCGCGTCGACGCTGGGCATACCGATCGTGCACGTCGAGGCCGGCCTGCGCAGCCACGACCGAACAATGCCTGAGGAGATGAATCGCATCCTGGTCGACGCCGTCGCCGACCTGTGTTGCGCACCGATGGCCACAAATGCTGCACAGCTGCGCTCCGAAGGTGTACAGGAGGATCGCATCCTCATCACCGGGAACACCCTCATCGACGCGTTGGACACGCTGAGAACGAGCGAGGCGGAGACCCGGGACATCCTGGACCGCCATGGCGTGACCGATGGTGCTTACGTGCTGTCTACCATTCACCGTGCCGGGACGGTGGATGATCCGGCACGCCTCGGTGCCGCACTCGGGGCTCTCGCCTCACTCGCCGATCACACCACAGTCCTGTTGCCGCTGCACCCGCACACGGCGAAGAACGTCGAGAAGTGGATGCTTGCGGAGACGTTAGGCGCCGTTCGCCTCATCGCTCCGCTGCCGCCGCGTGAATTCATGGCGTTGGAGGCCAACGCCGCACTGCTGGTGTCGGATTCTGGCGGGGTCCAGGAAGAAGCCTGCTTCTTCCGGCGTCCCCTTGTCATTCTGCGGGACTCCACCGAACGCCCGGAATTGTTATCGGGTTGGTGCCGACTCGTCGGCCCCGACGATCCTCGCGCGGTCTTGGAGCAGGCCTGGAGGGACCTGCCCGAGTGGTTCGCCGACCTGCAGACACGTTCCTTGCCCTACCCCACCGATACCGCCAGCCAGGTCATCCTGACAGCAGTGGACGAGCGCTGGCCCGTGGCATGACGCTGGCCAGCGGACTGTTCCTCGTCCTCGGCATCATCTGCTACGGCGTCGCCGGTTCTCAACTGCACTCGGGGGCGAATTCCGAGCAGGGAGCATTGCGATCGCGGGTTTGGTGGGTTGGCACCGCGATGCAGGCGGCGGGATTCCTGTCCATGCTGATGGCCAGGTTCAGCCTTCCCCTCCTCCTGGTTCAGGCCGGTTCGTCCGGGGGACTCGCGGTGACGGCGGGGCTGCAGCACCTCAGCCACACCCGGCGGTTGCGATCTCCAGACGGGCTTGCGGTGCTGGGGGTCGTCGCTGGCCTCGCTGCGATTGCCGCCACCACGAACCCCGGTCCAGCATTGACGATCGAACCCCAGCACCTCTGGTTACTCACCGGCGGCTCTGCTCTGGGGCTGATACTGATGATTCCGCGGCTGCCCCCGCTGGGGGCCAGCATCGTTTCGGGGTTGGGGTTCTCGCTGGGGGGTATCGCGGCCCGATTGGTGGTCGGAGACCACACCCATCCCGTCTGGCAGTTCTGGCTGTTACCGTGGCACAACTGGATATGCGGAATCCTGGCCGTCGTGGGCATTGTGATCGGTCAGGTGCACCTGACACGTGGCTTGAGCCGGGCTCATGCTGCGCCCGTGCTCGGGACGATGTACCTGGTGGCGACGATCGTGCCTACCGTGGTCGGCGCGACGATGTTGCAGGAGGCGCCTCGTGCTGGCACGTTGCCTCTGGCGCTGGCAGGACTCCTCGTCGCGGGCCTGGGTATCTCCCGATTGTTGAAGGTGACAACGCCTGCCGCGGCGTAGATTGCTATGACGAGCGATGCGCACGGCAGGTGACCGCAGCACGATGGCGCTCGTTCGCCCTAGGTGTTCGACGACCCCGCGACCTTCGCCGCACGAAGGGCCTGAGCGGCCGAGAAGTTGGTCACGTTGTGCACCAGCGCTGCCGCCTCGTCCTCGTCGCCCTCCCCGCTCGGCTTGTCTTGCCCCACCGCAACCCTGTCCATGGGTGCCCGGTTAGGTTCGACATCGTGCACGCGACGCAGCCCGAACCCCAGGTTGAACAGCTCCTCGAAGTACCGCTTGCTCTGCAATGACATCAACGAGTTCATCGTCAGCGTCACGGCCAGCACCGAACAGGTAACGGCGAGACCCTGCCAGCCGAGGTTCCCGGTCACCAGCAGAACGGCGCCCGCTAGCCCGAACACGATGGCCGGGATCAGCGGCACCCAGAAAGGTCGCCACAGGTAGCCATTGATCAGCTGGCGGTAGGTGGTGAGTCGGCTGGTCGTCGACGTCAGTGATGAACGCGATACCCGGGTCTCGATGCCGGTCCACGACAGGGTCGCTGGAATCTCTTCGATCCGGGCGCGGAGAACCTGTGCCTTGTAAACAATCTCGACCATGACGTCGGCACCCTCCGCCTTCAGCGGCATAGCCCGGATGAACGGCCCGTCGTAGGCGCGGACCATACCGGTGAGCGTTTTGAGATCGTGATAGGAACACACCGACAGCAAGGAGTTCGCCCCGCGGCTGCGCACCTCCAGGGCGTGCGGGACGTTCTCGGTGCGCCCACCGGTCATGTAGGGCGAGGCCATCACGATATGCGGTCGGGTAACCAGCCACTTGTCGACCAGGCGTTCGATGTCGGACACCCCGTAGCTCAGATCGCAGTCGACGGCCACCACGACATCGCCGATGGACGCCCCGAACCCCGTGCGGATGCCGGCCCCCAGTCCCTGGTTCTTGCGATGCCGCAGCAGCTTAACGGGCGTTGTGAGGTCGGTCGCCGATTCGGCGACGACGGCGGACGTCGCATCGTCACTGCCGTCATCAACCACCACGATCTCCCACTCGATCTCGCTGCGCCGACTGGCAAACTCATCGAGCGCGATCAGCGTGCGGCCAACGGTAGCCTCCTCGCGAAAACAGGGGATGACGATCGATCCAGTGGTTTTACTCTCCCCTTGACCCGACGCTCCGTCAGCGCCGTCCATCCGCATAGCCATATCTCTCCTTTGTGAGTGTCTACTATCCGCTATCCGCCCGCACCGGCCAGGGCATTAACCGCCTCGATTATCCGGTCGAGTTCAGCCTCCGCCACGGTGGGTCCAATAGGTAGCGACAACACCTGCGCTGCCGCGTCCGCTGTGTTTGGCAGATCGATATCGGCACCGAATGGAGCCAGCTGATGGATCGGAACCGGGTAATAGATTCCGGTCCCGATGTTGTATTCGGAACGCAGCGCCGACGCTAAGCCGTCCCGATCCTCAGGTATCCGAATAGTGTACTGATGAAACGCGTGTACGGCTCCCGAACGAACCGGCGGTACCACGACCCCGATCAGTTCGGCGCTGAGCCGAGAAGCGTTCTCCCGGCGCCGTACGTTCCAGCCCAACACCTTGGAGAGTTGTACGCGGCCGATGGCGGCGTGCAGGTCAGTCATGCGGGCATTGAAACCCACGAGTTCGTTACGGTACTGCTGCTCCATGCCCTGATTGCGCAGCAGCCGCATGGTGCGCGCGGTCAACTCGTCGGCGCAGGAGACCATGCCGCCCTCACCTGACGTCATGTTCTTGGTGGGATACAGCGAGAACATCGCGAAATCGCCCAGCGTGCCGACAGGGCGTCCGTTAAGGGATGCACCGTGCGCCTGCGCGGCGTCCTCGAAGAGCCTCAATCCGTGGGTGGTGGCGATGGCCTCAAAGGCGGGCATGTCGATGGGGTGACCGTACAGATGAACGGGCATGATCGCCTTCGTGCGCCCGGTAATGGCCTCCTCGGCCGAGCGGGGATCGAGGCAGAAGGTATCAGCTTCGATGTCGGCAAACACCGGGGTGGCGCCGGTGAGCGCCACAGCGTTGGCCGTGGCAGCGAACGTGAAGGAGGGCACAATGACCTCATCGCCCGGCCCGATGCCAGCCGTCAAAAGACCGAGGTGCAGGCCGCTGGTTCCCGAATTGACCGCCACACAGGCCCTGTCCAACTCGAGCACCTGCGAGAATTCGAGCTCAAACGCTTGAACCTCGGGGCCCTGCGCCAGCATCCCGGAGCGAATCACCCGCGTGACGGCCGCGATCTCATCCTCCCCGACGATCGGGCGGGCGGGCGGAATGAACTCAGGCGTAGTCATTGAGTTGCCCTTCGCTCTCCAGGTAACGCGCCAGTAACGGGGCAAGACATCACGGCGTCCGCTGCCACCGAGGAACCCCCTTCGCAGGTGACGCCCAGCCAAATACTGGCCGACCCGGCAATCTGGGCACTCCGGCCCATATCCGAACTCGGGCGAACAGCCATCCGTGATCTCCCTCCGCGCCCACCCCCGTCTATGGAGCCTATTTGCAGTAACCATCTCACGAACTCCAGATCGTTACGTCGCGATCTCGGGATTGGCCGTCAACCTGAGACAATTTCAGACGTTTTTTGGGCGTGTCATACGAAGATTTTCATACCGGGCAGCGAGCGAGTAGCGGGCATTTTGCTTAGGCCCTCCCCGCTGCGGTTCCTTATATTTCTTCGGGGTATTGACTTCAATGGACAAATCCGACATCATCAAGCCCATCGGTCGCCGGGGGGTGCCGATAACAGTTCGGGGGAACTAAGTCATGCGTGCACGAATTTTCGGGATAGGTTTGCTCACTGCCGCAATTCTGGCCTCGGGGTCGCTCAGCCCGGGGGTTCTTGGGCCGCTAGGTTCCATCGGCGCAGCCGTCCCCGCGTATGCGGATCCTGGGGATGATGGAGCCTCCACCGAGGATCATCAGCAGGGCGACCGGATGACGGTCACGCTAAGCGACATGGAGGAACTCGCCGCGGATGTCGAGTCGCGAACCGGTCGCTTCGCGGGCGAGCTTCCGGACGCCGAGCAATCAGCGCGAACC
>JBBSOW010000132.1:0-8218 GCA_038259365.1 Propionibacteriales bacterium
GTGCCGCCAGCTCAGGCTGCGCTGGATGAGCGCGTACGCGAGCACAGGCAGGAAGCCGAACAGCACCCGCAGCAGCGTGATCTGCTCGGGCGTGAGAGTCCGGGAGGACCACTTCATGGAGATGAAGTTGCTGCCCCAGATCACTCCCAGGACCACGAAGGCGATCCAGACGGCCCTATTACCTGTGCTGCCCGTCTTGGGCCCATCGGCTTCCGTACTCACGAGAGGTAAGTCTGGCTGGTCGGTGGTGCTGGAGCGAACGCCGCTCGTCAGCTTCGAACTACTAAGAGACCGACGATGACTTATCCCGGGGTGGCAGTCTGCACCAGCATGACGTCGCCCTCCCCGCAGGCGTATCCACGCCCAGGCGATATCGCGACGGGGATCGCCGCGGCAGGGTCACGCCGAGAAGTTCACCGTCGTAGTCCACGTTGGGTTGGAGCAGAACCCCGCATCTGGCCTTGCGAAGCTGCTTGGTCCAGTGGCTGTACATACTGCGAAGATCATCGGAGCGGTCGGCCGCGACGTTGGTGTGGGATGCGAACGGCCGGTTGATTCGCCGGTTGCGTGATGGGGTCGGTTTGTCGTGGCCCTATGACGGGGATGGCCGGCGGACCTCCTTCACCGGCGTCCATGGCGAGCAGACCCGCTAGGAGTACGATCTCGCGGGCCGGGTGTCGGCGCTTGATACCCCAGAGCTAGGTCGGGCGGTGATCGAGCGGGACGCGGTCGGGCGGATTGCGTCGATGGCATGCCGGTAGCGGAGTTGGTGGAGTCGCTGCGGCAGAAGCAGCGCTGGTCGGCGCTGGCGGCGGCCGACGTCGAGACCATGGTGTCGTGCGCGGTCAAGAAGCGCTACGAGATCGGCGATGGCCAGATTCGGGAGTTCTACGGTCATTCGGTCCCTAGCCGGATTGAACGCACCGCCGCGATACCTCCGCCCGTGCTGTTTCACGGCACCTCGCCGTCGGCGGCGAAAGCCATTCGCCTGGAAGGGTTCCGACCCATGCGGCGGCAGTTCGTCCACCTCTCGGCCGACCGTGAGACCGCCCGCACGGTGGGGGAGCGGAGGGGACCAAACCCGGTCCTGCTGCTCATCGATACCGTGGCGGGCTCCCAAGCTGGGGTTTCTTCTACCTCAACAACGAGAAAGTATGGCTGGCGGATCCTGTGCCGGCCGAGTTCATCAGCGGGGACGTCCATGGGGAGGGGTGAGTCGACGCCACGTAGGTGGCCCCCTACGTCTTACTCTTATCCCTTCAAGAGTTTGTGGCTGATGACCCGGCCAATCCTCACCGAAGAGACTGTCTCGCACGGGCGCTTCGAGGCGGGCCAGCACCTCGATTCCGGCGGATAGCCTCATACAAACGGCGTCGATGATCAACTGGTCTAGAACCTGGTTGTCCGCGTAGGTGCTGGCCAACTCCAGGTGGGCGAGTGCTTCCCTTAACAAATCCTCCGTCGAGCCTCTCACAATGGCACTGCTTCAGAGCGGATGCGATCGCGTAGGTCTGGGCGAAGCGCCGAGTCGGGAACCAAGTCGACCGGCGCGTTCAGCAAGTCGGCAATCCGCTTTTCCAGCCGGCCCAACTGCATCAAACTCAGCGGTTTGCGCATTTCGAACAGCAGGTCCACGTCGGATTCTGGGCGATCTTGGCCTGAGGCTACCGAGCCGAACACGCGGACGCGCCGACCGCCTGCCTCGGCCACCATCTCGCGGATCCGATCGGCGTTACGCCGCAGATTGCGCGCCAGTGGCGTCGTGCCGTGAAACCGAAGTAGCCGCGAGACCTCGGGTTGGCTCCTGCCGATCTGCTTGCCGATCTGAGCTTGCGTCATGCCCTGGGCCGCCGCCTGCCTGACCGCACGAACGAGCTCGGCGCGTGCTTGGGCGGTGAGCGCGTCGGTGCGGTGAGCTACCGCCATCAGGTCGGGTGACACATCCCTACTATAGCAATTGCTATAGGACAGTCTAGAGAAGGCCCTTAGCCGTTGATGACCTGCGGCACGCCCAGCGACTTCAGGCCCTCGACGCCGAACTCGAGCCCGTAGCCGGATCCCTTGACCCCGCCGAACGGGATCATGGGGTGCACGCCGCCGTGCGAGTTGATCCAGACGGTTCCCGCCTCGATGCGAGCGGCTACCTTGCGTGCTTCCTCGCGATCCCCCCAGACCGAAGCCCCGAGCCCGACGTCGAGGCCGTTCGCGCTCGCGATGGCGTCTTCGACGTCGGTGTAGCGAACGATCGGTAGCGCGGGTCCGAACTGCTCTTCGTCGACCAGCGCAACTCCGTCGCTCACGTCCGCCACCAGGGTGATGGGGTAGAACAGCTCGCCGAGCTCCGTCGACGGCGCCCCGCCGGAGACGATCCGGCCGCCGTTGGCCTTGGCGTCGTCGACGAGGCGGCTGACGATGTCGAACTGGGACTGGTTCTGGAGCGGGCCGAGCACGTTGTTCTCGTCCAGGCCGTTGCCCATGGGCATCTGGCCGGCGACCTCTGTGAGGGCGTCGACCACGCCGTCGTAGATCGAGTCGTGCACGTAGAGACGTTTGAGCGCCGCGCACGTCTGCCCGGTGTTGATGAACGCTCCCCAGAAGAGATCCTGGGCGATGGCCTTGGGGTCAGTGCCGGGCAGCACGATACCCGCGTCGTTGCCGCCCAATTCCAGGGTCAGGCGGGCCAGGTTGCCGGCGGACGCCTCGATGATCTTGCGGCCGGTGGCGGTGGATCCGGTGAACATCACCTTGTCGACGTCGGGGTGCGAGGACAGCCGCGCCCCCACCTCGCGGTCACCCGAAACGCCGATGAGGACATCCGCGGGCAGCACCTCGTTCATGATCGACAGCATCGCCAGCACGCTGAGCGGGGTGTATTCGCTCGGCTTGACCACCACGGTGTTGCCCATGCGCAACGCCGGCGCGATCTGCCAGATCGAGATCATCATGGGCCAGTTCCAGGGCCCGATCGCTCCGACGACGCCGATGGCGCGGTAGTGCAGCTCCGCGTGCACCTCGCCGTCGTCGACGACGACCTCCGCCTCGAGCGGCGTCGCGGCGGTGGCGCGGAGCCACCCGGAGCAAGCGCCCACCTCGAAACGGGCATTGGGTCCGTTCAGCGGCTTGCCCTGCTCACGCGAAAGGAGCCGAGCGAGCACCTCCGCGTTCTCCTCCAGAGCGTCTGCGGCCTTCATCAACAGTGCGCTGCGCTCCTCGTGCCCGAGCGCCTCCCAGGCCGGCTGGGCGGCCCTCGCGCGGACGACCGCGGCATCTAGGTCGCCGACGGATTGCTCAGGGGCGCGACCCACGACCTCACGAGTGGCGGCGTCCGGGATCTCCCGCCCGCTTCCCTCCGGCGCCTGCACCCGATCCAGCAACGTCAACTCGTCAAGTTCTCCGGTGGAATCGGACATCCGTGTACTCCCTCGTCATGAAAGTCACCGCCACGACTGACGGCTATTGCTCCATACTGTAAAGCTGGAACGCGGTCGAGGCTTGTCAGCGAGTGCTCAATCAATGTCGCAGGATGAACCACCTTCGCGCGGCATCGCAGTGTCGCCGATGCGGGGAACAGATAGAATCACCGTGAGGTCAAGGCACCCCGGGGGAAGGTATGGCCAAGTTCGGCGAGACTAAAGACATCGGTGGGATCCCCCGCGCCCTCGGCCTCGCCGAATGGCGATCCACCATCAACAGATCGTTTGTCCCCCTGCAGATCGATGAGGTCGACGACATCCCGTTTCGAGGACATCTCGAGGCCACCGCGGTGGAAGACATCACCGTGTTCGAGATCACGGCGACACCACACACGGTCACCCGCACGCCAGAACTGATCGGCCGCAGCCGCGGCCGCTACTACAAACTCAGCCTCCAGCTCGTGGGGAACGCGGTTTTGGAACAGGACGGCCGCAGTGCCGATCTTCGGCCGGGAGATCTCGCCATCTACGACACCCACCGCCCTTACACATTGAGCTTTCCCGAGAACAACCGGGCGATGGTCATCATGTTCCCCCAGGATGTCGTGGATCTCCCGCGAGATGAAGTCTCCCGGGTGACCGCCACCCGGTTCCCCAGCGACGAAGGCCTGGGGCGCGTGGTCAACCCGTTCTTCGTCGAGCTCGGCCGCAACATGGACCAGATCGAGGGGCCGCATGCCCCACGTCTTGTGCATTCGGCGTTGGACCTGCTTGTCACCATGCTCTCCCAGGAACTTCGCCGTGACCTCGATCGGGGGTTGGCGCGGTCTCGCGAGGTCCGCGAGTACATCTTGGAACATTTGGGGGATCCACAGCTCAACCCGGCCGCCATTGCTGCCGCGCACTACGTGTCGACGCGCCACCTGTACACGATCTTCTCCGAGGAGGGGCAGACGGTATCGGCGTGGATCCGTTCTCGGAGACTGGAACACATTCGGCGAGATCTTGCTGATCCGCTGCTCACGGACCGCCCCGTCTCGGCTATTGCGACGCGTTGGGGGCTCGTCGACGCCGCCCACTTCTCGCGAGTGTTCCGCGCCGACTTCGGCGAGTCCCCCAGCGCGTATCGCGCACGCCTCACCACGAGCTGATTCCGACCCGGCGAGGCCTGCCCGCGCCGGTGGGGTCAGTGGCCGGCGGCTCGTAGTTCAGCGATCACCCGGCGAGCGGTGGTGATACCCGTCTCGATGGCGCCATCGACGACCACCCCGTTCCAGCCCTTGGCAATATCGGCGCCAGCAAAGTAAAGCCGCGAATCGGTGTCGTGGAAGTGGTGCCAGCCGTTGGTGAACTGGCCCGATTTGATGGTCGCCCAGGTTTCCCCGCTCCACTTGTCGGCCACCCAGTCGTAGCCGTCGGTCTCGACGACGTCGAGGTCGGGCCGCCACGCGCGCACCAGTTCCTGCACCTGCTCGACGTCGTGGAGATCGATCAGCGTGTGATCGTAGCCGAATCCCACCAGGATGGTCGTGTCGTCGTCCAGGAAGTACTCGCTCTTGATCATGGCCAGAGTGTTGCCCCTGGGAGCGGTGGCGATGATGGAGTGGTGGCCCTTGACCTTGATCCAGATCTTGAAGCCGGTGCTGTTCGTTCCCTCCTCTACCACCGAGCGCATGGCCTCGGGTAGTGCGGGAGCGAAATTCAGGTGCTTCATCGCGCCGATGGGGGCGGTGACGATGACCGCGTCGGCGGTGCGGGTGCTGCCGTCTTCGAAGGTGAGGGTCGCAGCGGTTTCGGAGTGCTCCACCGTGGTCACCGCGGTGTTGAGGTGAATCGGGCCGCGCACATCCTTACCCATGGCGTTGTAGAGACCCTGCATGCCGTTGGTCAGCTTGAACTTCAGGGTTTGTTCGTCGAGCAAGCCCAGCTGGTGGTGCGAGAGCGACGCCCAGTGCTTGGCCATCAACGGCGACGCCGTGGCGGTGTTGCCGTTGTAGCCCGCAGACCAGTAGGCGTCGCACACGTCGATCTCCTCCTGGCTGAAGGATCCGTCCCGCAGCGCATCCAGGACGCTGCCGTGGTCGGCGGCGCGCATCCGCTCGGGGACGTCGGCGGGTCCGTCGTATTCAGGGCTCAACACGTACAGCGGATCGTGCGGGTAGGGGAAGAACTCGTCCGAGCCCTCGAAGATCTTGCTCTGCGGCCGCTGCAGGGTTTCGTCGAGCTGCTGCTCCGGCCCCTCGCGCACTTCGCCGTCGGTGATCCAGTAGGCACGGTCATAGTCCGGGCTCGGAACGAGCGTCTGCCCGTACCGGGCGATCTCTGTCCAGACGAAGGGTTGCATCCAGTGCACCCACGTGGCCCCGAGTTCAAGGGGATGCCCCATCCGCTCTTCGGTCCAGGCGCGGCCGCCGATGCGGTCTCGCGCCTCGAAGACTTCCACCTCGAATCCAGCGGCCTCCAGTTCTCGAGTGGCCACGAGCCCGGCGAATCCGGCGCCAACGACAAATACCTTGGGTGTTGCAGACATGTGTTCAGGCCTTCCTGTGCATGTGGTGGACCGCTCGGCACCGAGCGAGAGGATCGGTGAGGATCATCCGACGTCGGCGTGCCCGATGGAATTAAAGATTTCTGGGCGGGTACGACGCAGCACCTCGCCCCAGATCAAACCCGCCAGGCCAGAGCCCAAGATGATCGCGGGCATGACAATGACCAGTAGAGAGGGACCTTCGGCGCCGATCATGACGTCGAAGTTCGCCAGGACCAACACGAAAACGGTGCCGAGTCCGATCGCGGCCAGTCCGGGGGCCCACAGACGCACGAACGACGAGTACCCGCGTGGGTCCTTCAAGAAGAACCCGATGACCGCGATTGATGTCACGGCCAACAGGAACACCAGTCCGAAGGCGGCAGCATTGGTGAGCCAGGTAAACATCGTGATGACCGGGAACAGCTCGCCCAGTTCGGACCCGACACCAGCGATAGCGAACACGATGATGAGCACGAGGGCGAGCATTGATTGGGCCAAGGAACCCGCGACGGGAGCGTGGTTGTCCTTGCCCGTGCGGGCCAGGAACCGGGGCAGCACGCGGGCGCGGCCGAGGGAGAAGAAGTAGCGGGCGGCGGCGTTGTGGAAGGCGATGAGCGCGGCCAGCAGGCTGGTGATGAACAGCACGTTCGCAACGTCGGACAGCAGGGCGGAGCCTTGCTCGTCGAGGAACACGAAGACCAGATCGGGGCCGAGTTCCTGGGCGCGTCCCACGATTTGCGAGGGGCCGACGCCGATCGTCAGCGCCCAGGCGGAGAACGCGTAGAAGGCCGCGATGATGGCAACCGCGATGAAGGTGGCGCGGGAGACCGCCCGGCGCGGGTCCTTGACCTCTTCGCTGTAGATGGCACCGGATTCGAAGCCCATGAAGGCGGCGATGCCGAAAGCGAGGATGGCTCCCAGGCCGTTGGTCATGAAGTTCTCCGGCGCGAAGGCGGCACCGCTAACACCCTCGGGTGCAGCCGCGAAGGAGACGATGTTGACCACGATGACGACGACGAACTCGAGGGCGACGACCACGGCCACCACCTTGGCGGACAGGTCGATCTTGTTGATCCCCAGCCATCCCACGAAGACCCAGCCCACGAGAGCCATCGCCCACCACGGGACGCTGAGACCCAGCACACCCGAGACGAGTGAGGCGAGAGCGAAGCCGAACAGCCCCCACAACCCCACCTGCATGGCGTTGTAGCTCACCAACGCCAACAGTGAGGCGCCAATTCCCTGCCGGATACCGAGCCCCGCCGTGACGTAGGCGTAAAAGGCGCCAGCATTGTGCACCTGCGAACTCATCGCGCCATAGCCGACGGCGAAGAGCACCAGGATGGCGCCGAGGATGAGGTACCCCACAGGTACCCCCACGAGACCGGTGACGGCGAAGCTCGTTGGTGCGCCGCCCGCCAGAACGGTAAGTGGCGCCGATGCCGCGATGATCATGAAAACCAGCGTCGGAACGGTTAGCGTGCGGCGGGCTTCGGCCGCATCGCCAAGGTTTGTGGACTCCACACCTGCTGATGGCTGTGCTGGGGTCGCCATGGTCTCACTCCTAAGTCGAGGACGGTACGCCCCGTCGTTGGGGCCACCGCGTTGATCGCCTGCTTGGCGCTGACTGTATGGAACAAGGGGGGCCGCGAGAAGGGCCGGGCCAAGGTTTGCCAGGCAAGGTCAAGTGCCCTGCAGTGAATGACAAGGCGCGAGAGAGTGGCAAATCTGTAGCCGCGACGACATCGCCCTGGCCGACATCTTCTCGGCGCCATGGAGATGTCGCGTTTCAACCCACCCTCCAAAGTGATTACCCAATCGAACGTGGCAGGGTGGCCCACCTTTGGAGGAGCAATGACGCCTCTCCCGGCGCGGCTGTGGCAGAGTCCACCCATGCGTGTGTGCCTGTTGGCGTGGGGGTCCCGAGGTGACGTCCAGCCCTTCGCCGCTTTAGGTGCGGGGTTGGCAACGGCGGGTTACGAGGTGTCGGTGGCCGCGCCGAAGGACCTGACCCCCCTGGTCGAAGCCGCCGGGCTGCAAGCGGTGGATTTCGGCATCGACATGAGCGAGGCGATCGATTCCGGGGCCGGGCGGGCCTGGCTGGAGGGGGCCAGCGTCGGGCCTGTGACCGAAGCCCGGCTGATGTCGAAGGTGGTAAAGGAGTTCGCGCCGATCGCCGCCGAGGGGCTGACGCGCATCGTCGGTCAGACCGACGCCCTGATCAGCGGTCTGCTGACCCACGACGGGGCGGTGTCGGTGTCCGAGTCCCTCGACA
>JBBSOW010000133.1:0-7958 GCA_038259365.1 Propionibacteriales bacterium
GATCCCGTACCGGGTCGCTTCGCGAACCCATGGGCGACCGGCGCGGACTCTGTCTGTGCTGGGACCGAAATCTCGACAGACGCCGTCACGGTCTCGTGTGCCGCGGTCGGGTTCCTGGGGCTAGCTTGGACAAGGGTGCGACCTGCGGCTCTCGGGTCGGGCTCGGTCGAGCAGAATGGGGTGCTGCTCGGCCGTCAGTTGTTGGTCGTGGTCGTCGTGGTACGGGACGCGCGCTGTCTGGCTCGGTAGTTTCGGGTCTTGGCGCGGTTGCCGCATCCCCACTCGCACCAGTTGCGGGACTGATTCTTCGAAGCGTCAAAGAAGGTCCACCCGCACTCGGCGTCGACACAGATCTTGAGTCGCTGCCAGCTGGAGTCGGCTACCGCTTCCTGCGCTGCGATCAGCAGCAGGCTGAGCGCACCGCGGACGCCGTCATGCACCGGGCGTAGGAGCGGGCGGGTGGCCACAACGCCGACTCGCAGTGGCAGCTTGGCGGCGGCGATCTCCAGGGCAGTTCCAGAAGGTTTGTCGCTGGCCGGGTGGTGGTTGGCGGCAAACGCCTCGTGGAGTCCGCTCCGCAGTGCAAGTGCTAGATCGAGGTCCGTGCGGGTCGCTTGAACGGGCTGTTCGAGAAGGTCGTGGGTGAGGAGCCAGCGGGTCAGCTCGCTGGGTGAGGTCAGGTCATCAGTGCCCTCGTCAGAGTCCAACGAGTTCGCGAACGCCACCAGCAGCTCAGCGTGCTGGGGGGGTGCATGCGAGTGCAGGTGGGTTGGTTGAGTCACTCGAACCGAGTCCGGCTCGACGGGGCACACCGGGAGATTGGAGAAGGCATGACACTAGCGTACAGGTTTTACCGGTTGCACCCTCGACAACACTGGTATAGCGTCTTTGGTAGTAACGGTTGGGTGTGAGGGAAGTTGCACTCCGCGGGCGCGTGCGCGGCGGTTCGAGGCAGGTCCCTGTGGTCCAACCCCTCCGAAGCCGACATCGGTCGGCGACTCACACACAGAAGGAAGACTGCTATGAAGGTTCCGATCGCGTTGGCGTCCCTGATGGGCGCTGGGCTTCTACTCGCCCCGGCCTCAGCCGCGAACCCAGCCCCGACCACCGCGCAGCAGCCCGCCAGCTGCTCCTTGCCCGGCCAGATCTACGTCGGGGACGCCGGGGCCAACAACTTCGTCGGCACCCCGGGCGGCGACACCTTCTACGGTCTCGGGGGCAACGACACCATCCGCGGACGAGGCGGCGCCGACATCATCGTGGCCGGCGACGGCAACGACGACGTCACCGGCGGCAACTGCAATGACACCATCCTCGGCGGCGCCGGCAACGACAAGCTCCGCGGTGCCAGCGGTGACGACATCGTCTACGGCGAGCAGGGCAACGACCGCATCGAAGGCGGAACCGGCGACGACTTCCTCTTCGGCTTCGGGCGAAAAGACCAGATCTACGGCGGGGCCGGGGACGACTACCTCTACGGCATGGGCGGAATAGACTGGCTCAACGGCAACGCCGGGACCGACATCGGAGACGGCGGAAAGCGCAACGACACCTGCATCAGCATCGAACAGCCAACCTCCTGCTAGCCCGCTCCGGGCCGCGGCGCGCGGCAGTTCTGTATGTCCCGTAGGGGGATCGGCTTGCGGGATATACGGTCATGCCGATGAGCGGTCGCCGGCCATATGGTGTCAACCATGGGGGCGCACGTCCGGAAGGCTGAACTGAACGATCTTGATGCGATCGTCGCCTTCGGGGGTGCCGTGATCCCCCCGTACTACAGCCCAATCCTCGGGGCGCATGCCGCGCAGGAGCAGTTGACTTGGTGGTCGCTCGATCGCATGGCATCCGCTGTTGAGGCAAACCGAGTCCACGGCGCCGCGAAGGATCTCAACGTCGTGGGCGTGTGCCAGACCGGTGAACTGGCCGGCGAGCAGGTTATCTGGAAGATGTACCTCGCTCCGGAGTATCGAGGCCGATCACTCGGGGTGGAGTTGCTCGGTCAGGCGATCGCATCGCTTCCGCAGGGAGCAGGCCGCGTCGACGTGGAGCACTTCGCCGGGAACACCCGAGCCGGGAACTTCTACGAGCGCGAGGGCTTCGAGGTCATTCGGATAGACCCGGCCCCGACCGGCGAGTCGCCGAACAGTGCCATCGTGTGGCGTCGGCGGCGGCTGAACTAGCGCTCGCTTATGCCGCGATAGGTCCTTCCCGGTGAGGATCCGGCACTGCGCGCTCCGGGCGCAGCATTCTTAAGTCATGTCGGCACGCAACACGAGCAGGGCGGGTCGCTGGCGGTGCACCTGGAGGTCGGGTCGGTCCTGCGCGGCCGCGGCCGACGGCGCGGGCTCTTCAAGAGCGGTGAGCGTCAACCCCGCCTGCAAGATCGACCGCACCACAGATCCCGTGGTGCGGTGGTACTTGATGACGTCGTCGGTGTACCAGCGGGTGTGGCGTGGCCCTTCCACGGCGTAGTCGGCGACCACCCAGCCGGAAGGGTTGTCGCCTCCCGCGGCCGCGGTGACGACGGGGTGCTCCATGGTCGCAACGAACGCCCCGCCTGGACGCAACCAGGACGACACGTTCCCAAGTAAACCGGCGAGGTCGTCTACGTAATGCAGGGCCAGGCTGCTCACCACGAGGTCCACTGAATCGGCTGGTAGTCGCAGGTCCTCTGCGAACTGCTGCGCGTACTCGACCGTGGGGTCTGTGGTGCGCTCACGGGCAAGGCCCAGCATGCGCTCAGATGGGTCAACCCCGAGGACTCTGGCGGCCCCCGCGTCCGCAAGTTCGCGACAGAGCGATCCATCACCGCAGCCAAGGTCCAAGACTTCGAGGCCTCCCACTGCGGGGAGCAGTGCTCGCAGGGCGGGTTGTTCGATCGCCTCGTTCAAGCCGGATCGTGTCTGACGAAGTTGCTGGTATCCAGCGAAGAAGACCTCGTCGTCGTAGATGTTCTGCCTGGCCATGCCGTGATGCTAGGTGCCATGGGCTGGTCGACGACGGGGTCAGCGCCTCTGCCCGCCGCGACGGCGGACAGAGGCGCTCCGGTCTCGTCTTAGACCCGGTCCTCGATCACGCGGCGTCCCGCTTCGTCGCCAAGACGCCGATCGCCGCGGCGCCCAGTTCCTCGCCCTTGGTGCGGAAGTGGCGAGTGAAGTAGGCCAGGTGCTCATCGTGCTCATGGAAGTGCAGCGGGGTGAGTACGCCGGAGAGCACCGGGACGCCCGTTGCGAGTTGTACCTGCATCAGTCCCTCGATCACGGCAGAGGCAACGAACTCGTGCTGGTAGATGCCTCCGTTGACGACGAGCCCGCATGCCGCGATGGCTGCGTAGTCCCCTGTCAGTGCCAGGCGCTGTACGGCAAGAGGGATCTCGAAAGCTCCGGGCACCTCGACGACGTCGGGCTTGGCGTGACCGGCGGCCTCGATGACGGCGCAGAAGCCTTCGACGGACTGGTCGACGATTTCGGCGTGCCACCGGGATGCGACCACGGCGATCCGGGTGGGTGTGGGTGACTGCGACATGTGTACTGCCTCCGTTTCTTGTCGCTCACCCAGGGCGATACGACGAACGGAGCAGACAGAGGTCTCCCCGGTCACCGCGTTCTCTCTCATCCGGACTATCACCGTCGGCTCCGGAGTCACACCGGATCTGCTGACCCTGCGGACCGAGATCCGTAGGCGCTCGCGGGCTTCGGATGCTGGATCTGCCAGCCGCCGTTACCGCCGGTGGGGAGTTTCACCCCGCCCTGAGAACGTTTGCGCTGACACTAACCAGTCGGTCGTGGCGAGGAAAGGCCGCACCACAGCGCTAGGCCGGAGCCAATATGCTCCGCAGGACCGATGCTCGCCGATCCCGGCGTCGGCCACTCACACGGTCGACTGCATCGATTCCGTTGCGGTGTCGATAGTCGCCGTGCCCCCGACGGCGAGGCAGACCTGGTCCGGTTGTCCATCCCGTTGTGGCACGTGAGCCCAGTTGTGACCGGAACGGGTTCCGCTTACGGGACGGGGACGCTCGCGACCGGTCCTTCCCCGACGCGCCGCTTATGGGCTCGGCAGACATTCATGGATAGCCGTTGTCGAGCGTTCGCGAACACGAGTTTCGGTACCCGTGCAGCACTTGGAGCCGTGCGGGCCATGTACGGGTTGAAGGATGATCAACCCTGCGAACGGAGTCGTAATGAACGAGCACGATCTGGACCTTCTGCTGGCGGATGTGCGGAGGGACGCGACAGCACCCTCGGCCGCGCTGGCCCGACTCATTGCGGCTGAGGCAGTCGACCAGGGGATCGAGAAGTCAAAGCAGTCGCGTCGCTGGTTGCGTCGGGGTGTGGTCGTTCCAGTCGGCATCGGTGCTCTCGCCCTTTCCGCGGCGACCACGTATGGCGCCTATCAGCTGTCCATTCCTCCGTTCGTGGGGACCGAGCCTGGGGTCGAGCGCGTCTCGGAGCCAATCTCTGTTGATTACACGACTGACAAGGGAACGGTTCTCGATTGCGCTCTCTACCTGGAGTTCACGAATGTCACTCAGACGCAGCGCGACGCCCTTAATGCGATGAGCAGCAGCCCGAAGTGGACAGGGTTCGGGCAGCGGATCTACGACGGGCTCCCCGCCGCGAACCGCAGGACGCAGAACGGGCCGGAGCCGCTCTGGTCGGAGCAGGTCACCGAGGCCGTCTATGCCGATGCCCTCGAATCAGTTCCCAGTCTGGAACTGCGAGCCGACGACGACACTGCGAGTATCCAGGGCGCCACAACTCGGTGCGAGTACCCCGAGGGTCAGCGTTGACCGGCCCGAGCACGGCTGCCATCGAGCGGATCGTCGCAGACCTAGCACCTGACCTTCTCAACTTTTTCCTGCGGCGCGTAGATGTTCGGGAGGATGCCGCGGACCTCCTCAGCGACACGCTGTTGGTGATCGCACGCCGGCCCGACGCCGTTCCAAGCGACACCGATGAAACGCGCCTCTGGGCCTTCGGGGTCGCGCGAAAGACTCTGGCAACGGGTCGTCGAGCAGGGCGGCGGCGCACTGCCCTGGTCGACAAGCTTCGGGACGAACTCGCCGCTGAGAGCCTCGCACCTTCGCCTAGTGCGCACGAGGCGCTGAACACAGCACTCGAACGCCTCGTTCCACTGGATCGCGAGATCATCCGCCTCATTCACTGGGAGGGATTCTCCCAGGAAGACGTCGCGCGCATCATCGGCAAGCCCGCCGGAACCATCCGCAGCCGCTACTCCCGAGCGCGCGCGACTCTTCGTGCCCAGCTTGATTGGGTCGACAGCATCGGTACCGAGTCGCAGCCGTAGCTGGCAACCCTGTCACAGGGGCCACCCCGCGCTGGAGCGCTTCCCGCGCGACCACCGTCACTCACAGCGCAACCACAAGCCGATCGGCTTGTGAAACCCCGTCCAGGTCCTCCTGAACTACCGAACCGTCTGAGCTGTGATCCGCAGCGGAGGTCGTCTCCGCCCTGGACAAGTGGCCCGCGGCTGGCACGCCTAAGCATCTGGCTCCGTCCTACAATCGCGCTCATGCTCGACCGCGAAGCCATGCTTTTGGTCCTTGATGGTGCGCGAAGTGCGCTGCGAGGTGAACGCGTCCACCTACGCGAACTGCAGGACAGGGACCTGCCCGAACTCCTGACCTGGTGGCGAAACCCGGAGGTCGCTCGCTTCAACGACCGCCTACAGCCGCGTCCGGACGGCCCCCTCCGGGAGATGTTCGCGAACTGGAGCAGCAACGATTCCTCAGCTGGGGCTGCGTTCTGTGTCGAGACCATCGAAGGCGACCTGGTCGGCCACGTCGCCTTATGGGGTGCCGAGGTCAGCAACCGATGTGCCACATTCGCAATCGTGATTGGGCCCGAGCATCAGTCGAAGGGCCTTGGAACTGAGGCGACGCGTCTGATGGTGAACTATGGCTTCACCGAACTTGGCCTTCACCGGATTGAGCTTCAGGTCAGCGCCGACAACACCCGTGGTATCGCCGCCTACCAACGAGCCGGCTTCGAACAGGAAGGCCTCATGAAGTCCAAGATCTTCTACGGAGGTCAGTTCCACGACCAGGTCATTATGGCGGCGCTGACCCACCTCGGTTGAGGTTCGCCTTCTGGGACGTCCCATCTGTCTCTCAGAGATGACCGCATATGCCGCTCAGCGCGCGTCCTGCCGATGAGCGCGCGGGTCGCCACACGTGTCCCAGAATCTCCAGCGCGACTTCAACGAGCTCTTGGTTCGAGCATGACGTCGTGACCCTCGGCTACGGATACGCAGAAGCCGAGTCTGAGTCACGGACCCGTCGGACGGTCCTCAGACTCTGGCCCGAGAACGCTCAATGACACCAAGGGCCCCTGCCATCATTCGGCAGGGGCCCTCGGACGAGTCGTAATAGGTGGCATCGCCTAGTCAGACACCGTAGGCGCCTATAGCGAATCCGGCCGCGATCAAGAGTGCCCAAGCGATGACGCCGACGCCAGCGACGACGCGGCGCGATGTCCAGCCGACCGCGAACGCCAACGGCAACCCGAACACCGCGGTCGCGACGTGCATGGTGCCTTCCTGGAAGACGGCGGCGCCACACATCATCGCCACCAGGTATCCAAACCACGGCATCATCCACAGCGAGTCGTGCCCGACCCCGAAGGCCGCGCGAACGCGCTCCTCGGCCATGGTGTTACTCATCTTCACTCCGAATCTTTAGCAGTTGTTCTTGATGGTATCGATGCCGAGGAAGTAGCTGGCAGCCGCGGCACCAGCCTTGCCCAGGGCCTTCGCCTTCTCGGTCTTGCTCGTCGCGCCCACCAAAAGCTTCGCGGTCTCCTTGATGCCGCCGAGTGCCTTGATCGCGCCCTTGATCTTGGTGATCTTGGCGACTGCGAAGACGCTCGAGCCGACGACCCAGGTGATTGCCGCAACACACTTCGCAACTGACCAGAAGCTCGGGTCCGCAGTGATGCCATAGGCCCAGTCGCCACTCCGGTGCTCGACGACCTGGTACAGCGTGGTGCCGTCCACCTCGAATCGTGTGGGCACTGTCGCCCCCTTGGCATCGACAGCCCACGGCGCCGGAGCCGAGGCCACCACATCGCCGTTGGTGTTGAAGCCGGTTACGCCGCCGTCTGCGTCGGGCCGCAGCGACGCCACGTCACCGCCGAGCTCGAACTCGAAACGCTCCGGAGCATCCGACGAGTCGATATGTACCAGCGCGCGCAGGCCGGACGCCGGCGAGTCCACAACGACCGAGGTGTCCGTGGCTGCACCGTCGAAGAGAATCCCCGACTCAAGCGGCCGCCCCTCGCCGGCACCTGGCACGGTCAACTGCAGGGTGCCCTGCTGGGTAAGGAGGGATGCGGCGTGCTCGGCGCTGTAGGGGAGCTTGACGTCGACGTTGTCGACAGCCGGTTCCACGCCGACCTCCTCGATCGCGTCTGACATTTCTTCGACGATCACGGCCTGCTGGTCGGTCAGGTCCAGTTCAGGCTGGAGGGTGACCGCGTGGGCCGGTGCCGTCGTGATTGTGAGCGCGATCGCTGCGATCAGGCTGACTGCAAAGGTCAGCGGCCGACGCGGGACCCAGTTCGCGGATCCATCCGTTCGACTTACGGACATGTACCTGTTCTCCTCGTGACTTGGCAGGAATGAAGTCGCTCGAGAAGGGAACATGGGACGGCCAGTCCGCCCCTCCCCCGAGACTGCCCGGCGAACGGCCTGCTCGCCAAAGCGGGCAGAAGGTATCACGGCAAAGGCTCGCTTCGGACGGGTGGCCGAGACGCCATGGATCAGGCGGAGAGCGCCGCTCCGCGAGCCCATCCCGTACTGGCACGCTGCGCGAGCCGATCCCGTACTGGCATGCGAGCCGATCCTTCTACGGGGCCCTGGATTCGGTCCGGCCAGTCCAAGTCTCGCTGACGACGTGCGGCACGTGGGATGGTGTGAGCATGCACACGAACGAGAGA
>JBBSOW010000134.1:0-7939 GCA_038259365.1 Propionibacteriales bacterium
ACGTGGCGGTGCTCGTCGAAGACCAGGTGCTCGTAGACCTCGTCGGTGATGACTAGCAGATCGTGGCGGATGGCCAGCTCGGCGATGGCGGCAAGCTCGGCCGCGGTGAACACCGTCCCGGTGGGGTTGTGCGGGGTATTCACCAGGATCGCCCTGGTCTTGGCATTGACGGCGGCTGCGAGAGCGTCCAGATCGGGTCGGAAGTCTGGCGCGGGGAGCGTGATCGTCCGGGCCACCACGCCCGCCATCTGCGTCACCGCGAGATAGCTGTCGTAGGCCGGTTCGAAGACCAGCAGCTCATCGCCTGGGTCGAGGAGCCCGAGGATAGCCGCGGCGATGGCCTCGGTGGCCCCGGTGGTGATGACCACCTCGGGGCGGTCCAGCTCGATTCCGTAGTAGCGGCTCTGGTGGGCGATCACGGCATCGAGCAGCTCCGGCGTGCCGTGTCCGGGCGGATACTGGTTGCGCCCGGCCCGCATCGCCGCCACCGCGGCCTCGACGACCGAATCCGGCCCCTGCTCGTCGGGGAACCCCTGACCCAGGTTCACCGCGCCCGTGCGGGCGGCCAGGACCGACATCTCGGCGAACACCGTCGTCGAAATGCCGTCCATCCGCCGGGCCGCGCGTGATCTCACCAAACCGGGGCTCATCGAAGACTCCATGGATCCCACCCTGCCGCCTCGGCGGTCAGGCGGCAACCACCAGGTGCCGGAGCCGGTCACTCAGCCGTGACACCAGCTTCACGGCCTGGTGTTCGGCCGCGTTCGACGAAGGGATCGTAGGCCTCCTACCCCTGTCGGTCGTGCTGGCGCTGCCGCTCCCGAAACGCGGCCTTGCGCGCCACCGTGGTCTCGTCGAAGCAGAACCGGCAGCTCACCCCGCGCTCGTAGCGGAAATCGCGGAGGTCCTCGGACCGCAGCGGCCAGCCGCAGCCGTGACAGATGGCCCCCGCGCCCGGAACCATCGCGTGCCCGACGGTGACGCGCGAATCGAAGACGAAGCACTCCCCCTCCCAGCGGCTGTCGGACTCCGGGGTTTGTTCCAGGTAGCTCAGGATGCCGCCGTCGAGGTGGACGACGTCGGTGAAACCGAGCTGGTTCAACAGGCTGGTGCTCTTCTCACAGCGGATGCCGCCGGTGCAGAACATCGCGACGGGCCGGCCCTCCTGCCCCACCAGGTTCTCGGCCGCCCAGCGGGGGAACTCGGTGAAGGATTCGAGCCCGGGGTCGAGCGCGCCGGAGAAGGTGCCGGCCTCCACCTCGTAGTGGTTGCGGGTGTCGATCACGAGGGTGTCGCCACCGTCGATCAGCTCGTTCCATTCCGCGGGCCCGACCTTGCGGCCGGCCTCCCCGCCCGGATCGACCTCGACCCCCAGGCTGACGATCTCGCGCTTCAACCGGACCTTGAGCCGGCGGAAGGGCTGGCTCGGCGCGTGACTCTCCTTGTATTCCAGGTCGGTGAATCCGAGACTTCCCAGCTCGACGGCGAGGGTGTCGATGACCTCTCGGGAGCCGGCGACCGTCCCATTGATGCCCTCCCCGGCGACGATGAGGGTACCGCTCAGCGCCCGATCCCGGGCGAACGCGCGCAACCGATCGCGCATCATCGCGGGATCCTCGAGACGCCGAAACTGGTACAGCGCGGCCACGACGAAGCCTGGTTCGGCCGCCGGGTGGTCTGTTCGGGGTGGGTGCGCGCTCATCGTGATCACCGCAGAGTATAGAGGGCAAGCACGGAGCCGATCGGCGTTACAGTGAGCCAATGCCTGCTCCTCGCTCGGTCTCCCCGCCACCCTCGGCGAGAGTACGGGCCAGCGTCGTCAAACGCCTCGCGGCCCAGACCGGCGCGATGGCGACCGCCACCATCACCGAGATGGAGGCCAAGCACGGCTGGTTCAACGCTCTGGACGCCGAGAACCGGTCGTGGATCACGCTGGTCGCCAAGGCTGGCATCGACGGATTCGTCCAGTGGTTCGCCGATCCCGACGCCTACGATTCGCGGGCCGAGATCTTCGGCGCCGCTCCCCGCGCACTGGCCCGCAAGATATCGCTGCACCAGACCGTCGAACTGGTACGCACCACCATCGACGTGGTGGAGCGCGAGGTCAACGCCATGTCGCGCAGCGACCGCGCCCACCTGCTGCCCGCCATCGTCGCCTACAGCCGCGACGTCGCCTTCGCCACCGCCGAGGTGTACGCCCGCGCGGCCGAACTCCGCGGGGCCTGGGACGTCCGGCTCGAGGCGCTGGTGGTGGATTCGGTGCTCCGCGGGGAGACCGACGAGACCGTCCTCTCCCGCGCCTCCACGCTCGGGTGGGCCGCCCACCAGAGCGTGACCGTCGTCGTCGGCGCCGCCCCACCCACGGAGCCAGGAGCCTCCACGCACTCCGCGCTGGAGCAACTCCACAAGCGGGCTCGACGCGACGGACTGGACCTGCTGGCCGCCGTCCAGGGTGAGCGTCTCGTTGTCATCGTCGGCTCGGCCGGGCTGACCGACGAGGACACCGCGATTGCCGCGCTGGAGGGGTTGGCCGAGGCCTTCGGTAATGGACCCGTCGTGGTGGGGCCGGTCGTCGGGCACCTCATGGACGCCTCCCAGAGCGCGCGTTCGGCGCTCTCGGGACTGCGGGCCGCCCCGGCGTGGCCGCAGGCTCCGCGCCCCGTCGGGGCCACCGATCTGCTGCCCGAACGCGCCCTGTCCGGCGACGGGCACGCCCGCCGGGCGTTGGCCCGCGACGTGTACGGACCGCTCAAGGCGGCCAACGGCGGGCTGCTCGAAACGCTGGTCAGCTTCCTCGATTCCGGCGGCTCGATCGAGGCCACCGCGCGTAACCTGTTTGTGCACGCCAACACGGTGCGCTACCGGCTGCGGCGCATCCACGAGGTCAGCGGGTACAGCGCCACCAACGCGCGCGATGCTTACGTGCTGCGCCTCGCGCTCACTTTGGGACTGCTGCTGCCGAACCCCGCCTGATCAAGGCCGATGATGACCCGCCGCCCGGAGACGCGGATCACAGTTGGGGTTGCTTTCGGAGAGTTCTGGGTTCGAAGACCGCTGATTATGGAGGGGGTTCTGACGGGTCGTTTGTCCGCGCGTCTGGCTGAGCTTGAAGAGACGCATGGCTTGGAACGACCCGTCAGAATTACTGTGAGCCGAGCGCGATTAGGTAACCGGCATCGTCCGCCGACTGATCGTGAGCTGATTGGTCTGGCGGCGATGATCCGTCTGGTGGCAGTGAAACTCCCACCCACTTCCGGGGCAAACCGAACTCGGTAAACATATCTAGAAAACAGGTGTTTCCTTAGCAGTCTCCCGGCAGGGCGCCGAAGTCGTAGACCCACGCCGCGGAGAGCCCCTTTAGCGGCACGGCAGGGCGTCCCACCATCCAACACACCACCCTTCCCGACGGGTCCAGGTCTGTCCCCCACCGCAGCAGTACACCATGTCTTGAATCCAGCCTCGACATTGAGTTCCATTGGGGTAGCACCCCGGAGGAGGATTGCCGCCGCCGCCGCCACCTGAGAGAGTCAGATGCTGCTCAGGTGCAGGGTATTCGAGTATGAGGTGACCTGCGGATGCGTGGCCACGCTGTTTTGCGATCAACATGTTTGTGTCCTTTCCAGTGGTTTGTGGACAGTCGTCATCAGCCGGGGGATGGCCGGCCGTGGCGGCTCGTGAAAATAACACGCTCGTTGAGCCATTCGGCCCGGCGCAGGCAGGCCCCGCATGGCTTGATTCCGACTGCTCCCGTCGCCTTCTTCACCACGTCGCCCAGCCCGACATCCTGCTCGAGTTGGAGCGGAAGCCCCACGGTGCGTGTTGAGGGTGCCTGTCGTGGAATTTTCATGATCCTCCTTAACGTCGAGGCCTGAGTCGTTTCACGAGTAGCAGCCGATCGGGAACTCGCCGTTGGGATACCTGCGTTGGCAGGTCACGCTGATAGCCCAGCTGCGGTAGCCAGCTTGGCCGCAGTCGTAACCACTGCGGGCACAGATCGCCGGATTGTCGGAGTTTCCGCCACCTCCTCCCTTTTTCGACGACGGTGTTATTCCGTCGCTCTTTGCCTGCGGCGCCCAGCGATAGCAGCCAGCTGGTAGCGAACTTACGGCAGCCCTCGGCGTGGGAATTCTCATTGGTCTCACCTCCTTTCGCGTGCAGTTATCGGATAGACCAGGAGCGCATGGGACTGACCGTGGCGGGAACGACATCCTCGACGTTGATCGTGAAGCGGTAGACTCGCCGCACGGTCTGGATCGGCCGGTCGGGAAAGAAGAACACGAGCTTGATGTCCCAATAGGAAGTGCTGTTTGGGTGCAACGTGGCTGGCACCGCCTCGATCGTGTCCAACTCCATGTTCTCGCGGTACGCGTCCTCATACACACGTTCGACCTCGAAGGCGTTCGTTGCCGCGAAATTCAGCGCGCGCTCCCACGGTTGCCGCCCCAAATTCCGCAGCTCGTAGTAGACGCGCTCAAGGAAATTGCTGATCCCCAAGCGCAGGTCGGTTGCGGCTTTGGTCTTACCGGCGTCCTCGGTCAACGCAGTGACCAACGCGTCGGTAGTCCAGCTGTACATCCCGCGCGCTTCAGGCGCAATTACCGGGAGCTTCGTGCCACTCTTGTGCGTTGTCGTACCCAGAATTACTCCGGGCACCGACAAGCGGGCAACGCCTTCCTCGAGCTGCTCACGAAGGAACTGGCGCATCAACGCCAGCGTGTCGGATGCGTACGGGCCAATCGGCTCAAGTGCGTAAATCGGGTTTCCCTCAAGTGTGAGGAGCCACTGCAGGGCGGCAGTGTCGAATGGATTCTCGTCCAGATGAGCGACCATATCGGCGGGATTCTCTGGTGTCTGACCATCCCCCATGCGCTGGGCAATAGAGTCGCGGCGTCCTTGGGATTTGAAGTTGTAGGCGATTTCCCCCAACGCGTACACAAGTTCTCCTTGGACCAACCCGTCCGGGTCCGATTTGGCGGCGCAGGTTCGGCATTCGTCCCCCTCCCCATGTTGCCCGGGCGTCATCGGCACGGTATTGGGGTTAGCGAGCGGGGCCGTTCCGCCCGGCGCTGGCATTGTCAATTCTTCCATGATGGGTCCTCCTGAGATTGGTTGACTGATGTTTGTCTCCAATTGCGCGGAGGACGGCCCGTCGAGGCGAGGTACTAGGTCTTCGACGTCCATGACCGTGCAGGCGGTGACGACCGAAACGAACGGGTTTGCTGCGTGGATCCCGTTTGCGAGCTGATGGAAGATGCCCGGCGAGGCGAAGAAGCCAATGCGCCCGCCGGGCGGTGCCATGCGGTTCCGCATCCGCGAGAGTTCCTCCTCGAGCCTCCGGTCAAGGTGTTCGAGACGATGACCATCGCCCTCCTGATCGGGTAAAGCACGCAGCTCCGTCGCAGCGATTTGTCCGCACCTTTCGACCAGTGTGCGGATGTCGCCGGACTGGTCCGGACCCGGAGCCAGTCGGTCGGCGGCTTTCAGCCAGGCCAACAACCCCTCAGGTGCGCATGCCAGCCGTTGCAAAGCGGTGACGCCAGGGTGCACTGCGGCTGCTTCGCGGGCCAGGAGCAGCGCCACTACCGGGACGACCGCGTTCAAGTATTCCTGTTCCGCATACCCGAGTCGTTCTGCGAGCACATATCTCAGCAGGATCGTCTCACCCGCAGCAGCAAGCCCCTCAGCGGCTTGACTGCCGACGTAGGTGTCAAGGAAGTGGGAGAGCAAGTCGGGCAGGGTCTCCAGTGGCCAAGCGAGCCCGGTATTCGTCGGCGGCGGCTTTCGGCCGGGGTACGAATCAATGCGGGCCTCCTCGCGCGCCGCGTGGTACGAGTGATACTCGAGGGTTGTGAGGGGCCGGACCCGGTCGACCGGTATCCCTTCGAGCTGCCACAATGGGATGAAACTCGTCGTGCACGGGGGAAGGGGGATCCCGCAGACCAGCTGATATCTGGCGAGAAGGGTCTGCCACAGCTCCGCACCGTCAGCTCCGAAGACTTCCCGGAACGACGCTTCGTCGTGTGGAAGGTTGAGCGCTACGTTGACGATGATTGCCTTCTGCGCGCTGCAGTTGACGTACCACCCCAGCTCCTCGAGATAGTCCTCACCGCGCAGCAGGTCACGATAATACTGTAGTGCGGTAGCCGCATCGACAACGCGACACTCCAAGGTGTCGGTCTCTCTGCGGACACGGCCCAACCCGGACACGATCTCGTCAACGATGGACAAGTTTCGGTTCAGTGTCGCCTGGCCCGCACCGCGTAGCGATATGAGTTGGATATTCGCCGGATGCCTGTCCACATTGAGTGCCATGTGTCCGGCATCTCGACCACGCCACCGGCTATCGGGCGCCAGAGCGTGTGTGGTGCGGCCTCCGCCGACATACGCGCCGACGTGCCGGTGTCCGGCAGTCAGTTTCGACGTGTGTGGTAGCAAGCCAATCTCGGTGGAATGTTCTTCGGGGTGAACATAACTGATGATGGCGTAGAGCGGATCATTTGCGGTCAGGCCCGCGGCCGCGCGCAGGAACTCGTCCAGCACTGTCCATCCCGCTCGGCCGCCCGGGCTGAACTCTGGAGTGTCGGATGCCGGAAGCAGACGCATGCCGCGGCCGCCGGACGGGAGCGGATAGGTAAGGTCGGCGACGTTGTATGAGGAACCGTCAGGAACTCGGATATCAATACTCCCGAACTTTTCCGCAGTGACGCCGCGGAACTTGTTGCGTAGCGCCTCCTCCGAGACGGCAAACCCGGGTTCAGCAATTCGGGAATCCGTCGCAATCGCTGACTGCGATGAGCGCTCGACAATCCGTGAAACCGAGTCGGACCGTTGGGGTCCAGCAGCGGTGTAAATCTCCATCGCGTCGGTGACGTAGCGCAGTGCTGCAGTAGCGTCGAGAATAGACGCATGTAGTCTGGGGTCCCAGACCGCCGTCATCGTTAGGGCGTCGCGAACCATGTTCGCGTCGGTGCGGCCCATCGCGTCGGCCTGCACGCTCATCAGCACGGCGGCGACACCGGAGACGACTGCAGTAGCAGAACTCGACCCACTGACGTACGCTGTGCCGCCCCTCGCGTCCGGGCCGGGAATATTGGAGCCCGGGGCAAGTAGACACCCGGTGTCCGGAGGAGTCGCCCCCACCGTCCTTGCGGAAAAACCCTGACCTGCGGAGATAGTTGGATCGACGGCTATGCCGAGAACGTCCGTGAAGCGTGCCGGTAACTGAGGCTCGCGGCAGCCCGAATCGCCTGCAGCGGCGAGGATGAGGATTCCGGCGCGGGAACAGTCGCGCACAGCGAGGGCCAAGTCAGGGTGGACCCTTGCATCGCGGGAGATCCCACCGGCGCTGATATTGATGATGTGCGCTCCAGCGGCACGGGCGTTGACCATCGCCCGTGCCAGGTCCCGCTGAGAACAAGATTCTTGCCCGTTATCGCTGAAAATCGGCATGATGATGCCGCAGCAGCCAGGAGCGAGGCCACCGGGAGCACTCCCAATGTGTTGCCCGAGAATGATGCCGGTCACGTGTGTGCCATGCCGACACGCAGCGCCACTTGGGTCGGAGTTTGTCTCGCCCCCCACTGTGGTAAGGCGTGCACCGACCAGGCTGGGGTGGGAAGCATCGACCGGCCCGTCCAAAATGGCCACACGTATCCGCTCATTGCCGCGGGTGCAGGAGTGCAAGACATCGGCCAGCTGCCGGAAGTCGACGGCCGCCATTGTCTCAGCTTGGGGCATTTGAACGTCCCCCTAACCGGTCTTGCGATGTCTCCGCCGGTGTGCCTGCCTGGCAGCACATCGTCTAAAAAGCCATTGGGCACTGGACAAGTCTTACCCTGCCAGTCAGACGCAGCTAATCGTCCTATGTGCTCGACACCTGACCTCGACCAACCACAACCTTCAAGACGTCAACGCTTAAAAGCTTACCCCCTAACAATAT
>JBBSOW010000135.1:0-7928 GCA_038259365.1 Propionibacteriales bacterium
CCAAACCGGCGAGACCGCGCTCGAGCAGGCGTGGCAGGAACTGCGCCGGCTGCTATCTGCTCTCAGGCCCGCAGCCTGACCGGATCCATTCGCAGAATGTCCGGCCACGGATGGGCTCGCGGAGCGACCCGGTACGGGAACCTTCTGCGGCGAAGAGCAGGCGATGGCGCCGGCAACGCCGCGAGGTCCGACCGTAACCGCAAGCGCCTCGGCCACTGATCGCGCGTCTCCCGATCCATCCTCGTGTGAGGCTTCAGCGGTGGCGAGGAAATCCTCGTCGTAAGTGCAGGTTGTTGTCGATGCCGTGCGCGTCACACGAGGGACGGTGCCGGACAGTTCTAGGTATGAGCAGTTCCTCTGATCGCCTTGCCTGGATGTGGCAGGCCGACGCCCCACGGGTGCTGTCCTACGCACGACGACATGTCGGCCTCAACGACGCACCAGATGTTGTCTCGGAGACCTTCGTCGTCGCCTGGCGACGACTCTCGCAAGTTCCCGAGCCTGCTCTGCCGTGGCTGATCGGTACGGCGCGCCGCATCATCGACAACACCAGACGAAGCGACCGGCGACGCATGGGCCTCGTCGAGAAGGTCGAGGAGGCCGGCTTTGGTGGCCGCATCGACACGACGTGGGACACGGCCACTCAGCCCCAGCCGTCTTTTCCCTCGACCAACATCAGCTTGACCGCGAGCTCCTTGACCGCTTCCGAGAGCCGGGCGACCTCGGCCTTCGCGGCCTCGAGCTCGTAGTCGCGTTCCTTGCCCTTGCTGCCGGGCTTCGAGGACGCCAACGCGGCCAGCGCACCGTCCTTGGCGACCTGCTTGATCCTCATGATCGTTGGGCGATCGACCTGCTGCGACGAGGCGACCTCGGCCACCGTGGCCTCCTGGCGCACCAGCTGCAACTAGATCTCGTACTTCTGCGAGGGCGAGAGGAACCGCTTCGCACGACGCTTCCCGCTCGTCGATCTTGACTCGTTCTCCGACATGTCCTGATCCTCCTGTGTGCTGTGGAGGACCCGCCAGATGCTGTCTGATCCAAGCCCGGATCTCTATCGCCAACTCAGACGCAAACCAACAACGCTGGCGAAGCGGGCATTGTGAGCCCGCTCATAGTCGGTGAAGCTGTCGGCGCCGCCGCGGGCCAGCAGTGGATAGTTGAGAACGTGCAGCATCCGGATGACGCCGCTCGTGAACCACACCGCCACCGCGTGCGTCAGCACCAGCCACATCGCAACCCCCCTTTAGATACGTCGGTCTTTCAGGTCGGCAGCTTCTCAGGGCGTCGCCTCCACGGTGGCACAGACGGCGTCGCGGAACGTGGGTCGGCTCGGCGCCCAGCCGAGGTCGTCCTTGATGCGGGCCCCGCTGATGCGGAAGGAGGTCGTCAGACTGGCGACGAGTGTGCGGCCGAGGATCAGGCTGATCAGCGCGGGCGGAGCGGTCCCGACCCGTGGCTTGCCCAGGGCGTCGGTTGTGAGGTCGGTCAGCTCGCGCAGCCGGAGCGGCTCCTCGTCGACCACGGCGTACGCCGTCCCGGGGAGCGCGCGGGTGAGTGCGGCGACGTAGGCCGCCGCCAGGTCCTCCACGTGCACGCAGCTCCACCAGTTGGCACCCTCACCGATGCAGCGCAGCCGGCCCAAGCGGGCCTGGTCTACGAACGCCGAGGCAAACAACCCGCCGGGGCCGTAGACGAAACCCGGCGAGAGCCGCACCACGTCGAGGCCGTCTTGGTGGTGCCGCTGGTCGAGATAGGCCGCTTGACGGGCGTGCCCGACACCCATCGGCGATGGCGTCAACTCCGTGGCCTCGTCGATCCAGTCCTCACCGTGATCACCCCAGTCGAAGCACCCGCCGGTGTAGAGGAGTCGTCGGCCGTGCTGCAGGCACGCCTCAGCCAGTGATCGTGTCATCACCTCATCGGCCTCGAACAGCCGACGGGAGCGGGCCGGGGTGAGCCGACCCGGTACGGCGAGCTGCGCAGCCTGCACGACTGCGTCGACCTCGGCGACGAGCGGGACGTAGGAGGCGGGATCAAGCATCTCACCGCGGCGCAGCGAGGCTCCCGCCGCGATCAGGGTGTCTCCTCGGGCCGGGTCACGCACCAAGCCGATGACCTCGTGAGCCTGCCCGCGCAGAGCGCGCACCACCGCCGATCCCACGAACCCGGTTGCCCCCGTCACCAGCACCTGCATCATGGACCCCTTACATCGCATGAATCATCAGTCGTGCTGACGATACGACAAGACAGTAGAGGGGGTGGCAATGTCCGACCCACCGGAGTTGCCCCATGCACTTACCGACCGCGTCGCATTCCTGCTGCGCCTCGCCCTGAACCGCGCGGAGACGATGGGTGAGCAAGCGCTGGTCGATCTCGGGCTCGGCGGCCGCGAGTACGGCGTGCTGGCGCTCTTGCAGCACCGCACACCACCCGCGCAGCATCACCTCGGCGCGGGACTGGGGGTGGACCGCACCACCACCGTCGCGCTGCTCGCCGCACTCGAAGCCCGGGGGCTCATCGCCCGTGAACTCGACCCTGCCAACCGGCGGGCCCGCCGGGTGACTCTCACCGAGGCCGGCGACGAGCTGCGCGCGCGTGCCGCCGATCTGCTGACCGACTGCGACAACCGCTTCCTCGCCCCTCTACCGACCGAGGAGCGCAGCCAGGTCCTCGACATCCTCCGCCGGCTTATCTGATGGCTTCTGCGTGCCTTTCCTGACCGGGCACGTCCTCCCATGCTGATCGGTACTCGGACCGCCCGCTCGTGTTGCGGTTGAGCGGATCGGGCGCCTGCTGTTGGGGATCCGGCGTTGCTCGATCTGCGAACAGAGTGGTCGAGCAGCCCGTGGCTGCCTTGATCCAGCCTGATCGTTCCTCGCCTGGGGGCTGAGCGAGATGGAGGTTCAGTTGGTCTCAGCAGCGGACATGTCGGCGCACACGATGCCCTGGTTGCCGTCCTGGTCGGCGATCACAGTTAGCGCTGGCGAATCGCTGTCATCGACGACGGTCCCACCCACAGCGACGGCGGCGGCGATTCGTTGCTGAGCCACTTCGGGTGCGACGTAGACCTCGACGTGGAAGCGCTGACGCGGGGTCTCCTGCTCCTCGGCGTCGCCGAACCACAGGTTCGGAACTCGAACCGTGGCGTCACGGACCTCGTCACTGGGGCTCCCGCGGCCATGGGACTCAGCCCTCCCGGTCAGGAGCGCGGCCCACACCGGGGCGATGATCGCGGAGCGCGCGGTGTCCAGTCCGAGCTCGAGCTCGCTGACCGAGGACGGATCGGCGAGAAGCCCGTGATCGGCGGCGATCTCGGTGATCCGACGCGCGAGCTCGACGTCTTGCTGGGTCACCCACTCGACGACGTGCTCTGTCCCCTCGTTGTCGCGGTAAACGGCGTCACTAGTGACCAACTCGAGGTCGACATGGCCATGGCCGATCACGACACGCGGGTGGTGGTCGAGTGCGTCGCCAGCCTCGCCAGCCTCGCCAGCCTCGCCAGCCTCGCCAGCCTCGCCAGCCTCGCCCACCGCCGCGACGAAGCGAGCGCCTGCGGTGAAATCACCGACCAGATAGCGGGCGTGCAGTCCCTGCGCGAGCTTGCGCCACTCAGTCAGGTGGGCCTCGGCGATTTGCTCGCCCTTCAGCATGTCCATGGTCAAGAACCCTTCGATCAAGGTGGCAGGTAGTGGCGGCTGCGGGTGGGGCTGTCGGCGTCAGCGTTGTGCGGGAAGATCAAGCGACATCACACAGTTCTTCAGCCCCTTGGGCCTGATGTAGGTGAAGCCGAGTCGTTCGTAGAGCGCTCGGGTGCCGTTGTAGAGGAAGGAGGCGGACATCTTCTTCGTCTGGTGGGTCAGGTCGTGCGGATAGGCCTCGACCACGCCACCCCCGGACTGGGCGATGAGGTCGAGGGCGCCCTGGATCGCGATCTCGGTGAGGCCTTGGCGGCGGTAGCGTCGATCGACGAACACGCAGGTGATTCGGTAGTCCGGGTCGGTGTTCTTCTCGGCGTCATACTGCCTGCGGTGGTGGATCGTGGGCAGTTCGATCGTCGTGCCGTACTCGGCCCATGCGATGGCCTCGTCGCTATTCATCACCAACGCCGCGTGTGCCTCACCGGCCTCGACGTAGCGCTTCTTCAGGTCCCGGTTGGCCTCAGCACCCTGCCCACGCTCGGGGCCGTCGGGATGGAACCAGATGCACCAGCAGCCGCCGAAGATGCCGTTGTGCCGCTGCACGAGCGCGTCGAAGGCTGCCCACGTGTCGACACTGAGGGCAGCAATGTCAAACGTTGCCTCGTCATTGCTGGTGGGACTCATGAATTCACCATAGATCTGTATCCCGACAATCCGCGTCCGTATTCGACTGAAGAACGTGGGCAGGGGAGGGGCGGTGCGCGAGCAGTGGCGCCCGTGGATGGGGTCGCGTCATGGCCGCATGTCGTGGGGGAGCCGCCCGAGCGTGGCAACCCACGTCGCTGGACGCGGCTCTGACGTGACGTGCGGCCCTTGGGGTTGCCCGCTAGGAGGGTTTGGTGGCTTGCCCATCGAGCCACAGCTCGGTGCTGGTGTCGGCGTGGGTGCTCGCGGAGTCAAGGTGCTTGTCCGAGATTGTGGTGCCTTTGGTGATGACGTGGACCATCGCCATGCCGTGGCCTCGACCGAGCCCGTAGGACTCGGCGAGCCAGGCGAGAATCGGGCCAGCCTTGGTAGCGGGTCCGAATCCTTGAGCCTCGGCCTCAGCCAGCAGTTGGCGTGGTGTCTTGCCTGTCTTGGTCTCAACTGCGTCGAGATAAGCCTGGAAGGACATCGTCGTCTCCTGATCGTCGGGGTGTGATGTGCTCGCGAGCGGCTCAGCGGGTTCGGGCTGCGATCGCGCCGGCCCATCGGCTGGTGCTGGCCAGCCACGCCAGCGATCCGGCAATGGCGGCCCAGAACCCGAGGGTGACTCCAGCGGACGCCGAACCCGACCCGGACATGATGCCGACCAGAGCGAGACCGAACCCGCCGGAGGTGACAGCCGACCACAGTGCGCGGCCTCTGGATCCCGCCCGCAGCTGGGAGCGGGCGAACAGGCCAGCGGCGATGATGACGGCGATGAACCCGGCCAGGCCGCTGATCATGTGGCCGATGCCGGTGGTGGTGAGCGGGCCGGGGCCGTCCGGCGTGCCGAGGGGAAAGCCCTGCATGGGATCGGCCGGGAACGCGGCGGCGGCGATGAAGCTCACTCCGTAGACCACCAGCAGTCGGGGTCCCCAGACGCTGGCCCTGGGACTGCCCTGCAGAGCTCGGCCGAGCCCGAGAGCGGCAGCTGTCACGGCGACCCCGGTGACCAGGAAGGTCAGCGTCTGGATCCAACCCAGATCACCGTTGCTCAGCAGGCTTGCCGCATGGCGGCGCATGTCGAAACCCTCGCGTGTGGCCGCCTGCGTCAACGTTGAGCCGAGGAACAGCGGTCCGGCTGCGACTCCGCAGGCCAGCAGCAGCCCGACCTGCCCGTGGGCAGATGCGACAGTGGCACGCCTGCGTTCGTTAGCGGTTCCGACCTGGTGTGGTGCAGCGGTGCGCATCTTGTGCTCCTTCGATCGAGGTTGCCATGAGCGTGCTGCCTCCTCCCCGCCTCGCCTACCCTTTCGATGTGGATCGAAAGGCATCCCAGAAGTACGTCGACTTCGTGCTCGGCTCGGAAGACATGAGCCTGTTGCGTTTCGGCCTGTCCCCCGGTAGTGAACTGAGCAGCGGCGTGTGTGCCCTACAGGCCCCTGACGGTGCACCGCTTCAGTGGGGGTGGTTGCGAGCAGTCTCACCACGGATATCCGAGCGGGCCTGGGACGTGATCACGACTGTCATCCCGCCGACTGGCTACTACCCCGATTTTCTGACCACTGACCCGGCTTGGGACCTGACCCCTGAGGCCGAGCTGGAGGCGCTGCGCCGGGTGGCGGTGGAACGCGTCGCAAGGGACCTGACCAAGGTGGCCAGCAGGGCAACCGGTCCGCACCGCACGCGAGTCGAGGCAATGCTGCGCTCGCCGTCGCACGCGCTGGACAGCATCGCAAACGCCTGGGAGGAGGTGTGGGAGGCCGTGATGGCCCCCCACTGGGGCCAGCTGCGTCGCCTACTCCAAGCCGACGTCACCCGCCGTGCCCGCCAGCTCGCGGAGACAGGCATCTCGGACATGATCGGCCAGCTCCACGAACGGGTCACCTGGGAAGCGGGACGTGTGCGAGTGCGGATGCGGATCTGGTCTGAAGAAGTGCACTGCCAAGGCAGTGGACTGATGTTGGTGCCAACGGTCCTCGGTGCCCCCTGGTGCAGCGTGGTGACCGACCCGCCATCAGTACCGACGCTGTTCTACCCCGTCGGGGGATTATCACCCGACTGGCCCACCGGGTCGCGCGGCCCGGACGCGTCAATGAGCGCACTGCTGGGTGCCAGCCGGGCCAAGGTCCTGCTTTCTCTGGACCTGCCGCGCACCACCAGCGACGTCGCGCACGTGTGCGGACTGGCGCTCAGCACCGCCTCGCACCACCTCGGTGTGCTACGAGACGCTCGCCTCGTCGACTCACACCGGGCCGGACCGACCGTCATCCACACCCGCACGCCTCTGGCTTACAGCCTGATCGCATTCTGAGTCGCGGACCCACGAACCGACTGCCGCTGATACCCGAACTTCGCCGGACGCAGCGAGGTCGGCGTAGAAGGCGCTCATCGCGGCGACGTGGTCGGCCACCCCTTGAGGGGACGCTGCCAGCGGAGACGGGACGGCGGCGGTCCACCAACCGTCGCTGTCGACGCTGCGGCGGGGGTCGACGGAGGGCAGCATGTTGTCGTTCACCTGGTGGTCTCCGATGCGCGTCGGGTCGTGGCGGGGGCGATGTCGTGATGGTGAGGTGCGGTCTCGTCGGACCAGGCGAGTTCTTCCTCTGCGGTCGGCTGCCACTGTCGGCGTCGATGGTCTGCTGAAGGCGGTTCCGGACCTTGGCGAGCTACTGCCGTCCGTCCTCGCTGGGGAAGCAGATTCAGACCGACGGCCCCTTCTCTTGGTCGGCCGCGGGGTCTGTGACACCGAAGCAAGAGCCCAGGCAGCACGATGACCGCATCACGTCCGCAGAACGCCCGCACCGAAGCTCCGCATGAACTGCTGGTCCTCTTCTGCGAGGGACGCCCCGACGCGGGCCAGGATGCCGGCGATCCATCGGCTCGCGGAGCATGCAAGTGCGGGATCGTCATGTGGGGACGGCCGCTGGTCAGGCGGCCAGCCAGCTGAAGGCGGCGAAGGCGAGGTAGGTGGCGGGGATCAGGCAGGCGGGCACGAGGGCGGCTCGCCGCGCGGCGCTGCTGGCGGCCGCCGGCTGCCTGGTGGTCACCGCGAGGGGGGAGGTGACGAGGTCGCTCTCGATGTCACGGGCCAGGTTGCGGTACTCGATCCACGCCAGGACAAGGACCGTCACGAAAAGTCCGACCGCCACGAGGGGCGCGGGGAGCTGAGCGACGGTTCGTAGGTCGGCGCGGCCGAACAGCGCTGCACCGCCGGCTCCGAGGGCGACCACGGTGAACAGAGGGGCGCCGATGGTCCAGGGGTGGTGCACCATCGGGCCCAGCAGCAGGGGCAGGCTGAGCAGGAGGAGCAAGATCAAGCCGAGGCAGATGACCTGGGCCAGGTTGTAGGTGAGTGACTCACCGCGGGCCCAGGCCGGGACCGCTGAAGTGCCGACGAGCGTGGCCCCGACCTGAAAGGCGGCCACGGCCGCCACCGTCCAGACTCCCGGCACGCGTTCGGGGGCGCTGTCGTGGTCGATCCGGGCGGCGTAGGCGGTCGGGTCACCACATGCTTCCGACGGTGTCTCACCGGCCTCGGCGCAGTGCGCTTCGACCTCTGCCAGACGTTCCCCGATCACCGGGCCCGGGACGCCTCGGAGCCGG
>JBBSOW010000136.1:0-7833 GCA_038259365.1 Propionibacteriales bacterium
TGCGCGAGGCCGAGCGTGTGAGGGTGAGTAGGAGGAGGGGATCTGGGAGGAGGGGATCTGAGGGTCAGGCTGGCGCGGTGATCGGGCGGCGTCGGGATTCACGAGCACCCAGCCAAGGTGACTGCGGCGCTCAACGAATACGGTTTGGGCTCGCGCGGGCAAAATCGCGTGGCAGGTGGTCTCGCAGACCGCCGATACCCCTAGTGGTGACGCTCACGGTGGCCCATGCCTGATTGGGCAACTCACTATCGGCAACGTCAGGACCCTTATCCGTAACGCAGAACACAGTCGAGGCAACCCCTCCCCCTCTTTCTCGGGGTGCGGAATCGGCTTGATCGCCTCCCCAAGCCGAGAATCTGCCAACCGCGACCTGTTCGTCGCGACCCCGCGCTCAGTGGGGACCCGACCCACCGCCGCGACCCCGTATTCGCGCTCTGTATGGGCCGGCGCGCTCGGTATGGTGCTGGACTGGCTCGGGTTGATGGTTCACGCTCGATTTCGAAATGAAGCGGGAAGCACTATATTGAGCGCGATTCCCCAGAGCTCGACGCCGCGAGCGGGTTTGATTACCCAGAGCTCGACGCCCCGAGCGGGTTTGAGCCCTCAGAGCTCGAGGCCCCGAGCGGGTTTGATTCCTCAGAGCTCGACGCCCCGAGCGGGTTTGAGCCCCCGATGCCCCTAGCGGGTTTGAGCCCTCAGAGCTCGACGCCCCGAGCGGGCTTGATTCCTCAGAGTTCGACGCCCCGAGCGGGTTTGAGCCCCCAGAGCTCGAGGCCCCGAGCGGGTTTGATTCCCCGATGCCCCTCGCCCGCCCCCTTCAGAGCAAGAGCAGGAACCCAGGCCGAGCGCGCAGCACGCTCGATCTAACGCTTCACGCTTGATCTACGAACTGAGCTGGAAGCAAAAGGCTGAGCCGGGTCAGCAAGAGACCGAGCGTGCTGATCCAGACTGAGCGCGATGTGACCGAGGTGCTCTGGGTTAGAAGCTCGCCTCGGCGAGGTCCATGACGTCGAGGTTGGTGCCCTCGACGATGGCGAGTTCGGCGGTAAGCTTGGGCAGCACGGTCTGGGCGAACCACTGGGCGGCGGCGATCTTGCCGCGGTAGAAGTCGGCATCGCTCTTTTTTGGCTCGCCCTCCAACGCGAGGGCGGCGGCCTCGGCCCCACGCAGCAGCAGCCACCCGCACAACAGGTCGCCGAGGGCTAGCAGCAGTCGGGTGGTGTTGAGGCCAACCCGGTAGATGTTGCGGCGATCGCCGCCCGGTCCGGCACTCTCCAGCGCCTCGTCCATGGCGGCGAGCATCGCGGTGACGTCGGCCAGGGCGCGGGAGAGGAGTCGGCGTTCGCGGTCCAGGCCATGCCAGGTCTCGATCCACGAATCGATCTGCGCGGTGAGGAAATCCAGCCCGCGCGAACGGTCCTTGACGATCTTGCGAAAGAACAGGTCTTGGCCCTGGATGGCGGTGGTGCCCTCGTAGAGGGTGTCGATCTTGGCGTCGCGGACGTACTGCTCCAGCGGGTAGTCCGCGAGATAGCCCGATCCGCCGAAGGTCTGCAGGGATTCGCTGCCCAACAGGGTCCAGGAACGCTCGGAGCCGTACCCCTTGACGATCGGCAGCAGCAGGTCGTTGACGCTTTCGGCCACCTCATCTCGACCGCCCTCGGCGCCTGCCTGCCAGATCAGATCCTGGATGCTCGCGGTGTAGAGGACGAGCGCGCGCATTCCCTCGACGTAGGCCTTCTGCGTCATCAGCGAGCGACGCACGTCCGCGTGGTGGGTGATCGTGACTCGGGGCGCGGAGCGGTCACCCGTCTCGACGAGGTCGCCGCCCTGGACGCGTTGCTTGGCGTAGTCCAGCGCGTTGAGGTAGCCGGTGGAGAGCGTCGCGATGGCCTTGGTACCCACCATCATCCGGGCGTGTTCGATGATGCGGAACATCTGCGCGATCCCGTCGTGCTCCTCGCCGAGCAGCCAGCCGACCGCGGGCGCGTCGGCACCGAAGGTCATCTCGCAGGTGGTGGAGACCTTGAGCCCCATCTTATGCTCGACGTTGGTCGCGTACACCCCGTTGCGCTCGCCGGGCTCGCCGGTTTCGGGGTCGAAGGTGTACTTCGGGACGATGAACATGCTCAGCCCCTTGGTGCCCGCCCCCTGTGCTGATTCGGGGCGGGCGAGGACCAGGTGGATGATGTTCTCGGTGAGGTCGTGCTCGCCGGAGGTGATGAAGCGCTTGACGCCCTCGAGATGCCAGGTGCCGTCGGGCTGACGCCGCGCCTTGGTGCGGCCCGCGCCGACGTCGGAGCCGGCATCGGGCTCGGTGAGGATCATGGTCGCTCCCCATAGGCGGTCCACCATGAGCTTGGCGATGTGCTTGTCTCGCTCGGTGCCGCACTCGGCGACGACCTGGCTGAACTTGGGCCCGGCCCAGTACAGGTAGATGGCGGGATTGGCGCCGAGGACCATCTCCATCAGGCCCCAGCGGAGCGAGGGCGGGCAGTCCTGGCCGCCCAGTTCGCCGGGCAGTTCGACGCGCCACCAGTCCGAGTCCTGGTAGGCCTTGAACGCCATCTTGACCGCCTCGGGCACGCGCACGGTCTTGGTCTGCGGGTCATAGATCGGCGGAAAGCGGTCGCCCTCGACGAAGGAGTCGGCGAGCTTGGTGCGGGCCAGTTGATCCACCTCGGCGAGCATCGCCTCGGCGGTCTCGCGGTCGATGTCCTCGGCGAGGCCGTGGCCGAGCGTCGCATCGGTGCCCAGCACCTCGAAGAGATTGAAGGCGATGTCGCGAACGTTGGACTTGTAGTGGCTCATCCGGTCCCCTCGCAGCTTAGTTACTCGTCGGTAACTTCATTATGCAACGCGCTCGTGAGCCTCGCAACGCAATTGCCCAACTTTGCCCCTTGCCTGTGAGTCACGAGCTGCTCTTACCGGTGGTGTCGCTGGCCTCCTGCCATCCGTCGGCGCCGCCGTCCGTGTGAGCGACCGCCAGCTGGTGGCAGCAAAAGACCCATAGCCGCCACACCATTCTTTCCCCGCTATGCCGGTAGAGGAGGCCCTGCGGGACAGCTGGACCGGCTGGTGGCCCCAGCGCGTCTAGCGTCCCGGCACGAGGTTTCTTGCGGGAGTACTTTTGGGGTTGGCCGCCATCGACGCCCAGTGCTCTGCGGATGGGGTCAGCCTCTGGGCCCGATTATGGCCCACGGATTGAGCCAAGGGACGCCGAGGGGTTCGAAGTGTTTGGTATTCCGCGTCACGACGGTCATCTCGGCAGCCTCAGCGATGGAGGCAATGAGGGCGTCGTCGAACGGTGCGTGCGGGACCCGATGGGCCGCGAGGACCCGGGCCGCCGACCGACCCTGCCCACACCTCCACGGGCCGGTTGCGCCCTCGGACCCGCAGTGCGGACACCACGTTGGTGTCCAAGAGGTACTTCACACCTGCGCCGAGCGAGCCGCCAGTCCCAGGCGCTCGGGTTCGAATGCGATGTCGGCACCGTCGTCGGTGCCTGGGAGGTCGACAATCGTGATGGGCTCGCCCGCCAAAGCCCGGGTGAGCACGCCCCCCGCCTCCGCCTCAACCGACCGGTGAGGCTGCTTGGCACGCGGAAGCGCGGCCTTGGTTCCCGCAGGAAGGTTGCGGATCAGGATCTGTTCCATAACGATCACCCCCGATATCGCCCTAATGATATTACCGCCCGGCTGCTCAAGGACCCGTCCAGGTAGACCACGTGTCGCTGACAGTCTTCGCTGGACCTCGACGCTAGGACGAGACCGACGCCTGGCGCCGAAAGAAGAACGCCACGACGACGACGCTGACGCAGATCCCGGCCCCCACCACGAACGCCAGCCGGAGCCCGGCGGCGTTCGCGTCGGCGGCGGAAAACCCTAGGGCTTCGACGGCGGTGGCCCGGTTGGCCAACACCGTGATGAGTAGCGCGGTGCCCGCGGCGCCGGCGACCTGCTGCAGGGTACTCAGAGCGGCGCTGCCGTGGGAGTACAACCGCGGCGGGAGGTCGTTGAGGGCGTGGGTGAACGTCGGGGTGAAGATGAAGCCCAGCGAAGCGCTTAACAGCAGATGGCTCACCAGCAACACGGGCAACGGCGTGCTCGGGCCGGCGAAGCTCATGGTCAAGATGGCGATGGCCAGGGTGAACCCGGCCGGGACTACCAGCGGCCGGGGGCCGATTCGGTCGTAGAGCCGCCCGACTATGGGGCCGAGGAAGCCCATTGTGAGCCCGCCGGGCAACAACAACAGGCCGGTGGCGACGGTGCTGAGCCCGCGGACCTGCTGCAGGAACAGCGGCCACAGGATGGCCACGCCCAGCAGCCCGGCGAAGGCGATCATCAACACCCCGACGCCGAGGCCGAAGTTGCGGAACCGGAAGACGCGCAGGTCGAGCAGGGGGGCGTCGTCGCGCTGCAGGATGAACTGGCGCCAAACGAACCCGACGATCCCGAGCACGCAGGCGACCGAGGAGGCGACGAGGATCGTCGGCCCGCCCGCTGATTCGCCCCCGATCTGGTTCAGGGCGTAGACCAAACCGCCGAAGCCGAAGGCCGCCAGGATCACCGACGCGACGTCGAGGCGCAGCTTGCGGACAGCGGAGATGTCGACCATCTTCGTGGCACCCAGCGCGGTCATGAAGCCGGCGATGGGCAGCACGGTGAGGAACAGCCAACGCCAGGACAAGAACTCCAAGATGACGCCCGAGATGGTCGGGCCGAGGGCGGGAGCGACGGAGATGACGACGGTGACGATCCCCATGGTCTGGCCGCGGCGCGCGACCGGAACGAGCACGAGCACGGTGGTCATGAGCAACGGCATCATCACCGCGGTGCCGCAGGCCTGCACGACCCTGCCGAGCAACAGCACGCGGAAACCGGGAGCGAGCCCGGCGATCAGGGTCCCGGCGCAGAAGGTGCTCATGGCGCCGATGAAGATCTGCCGGGTGGTGAAGCGTTGCTGGATGAACCCCGTGGCCGGGATGACAACGGCCATGGTGAGCAGAAACCCCGTCGAGACCCACTGTGCCGTTCGGGCGGTGATCCCCAGGTCATCGATCAGCACCGGCAGCGCGACCGACATACTGGTCTCGTTCAAGATGACGACGAAGGCCGAGCACAGGAGCAGTCCGATGACGAGCCGATTGCGCGACCCGTCGGCGGGGTTTTCGTGCGCGCGATCGGCGACGACGGGCTCTGCCATTGGGTATTCCTCAATCTCGCGCATTGGACTGCACCACGCTACCCGCTCGGCACGAAACTCTCTTCCTCATAAATGTGCCGGCGGGCCAGCGGGGTTCGGTACGTGGCGGGCAGAGCCGTAGTAGCTTTTCAGTCGGTACCCCGTATTTCCCAACCAAAGGAGAACGCGCCGTGCGCGACGCACTAACCCAGGTAGCCGTATTCGTCCCCAAACTGCTGCTGTTCCTCGTGATCATCCTCATCGGTTATCTGGTGGCCAAGGCGATCCAAAAGGGCCTGGACAAGCTGCTGGAGAAGGTCGGCTTCGATCGGACGGTCGAGCGCGGCGGCATCAAGCGGTTGCTCGCCAAGAGCAACCACGACGCCTCCGCCATCGTCAGCCTGATCGTCTACTACCTGCTGCTGCTGCTGGTCCTCCAGCTCGCCTTCGGCGTGTTCGGTCCAAATCCGATCAGCGATCTGCTCACGTGGATCATCGCGTTCCTGCCCCGGTTGCTGGTGGCGATCGTCATCGTCGTCATCGCCGCGGCCATCGCCGCCGCCGTCAAGGGACTCATCCAAAACACCCTCGGCGCCCTCTCCTACGTCAAGGTGCTGGCCAACGTCGCCGGTGTGTTCATCCTCGGGCTCGGCATCATCGCCGCGCTCAACCAGGTCGGGATCGCCACCACCGTCACCACCCCGGTGCTCGTCACCGTGCTCGCCACCATCGGCGGCGTGATCGTCGTCGGCGCCGGCGGCGGCCTGATCAAGCCCATGCAGAAGCGCTGGGAATCCTGGCTGGCTAAGGCCGAGGAGGAGGCCCCCAAGATCAAACAGGAGGCGGACGCCGCGCCGAGCGCCAAGGAGCAGGCCGGCCAGGCCAAGGACGAGGCTCAGATGCGACACGAGCAGAGCGAGGCTCAGGTCCGTTACGAGCAGAGTGAGGCGCCGATCGATTCCACGCAGACGATGGTGGGCCAACCTGCCGATCTTGGCGTCGAGACCGGAACCGACACGGGCGAAAGTTACGAGGGCGGGCCCTCGAAGGAGAGCGGCCAGATCTAACCGGTTGGCGCGGGCCTCGGCGCCGGCGCAGAACCGATCTCCCCGCAGCGCGGGTCGGCACCTTCGGGTCGGTCCGCGCGGGCGTGCGTGCGGCGAATCGCCGTGCTTGGATGGGCGCTGACAGATCCACGCACGAGCGAAAGTAAGGACGATCGAGTTGGTAGCCGCCGCCGCGACGAATATTGCCTCCCGCCAGTTGAGCGGTTGGCGGAACGCCATCTTCGTCGTCTTCTTCGCCTGCGGGATCAACATCGCCTCATACCTGGCGCGCGTCCCCCATGTGCGCGACGTCCTGGGGGCCAGCACGTCGAGGATGAGCGTGTTGGCGCTGGCGATCGCTATCGGTTCCATCGGCGGGATGACCGCGTCCAGCCTGTTCTTGGAGAAGATGGGAGCGCGGGCGGTCATCCGCGCTTGCGTCCTCGTCATGGGGCTGGGCATGGCCGGGGTCGGGGTGGGGGTGCAAACCTCGACGTTCGCCGTGATCGCGATCTCGCTGGCCGTGTTCGGCTTCGGTATGGGCACCTGCGACGTCGCCATGAACCTCAACGGGGCGGCCCAGGAGAAGGTCAGCGGGCGCACCATCATGCCGATCTACCACGCGTTCTTCAGCTTCGGCACCATGGCCGGCGCCGGCCTTGGTGCGGTGGCGGAGCGACTCAACGTCCCCATCCTGCTCCACCTGTGTGTCATCGTCGTCGCGACGACGGCCGCGGTGCTGCTCACCAGCCGCTCGATGCTGGCGGAGACGCTGGCCCACGAGGAGCTCGACGAGGGCGTAACGCCCGCCAAGATCAGCCGCCTCCAGATCTGGAAGCAACCGGTCACGCTCGCCCTCGGCGTCGTCGTGCTCGGCATGGCCTTGGCCGAGGGCAGCGCCAACGACTGGCTCGCCCTGGCGATGGTGGACGGGCACGGGGTGTCCAACTCCTTCGGCGCCATCGCGCTGGGAGTGTTTTTGACCGCGATGACGGCGGGCCGCATCGCCGGGGTTCGGGCCCTGGATCGCTTCGGCCGGGTGCCGGTGCTCAGGGCCAGCTCCGTGGTGGCCGTGCTCGGGTTGGCGATCGTGATCTTCTCGCCGTTCGTCTGGCTGGTCGTGCTCGGCGTCGCCTTCTGGGGACTGGGCGCGGCGCTCGGGTTCCCCGTCGGCATGTCCGCCGCCGCCGACGAACCCCGCTACGCCGCCGCCCGGCTGAGCGTCGTCGCGACGGTCGGCTACGTCGCCTTCCTGGCCGGTCCGCCGGTGATCGGCTTCCTCGGCGAGCGGGTCGGCCTGTTGAACGCACTGCTCGTCGTGCTCGTCGTCATCGTCGCCGCCGGATTCGCCTCCGGGGCCGCCCGCGAGCGAGGCGTCGAGGCCGCCGCCGCGAAGGTTCCCTCGCGCTAGCCGCGTCCCTCACCCCTGACGCCTGCCTGCCATCTCGGCCACCACCTCGAGCATGTGCGGGCTCCCCACCGAGACCGACGAGGACGTGCTACCCCCGACACCCCCGCCCTCGACGGCATCGGTCCCGGGCCTAAACCGCTGCGGCCTTCAAGAGCAACGAGCCCCCCAGGGGCAGCCACCTTGGGGGCTCAA
>JBBSOW010000137.1:0-7497 GCA_038259365.1 Propionibacteriales bacterium
CGGGGGCTCCGGTACAAGGTCCGCTATCGGGATGCGGCAGGCCGTGAGCACGCGGAAACGTTCGGGCGGATGCTGGACGCCGAACGCCGCAAGGCTCAGATCGAGGTCTCGATGTCGGATGGGACGTGGCACGATCCCCGCCGCGGTGAGATGCGGTTCGGGGTGTGGGCGGCGCAGTGGTTACCGACTCGGCACGATCTGCGGGCGACGACGCAAGCGCGGTTGGCGACGACGATGAGGCGTCAAGTGCTGCCCCGGTTCGGTGAGGTGGCGCTGATCCGGATCACCAACGGGGACGTTCGGGGGTGGGTGGCCGACCTGTTGGCCGAGGGGCTGTCGGCGGCGACGGTCCGAAAGGCGGTGTTCGCGCTACGTCAATGTTTGGATGCGGCGGTGGAGGATCGCCGGTTAGCGGTGAACCCGGCGACGAGAGTTCCGTTACCAAGTGAGCGGGCGAAGCCGCCTCGGTATTTGAGTCAGCGCGAGGTCGAGCGCCTGGTCCAGGCCATGCCCGAACGCTACCGGGCCCTGGTCCTGGTGGGCGCGTACGCGGGTCTTCGGTGGGGCGAAGCTGTCGGCCTAGTACGCAGCGAGGTTGATCTGATCCGGTCACGGATCTCGGTAACGACGACAGCGGTGGAGGTCCACGGCTCGGTGCTGCTGGGTCAAGAGCCCAAGACCCGCCGATCAAAGCGGGTGGTGCCGGTGGCCCGCTCGGTCATGGCCCGCATCGAGGATCACATCGAGGAATTCGTCGAACCTGGCGCGGAGGCGTTGCTGTTCACCGGGGCTAGGGGAGGTCCGCTGTTTCGGGGGACGTTTGGGCGTCACGTGTGGCGTCCGACGGTCGATTCGGTTGGACTGTCGGGGTTCACCGTTCACGGTCTGCGGCATAGCTTCGTGGCCATTCTGGTGGCCGCTGGTTGCAACGTCCGGGAGGTCTCGGAATGAGCGGGCCACAACAGCGTGGCGTTCACTTTGACCCGCTACGGCGGGCTTTTTGCCGACGGTTCAGACGACGCCGTGGACCGGCTCGACGCGCTGCTCGGCGTCGGCCCATGTGTCCCTGTCGTGTCCAAAACCGGTTAAGGCGACAAAAGCGAAACGGCCCCGACTTGGCGTTGTGCCTTGTCGGAGCCGTTTTGTGTTGAGTATCCCCAACGGGATTCGAACCCGCGCTGCCGCCTTGAAAGGGCGGTGTCCTAGGCCGCTAGACGATGGGGACCTGACCGGATAAGCATAGGGGGATCGGCCGTTCGGCCCAACTTGGCTCGCCCGCCACGTCGGCGGCGCGGCCCGATCACTCGGACCCCGCCGTCAGCGTGAGTGAACCTCGATCAGTTCAGCACGGTGACGTGCACGTGATCCTTGTGGTTAGCAGTGTCACTGCCGCGGCTGGCCATGTAGCGCCAGCCCTCGCGGCTTCGCTTCACGTTCCAGATCCGCTGGTTGTAGATGATGTACTCGACGTTGAGTTCCTTGGCGTTGGCCCTCACCCAGTCCGCGATCGCCTTACCCATCGCCCCGTTGGAGCGGTAGTTCGGAAGCATGATGTCCAACGCCTTGCCCGAGGGATGATCGGGGATCGAATCGGGCCGCACGCCGTAGAACGTGACGATCTTGGGGAACTTTGTCTGCACGCGCGACATGAGGTATTTCGCCGACGGGCGCAGCCCCTTGATGCCCGTGCTGGAACTGCTGATCGACGGCCCGTTCTTGCTCGTCAGGTACTTGGCGGTCACCCAACGGAGCGCCTTCTGGTAGATCACCTGCGCCCGACCGTCGGCGTAGACGCCGGTGAGCGCCAACTTCGTTCCCGCAGGAACCTCGGTGAGGGTGTAGGAGTTCTTCGACGCGCTGCGAATGTCGAGGGCTACGGTGGCGTACTTGTACTCCTTCACCTTGGGTAGCTTGCCCGACTGCGCCTTGGGGCCTATGGGGCGCACGTAGGTGGCGTTGACCCAGCGCAGCACCGACTTGTCGACGATCTGCGCGCGGTTGTTCGTGACGACGCCGGTCAGGTCCAACTGGGTGCCCTTCGGCACGGTGCGAATGACCCTGTACTTGCTAGAGGAGGAGCTGCGGATCAGTAGAGCGGCCGTCGCGATGCCCTTCGAAGTCTTCAGCGGCTTCGAACTCGTCGAGGTCGATCCAAAACCGCTCAGGTAGCTTGTGGACACCCAACGGTTCGTGCCCTCATAGCTGATCTGGGAGTACCCGCCGTTGGTCTTGCCCGTCAGATCGACGTGCGTCCCCTTCGCCAGGACCGTCGCCGAGCGGTAGCTGTCCGCGGGGCCGGTGCGCACGTTCACGGCGGCCGTGGCGATGCTCGAGCCGGGTGCGGAGCTGGTCTCGGCGCTCGTCGAGGCGCCGGGTGTTGGCTGATCCTCAGGCTCCGAAGCGGTCACCTGCAGATGCTTGGCCACCACATAGGCGGTGTCGTTCTCGAACGTAATGGGCGTCCACCCAGACGCCGTCGCCCCGCCAATATCGACGCGTTCTCCCCGACGCAGGGTTCCGACCTTCCGGTTCAACACGCCCGCTCCGCTGCGCACGCTCAGGGCGTCCGTCGTCACGGTCGCAATGCCGCTGTCCGGGAGGTCACCCTTATCGCCGGATTGGGCGATTCGTACGTAGCGGGTGGCCACGTAGGCGGTCTGGCCTTCGTAGTTAATCGGGGTCCACCCGGAGTCGCTAGCCCCAGCCGTGGGGACCTTTTGTCCGGTCTTGAGGGCTCCGATGGTGCCGTGTTCGGCGCCCGGCCCGGATCGAACGTTCACGCTGGTCGTTGAGGTGGCTTGGCCGGCCGCTTCGGCTCCGGGGGCCATAGTGACCGTTCCGATGACGGCGGACAGGGCCATCGTGGTGATGAACGCTACAGCGGCAGTCTTGGCCCTACCGCCTACGTGGGCACGTCTGGTTGCCTCGTACATGTGTTTGCTTCCTCCCGGGGCGGTCCTCGGTAGACCGCCGATACGGACGGGAGGCTGGCGACCTGAGAATTCCTCAACTTTATAGGGAAATTCAGCTCAAATTTATCTGGCTTTGCCGCGATGCCTCCGACGAATCAGGACTCTATGCGTCTGCCCACCCTGAGGACAACAGCCTAAACCTTACCTAAACGTTCAGCGTATTCTCAGCTATCGGTTAGCTCGATTCAGTCTTGTCTCATTGGAGGAGCGGATGGGTAGGTTGTGGGCATGGACCCAGCCGACGTGAGCGACGAGGAATTCGACGGTTTGATCGATCGAGCCATTGCGGCGATTCCCTCGGATCTGCTGTCGCAGTTGGACAACGTGGCGATCTTCGTCGAACCCGATCCGCGGGAGGGAGAGCAGGGGTTGCTGGGCCTGTATCACGGCGTGCCGCTGACCGAGCGTGGCTGGAGTTACGGCGCGGTGTTGCCCGATTCGATCCGGATCTTCAAGAACCCGATCCTGAGAATGTGCCTAACTAACGAGCAGGTGGTGGAACAGGTCCGGATCACCGTCGTCCACGAGATTGCGCACCACTTCGGGATCGACGACGAGCGCCTGCACGAGCTCGGGTACGGGTAGCTCAGGCCGTCAGCGTGGAGGATGTCGCGTCGGCCACCCACAGCTCGACGCGGCCGAGGGTCGGCAGGTAGCCCGCGGCCAGGTCGCTGTAAGACAGTGGCTCGGCGCCTGCGATCGTGCAGATCTGCTCCCGCTGTGCGGGGTCGGCGAGGACGGCGAGCACGCGGACGGTGCGCTGCAGGGCGTTGACCTCCAGGGTGCGCCGCACCGCATCCGACAGCGACGGCGCCGCGACGACGAGCCCGCGCCCGCTCGCGATGGCGCGTTCCAGGGGGCCGATGAGGCAGCGCACGTCGTCGATGGCCGAGTCGGTGACGAGCACGTCGGCGTCGAGCAACACCGCCCGGGGGTTCTCGGCGTCGGTGGCGAAGTCCGGTCCGGTCCAACCGCAGGGCACCTCGCTCCCGGCGGCGAGGAGTTCGGCAATTCGGCGTTCCTCGCCCTCGCTCCGGTCGAGCGGCGGCTTGGGTCGTCGGGCCTGGACCTCGGTGAGGTAGGCCGGCGTCGCGGTGGGGGAGAAGCCCGGTATCTCCGTGCTCGGCGGGGCGAGGGCCTCCCGGGCGCGCTCTCGGTTGGCGTGGCGGTCCCGGGCGGCGCCGTAGAACAGCACGGCGAGCCCGATCGCCAGCGTCAGCGCGAGCGCGATCATCCAGGTCTCCACGGGCTCAAGCCTGCCACCTCGCTGCCGGCCCGGGTGGTCTCCTAGGCGTTCTCCAGCGATGCGGCGACGGGCTTGTCGGCCAGCGGCTGGGCCCTTCGTTGGCGCAGGATCCAGATGACGGCCACGATCACCGTGATGGCGGTGGCGATGGAACCGACGAGGATCGTCCAACGGGGGCCCCACGCGTCACCGATCCAGCCGATCACCGGGGCGCCGATGGGCGTGCCGCCGAAGAAGATCGCCATGTACAGCGACATGACGCGGCCGCGGATCTCGGGATCGACCGAGAGCTGCACCGTGGCGTTCGCCGTCGTCATCACCGTGAGGGCGGTCAAGCCCGTCGGGATGAGCAGCAGCGCGTAGACGAGATAGTTGGGAGCGAGCCCCAGCGCCAGCGTCGAGACGGCGAAGCCGGCCAGGGCGCCGAGCAGCACGCGCAACCGGGGCCGGGCGCGACGGGCGGCGAGCAGGGCTGCCGCGAGCGAACCGACGGCCATGATCGAGCCGAGGATGCCGTATTCCTCCGCGCCCTTGCCGAACGCCCGGGTGGCCATGAGGGCATTGGTGATCTGGAAATTCATGCCGAACGTGCCGAGCATGAACACGATGAACAGCACCACCATGATGTCGGGGCGGTGCCGCACGTAGACGAGCCCCTCGCGGATCGCGCCGCGACCCCGTCGCGTGGGGGCGGGATGCAACGTGCCGATATTGAGCATCTGCAGCGAGATCAGCACCGCCACGAAGCTCAGGGTGTTCACCGCCAGCGCGGGCGCCACACCCCAAAAGCCGATGATGAGTCCGGCCACGCCGGGGCCGATGAGCCGGGCCGCGTTGAAGGAGGCGCTGTTGAGGGCGACCGCGTTCGACAGCATCGGCGCGTCGACGATCTCGGAGGCGAAGGCCTGTCGGGTGGGGTTGTCGAAGGCGGTGGCGATGCCCTGCAGGCTGGCGAGCAGGTAGATGTGCCACAGCTCCGCGCTGCCTGTGGCGACGAGCACGAAGGTCAATCCCGAGGTGATGGCCATGGCCGATTGGGTCACCTTCATGATGGAGCGTTTGGCGAAGCGGTCGGCGATCATCCCGCTCCACGGCGCCAGCAACAGAATGGGCAAGAACTGCAGCCCGGTGACCAGGCCCAGCGCGGTGGCGGAGTTGTCGGTGAGGATGGTGAGGACGAGCCAGTCCTGGGCGACGCGCCCCATCCAGGTGCCGACGTTGGAGATCAATGCGCCGCTGAACCACAGCCGGTAGTTGGGGTTGCTGAGGGAGGCGAAGGTGCGGCTCACCGGGCGGCCACCTGCTCCAGGACGGGGGTGAGCGCGCGGAGGGCGTCGACGTCGGCGTCGTCGAGTTCTAGGAGTTGGCGCATCATCCAGGTGTCGCGCTCGCGGGCGATCCTGCCGTGCAACTCCGCGCCTTCGGCGGTGCGCTCGATGAGCACCTGGCGGCCGTCGACGGGGTGAGGTCGGCGGGTGGCCAGGCCGGCGTCGACGAGGCAGGCGACGGTCTTGGTCATCGACGGTGGGGAGACGCGTTCGATCTCGGCGAGCTCGCGTGGGGTGCGCGGCCCGTCGCCGATGCGGGCGAGCACGCTGAACTGGTGCGGCGCGAGATAGTGGGTGCCCTCGTAGCGGACACGGCGGCTGATCTGCTGGCAGGCCAGGCGCAGGCGGTAGGCGAGGGCGACGAGGTCGTCTTCCGGGTCTTGCGGTGCTTTTGGTTGTGGCGGTGTCACGGGAGTTCTCCTAAACAGACACTTCACATAACTCATTAGTTAGGTGAACTATTCCCGGTTGGACTCATCGTGTGTCGAACGATCTCGGATAGGTTGGCCCGATGCGCCTCGCCACCTGGAACGTCAACTCCCTGCGCGCCCGCATCGATCGGGTGGAGAGGCTGTTGGAGCGCCACGACATCGACGTGCTGGCGCTGCAGGAGACCAAGGTCCGCGGGGATCAACTCCCGCTGATGGGCCTCGAGGGGATGGGCTACGAGGTTGCCGCCTCGGGCACGAACCAGTGGAACGGCGTCGCGATCATCAGCCGGGTGGGGTTGAGCGAGGTCACCGACGGGTTTGCCTCGATGCCCGGTTGGGGCGAGCCGCCGTTGCCGGAATCCCGCGCGCTCGGCGCGGTGTGTAGCGGGGTGCGAGTGTGGTCGCTGTACGTGCCGAACGGCCGCAAGGTCGACGACCCGCATTATCACTACAAGTTGGCGTGGCTGGTGAAGCTGCGGGAGGCCGCGAAGTCCTGGGTGGGCGAGGACGCCGCCCTGGTGGGGGACTGGAACATCGCCCCGTTGGATTCCGACGTGTTCGACATCTCTCAGTTCGTCAAGAGCACCCACGTCACCGAGCCTGAACGCTCTGCGTTCAACGGCTTCCTCGACGACGGCTGGGCCGACCTGGCGCGGCCCTTCACCGCCGACCCCGAGATCTACACTTACTGGGATTACTACCGCCAGCGCTACGAGCGCAACCGCGGAATGCGCATCGACTTCATGCTGGGCACGCCGTCGCTCGCCGCCCGCGCGTCCGGCGCCTTCGTGGACCGCGAGGAGCGCGCCGGCAAGGGCGCCAGCGACCATGCCCCGGTAATCATCGACCTTGACTGACTCATTGAGTGTGATCGTGGTGCCAGACGCAGCAAGATCACACTCAGTCCCTGGCGGGGTTCTTGCCCAGGTGGGTGACGCGGTCGTCCGGCGGCGGGTGGCGGTAGGTCCACGAGGTCAGGGCCGTGGCCATCATGGCGGTGAGTATGCCGTTGAAGATGTGCAGGTCCTTGATCCCCAGCTCGGCCAGTAGGACCTGAAGCGCGGCCATGATCACCAGGGCGATGGCCATCCCGATCAGGACCGGGCCGGCTGTCCGACGTAAGACGAGGTAGACCACCAGACCCGCCAGACACAACCCGAGCACGACAAACCCCAGCACCGAGTGGATGGCGTAGAAGGCCTGACCCTTGCCGCCGAGGAAGGCGGACGCAAAACCAAACTGGGCGATGATGGCGCTCAGCAGCAAGGTGGCGACCGAGCGGAGAATGATCAGGTGCGGGTGGATCGGGATGGTCACTGTTCGGTCTCTTCCCTTGCTCGGCGGCGTTCGGGGTAGGGCCATTCTCGCGCACCGCACAACACGCTTGCGGCCCAACCGGGCGATCTGACGATTTTGCGCCGGCGCGGTATGCTCTGGCGCGTGCTAGGGCCTCTAGCTCAATCGGCAGAGCAGCGGACTTTTAATCCGCGGGTTGCGGGTTCGATTCCCGCGGGGCCCAC
>JBBSOW010000138.1:0-7469 GCA_038259365.1 Propionibacteriales bacterium
CCGGGCCAGACCCGGCCGTCCAACCTGGGTCCCCTTGGGCGGCGCGAACACCGGGCCAAAACCTTTGGCGGCTGGCAACTCAGCCAACCCGAACCGGGAACCTACCGTTGGCGATCACCCTTCGGCTACGCATACGTGGTGAAGTATGGACTGACCGAACGAGTCGTCAGACACGGGATACGGCGTGCGCACGATTCTTGGGTCCAAAATCCCTGAGCCCGAGATCGCTATGCCCGAGATCGCTATGCCCGAGATCGCTATGCCCGAGATCGTTATGTCCGGGCTCGCTTGTTCGACCTGGTCGCCCCCGAGAGAGATTCCGTTTCCAGTGCTGCACCGGCTGCGCCATCCTCATCGACGCTCCGCCAGTCGATTAGGAGGAGACCCGCCACCGGTTAACCGTAGGGGTCACTCCTTGAGCCACTTGGGGCTCAGGTCGTTGGGTCCGTCCGTTCGGCTGACAGAGATTCGGGTGACAGAGAATGGCCATCAGCGGCGCCTGACGGACCAACATACGTTTCCGACAAGCTCGCTCAACGGGACGAGACCGATGCTTCAACGCAGCGAGACGCGTCCAGCGCCCGGGGGCGTCTGGTCGACTGGCCCAACTTGGCCGTCCTCGCGTGGCACCGGGGTCCCGTTACGCCGCTTCAGTCAGCAACGCGTCTCGCGTCGGCGCGTTCCAAACCAACTCCAGCACCGCGTAATCGAGGCGGCGCACACGTGGTTCAAATCCGCAGAGCTCCGGCCGATTTTTCCCGTCATCTCAATCCGTTGACTTTGTCCGGTTTGCGGACAATCCTGAAGGGAGCGGCACCCTCGCGTAGCCACGTTGCATCCCGTTTGGCGACGTAGGGTGCACCGCTCTCGGGGAACAGGAGGATTGTCGATGGTCCAGATCGAATCCCGCCCTTCGCCTGCCTTGGTCGAGGCAAGGAGGCCGGAGGGTCGTGGGAAGCTGATCGTCCGCTGGCTCGGCACCACCGATCACAAGGTGATCGGTAACGCCTACTTCATCACCACGATGCTCTTCTTCATGTTCGGCGGGGCCCTGGCCTTGGCGATGCGAGCCGAGTTGGCCGCTCCGGGGATTCAATACCTTTCCTATGAGGTCTACAACCAGTTCTTCACCATGCACGGCACGATCATGCTGTTGTTGTTCGCGACCCCGCTGTTTGCCGGGTTTGCCAATGCGATCATGCCGCTGCAGATCGGGGCCCCCGACGTTGCCTTTCCCCGGCTGAACGCCTTTTCGTACTGGCTGTACCTGTTCGGCGGGTTGATGGTTTGTTCCGGCTTCTTGCACCCAGATGGGGCGGCCAGTTTCGGCTGGTTCGCCTACGCCCCACTCTCCGACGCCGTCAACTCACCCGGGGTGGGCGGGGATTTGTGGGTGGCCGGGCTCTTCGTGACCGGCATCGGAACCATCCTGGGAGCGGTCAACTTCGTCGTCACGATCTTGTTGATGCGGGCTCCCGGCATGACGATGTTTCGGATGCCGATCTTCACCTGGAACATCCTGGCTACCTCGATCATGGTGTTGGTGGCCTTCCCGGTGCTCGGGGCCGCGCTGCTGGTGCTGCTGGCCGACCGAACCCTGGGCAGTCACGTCTTCGACGCCGCCAACGGGGGCGCCATCTTGTGGCAACACCTATTTTGGTATTTCGGCCATCCCGAGGTCTACATCATCGCCTTGCCGTTCTTCGGCATCATCACCGAGGTGATCCCGGTGTTCAGCCGCAAACCGGTCTTCGGCTACGTCGGACTCGTCGGTGCGACACTGGCCATCGCGATGCTGTCGATCGCGGTCTGGGCCCACCACATGTTCGCCACCGGCGCGGTCAACCTGCCGTTCTTCTCCTTCATGTCCTTTTTGATCGCGATCCCGACCGGGGTGAAGTTCTTCAACTGGATCGGCACCATGTGGAACGGCTCGATCACCTTCGATACGCCCATGTTGTGGAGCCTGGGGTTTCTCACCACGTTCCTGTTCGGCGGCCTGACCGGCATCATCTTGGCCAACCCCGCCCTAGATTTCCACGTCACCGACACCTACTTCGTGGTCGCCCACTTCCACTACGTCGTCTTCGGCACGGTGGTCTTCGCGATGTTCGCCGGCTACTACTTTTGGTGGCCAAAGTTCACCGGCAGGATGCTCGACGAGACGCTGGGCAAGATCCACTTCTGGATGCTCTTCGTGGGCTTCCACACCACCTTCTTGGTGCAACACTGGCTCGGCGTGGAGGGGATGCAGCGACGGATCGCCGACTACCTGCCGGGAGAGGGGTTCACCCTGCTCAACTCGGTGTCGACCGTCGGCGCGGGCCTGCTGGGGTTGTCGATGATCCCGTTCCTCCTCAACGTCTACCGCTCTAGGAACTCCCCGCTGGTGAACAACCCCGACCCGTGGGGTTGGGGACGCTCCCTGGAGTGGGCCACCTCCTCACCTCCGCCCCGGCACAACTTCGAGACCCTGCCCAGGATCCGAAATGACTCGCCGGCCTTCGATGTGCATCACCCGGAGTTCTCTTTAGCCACCTCGGGAGTGCACGACATTCCCGATGAGGTGACGCAGGCGAGAGGGTCCGATGACTGAGGGGAATGCATGCACTAAGCCAATCATTGCCATACGGCAAGGAGACGGGTATCGTGGCTTAGGTCTCGGGGATCGTCTTCCCTGATGACTCCAATCAGAAGCTAGAGCACGTCCTTGAGGATCGTGTGCGTGAGAGCGTGGATCGCCCCCGGGCGAGTTCGGTTGGCGGACCCATTGGCTTGACGGGAAGGAACGGATAGTGCCGGATTTCTTTCCGTGGTGGGTTATTGCGACCCATTTCTTGAACATGTTCTTCATGTTGCTGCTGGGTCGTTCGGGTCTGGAGGTCCTCTCCGCGTTCCCCAAGTTGTACTGGCGAGACGATTGCCCACCGGGACGAGAGTGGATCCGCTTCTCCAAGAAGGTGTTCTCGGCGGACTCGCGCCGGCTGTGGTCCTCGCTGGACGAGGAAGAGGCGTGGTCTCCGGTCATGGCGTTGCCGGGGAAGAAGAACCTGGGCCTGGGTCGGCACTGGCACTTTATGTCGGTCCAGTTCTGGGTTCTGACCGGCGCAGTGTACGTCGCCATGGTGTTCGCCAGCGGTTACTGGCACTACCTGGTGCCGACCAGTTGGTCCATCGTCCCCGACTCGATCAGCTCGGTCGGCACGTACCTGCAGTTCCGAATTCCTGCCGCGATACCCGGCCAGCCGTTCGAACCGGCGCAGAAGCTGACTTACTTCTTGGTGATCTTCGTGCTGGCGCCGTTCCAGATCCTCACCGGTGCCGCCATGTCTCCCACCGTGTTGGCCCGTTTCCCTTGGTACGGCAAGCTCTTCGGCGGCAAACAGGGGGCCCGCAGCCTGCACTTCATCGGCCTGATCCTCTTTGGCGCCTTCGTCGTCCTGCACGTGTTCATGGTGATCGTCCATGGACTGCCGAAGGAGTTTGGGGCGATGGTGCTGGGTGGATACGACCGTAGCCGCACCCTTGCGTTGACGCTGGGGCTGCTTGGCCTGTTTTTGATCCTCGTGTTCCACATCGCGATCACCTGGTTCTCCCTGCGGTATCGGCGTCGCACCCAGCGCATGCTCGGGCTCATGGTCAACCCGTTCGAGAGGGTGATCTCGCGGTCGTTGACCTCCCGGGAGAGGCTCCCCCGCCGTCAGATCTCGTCGTTCTTCCGGGTCAACGGCTATCCGCCGGTGGAACGAGGTTATGAGGAACTTGCCGCCAACGGCTTTGCCGATTACCGACTCCAGGTGGGGGGCCTGGTCGAGAATCCGGTGTCGTTGTCGCTGGCCGGGTTGCGGGAGCTGGGCACGACGGAGCAGATCACCAAGCACAACTGCATCCAGGGATGGACGGCGGTCGCCCAGTGGGGTGGGGTGCCGCTGGCTAGGATCGTCGAGTTGGTCCACCCCACCCCCGAGGCCAAGCACGTGGTCTTCTACGCCTACGACGACAAGGGCGTGACAGAGGGGGAGGGCAGATACGGATTCTTCTACGGCAGCATTCCGCTCTTCCTCGCCGACAATCCCCAATCCATCTTGGCGTTGGATATGAACGGCGCACTGTTGCCGATCGAGCACGGCGCTCCGGTTCGCCTGCGCGTCGAGACCCAGCTCGGCTTCAAGATGGTCAAGTGGATCAAGGCCATCGAATTCGTCGAGGACTACCGCGATATCGGCATGGGGCAAGGCGGGTGGCGCGAAGACCAGCAGTACTACGCCAACGCCGCCGGCATCTAGACCAACAACGGGGAAGGTTCGCTCATGGCTATTGGACAACCCGGGGAGTCTCCTCCTCATGTACTGCGCGAGTATTCGTTGCTCGCCGACGGCGAACGGGGGATTCTGGTCGGTCCCCGGGGAGACTACGCGTGGATGTGTGCGCCGAGATGGGATTCGGACGCGGTCTTCTCCTCTCTAATCGGGGGGGTGGGCAGCTATACGGTCACCCCGGCGGGCCGGTTCGTGTGGGGTGGCTCGTATGAGGACCGCAGCCTGATCTGGCGTTCGCGGTGGGTTACCGAGAACGGCGTGGTGGAATGCCGAGAAGCCTTGGCCTTCCCCGGGGAGCCGGGCCGAGCGGTAATCCTTCGACGCGTCATCGCGGTCACCGGGGACGCGCGCGTGAGCGTGTCGTTGGATCCCCGCGCCGGGTTCGGTCAGCACCGATTGGGTTCGCTCTGTCTGATTGACGGGAGTTGGACGGGGCGGACCGGGCCGCTGAATCTACGCTGGACCGGCGCCGACCGGGCCCAACCGGGTGTCGACGGTGACAAGCACGCGCTGGCCATGCAGCTCAACCTGGCCGCCGGTGAGCAGCACGACCTCATCCTCGAGCTGTCCGAGCACTCGCTGCCCGACGACCCGCCCGACGCCGAAACGGCGTGGCAGGCCACCGCCTACTCCTGGAACGCCACGGTGCCGGACCTGACCGACACGATCGCCCCGGCCGATGCCCGGCATAGCTACGCGGTGCTGCGCGGATTGACCAGCTCCGGCGGTGGGATGGTGGCGGCGGCGACGATGAGCCTGCCCGAGCGGGCCGAGCAGGGCCGCAACTACGATTACCGCTACGTGTGGGTCCGAGATCAGTGCTTCACCGGGCAAGCGATCGCCGCCGCCGGGGCGTACCCGCTGCTGGACGATGCCGTCAGCTTCGTCGCGGAGCGGCTGCTGGCCGACGGGCCACAACTCAACCCCGCCTACACCATCCTCGGCGGCACTGTTCCCAGCCAACGCGGGTTGGGGCTGTCCGGCTATCCCGGTGGCTACGACATCGTCGGTAATCACGTCAACGCGCAGTTCCAGCTCGACGCGTTCGGCGAAGCGCTCCTGCTGCTGGCCGCCGCCGCCCGTGCCGACCATCTCGACGCCGACGGCTGGCGCGCCGCCGAGACGGCGGCCGCCGCCATCGGGACCCGCTGGACCGAACCGGAGGCCGGCATCTGGGAACTCGACGCCCGCCGCTGGAGCGAGAGCCGGTTGATCTGCGTGGCCGGGCTGCGGGCGATCAGCTCCGCCGGCGCCCCGGCGAGCAAGACCGCAGACTGGCTTGGGCTCGCCGACAAGATTCTCGCCGAGACGGCGGCGACTTCCATCCACCCCTCAGGACGGTGGCAGCGCGCGCCCGACGACGAGCGGTGCGATTCGGCGCTGCTGCTGCCACCGATCCGGGGCGCACTGCCCGCGTCGGATCCGCGCACCCTGGCCACCCTGCGCGCGTTGGAGACCGAACTCGCCCGCGATCACTACCTGTACCGCTTCCGGCAACAACCGGGTCCGCTGGCCGAGGCGGAGGGGGCGTTCCTGCTGTGCGGGTTCACCATGGCCCTGGCCCTTCACCAGCAGGGTCGCGAAATCGAGGCCTTCCGCTGGTTCGAACGCAACCGGGCCGCGTGCGGGCCGCCCGGACTGTACAGCGAAGAATACGACATCGGACAACGCCAACTCCGCGGGAACCTGCCGCAGGCCTTCGTCCACGCCCTCATGTTCGAAGGCGCAGCCCGCCTCGGCCGTCCTTGGTCCGATCCGCAGCACGCGTAGTCACTCAAGTCAGCGAGGAGTTCGAGATGTCAGCTGTACCGCCGTCGGGCGAGCAGTTTGAGATAAGGGCCGGGGAGCACAAGGCCACGATCGTGGAGGTCGGCGGCGGGGTTCGGGCCTACGCGGTCGCCGATCGGGACGTGCTCGAGCCGTACGCCCTAGGCACGATCTGCGACGGCGCGCACGGGGCCCCCCTGATTCCCTGGCCCAACCGGCTGGCGGACGGCGCCTACACCTTCGATGGGATCGACCAACAGGTGGCGCTGACCGAGCCCAGCAAGAGCAACGCCATCCACGGGTTCCTGCGCTGGCGCAACTGGACGGCGGTCATGCACGAGCCGGACCGGGTCGTGATGGCGATCCGGTTGCACCCGCTGATGGGATACCCGCACGTGCTCGACGTCGAGATCGACTACACGCTCGGCGATACCGGGCTGAGCGTCGCCACCACGGCTACCAACCGCGGCGCCGGGCCCTGTCCTTACGGCGCCGGGCAGCACCCCTATCTTTCCCCCGGTTCCGGCCGGTTGGACGACTGCACCCTGCAGTTGGGGGCCGCCACCTGGATCGACACCGACAACGATCGACAGCTGCCGACCGGCAAGAAACCCACCGCCGGTGGTCCTTTGGATTATTCCAGCGGCCAACTGCTGGGCGTTCAGCAGCTCGACTTTCCCTTCACCGACCTCACCCGCGATGCCGACCAGCGGGCCTGGGTCGGGCTTGCCGCCCCCGACGGGAGCCGGGTGGAGATGTGGGTCGACGAAAGCTACCCGATCATCGAGTTGTTCACCGGAGACACCTTGGCTCCCGTGCGACGTCGACGCGGGCTAGGCGCCGAACCGATGACTTGTCCACCGAACGCGCTCCAAAGCGGCGACGGCGTGATCCGTCTCGAGCCCGGTGAGTCGACGAGCAGCCGTTGGGGTGTCCGCCTGGCCTGACAACTATCGGCCCGCCTGTGGCTTGGCGAGACAAGCGGCCTGTCCTCGTGACGCTCAGTGGGGGTTTTCGATAATTGCTCACACCGATGGTCGCCATTTGGAGGTTCGCACGAGTGCCTGTTCGCGTTCCAATGTTACGGATCGGCAGATGCCTTCAATGCCGAGGCCCGAGCGAGGTTCCACGACCTTGCTATCACGGCTGCCCGGTCACGATCAACGACGGCAAGATAATGATCAACGAAGCGCGCTTACGGTCAACCGCTAGACCAATGGTCGTGTTCCAGCCGAACCGCCCTTGCTGAGCGAGACATTCCGGGTACTTATCGAGGTGGCAGTCCGTGTGCACGGGTATGGTGAAGCGCCAGGAGACCTGCTGAGAGGACCAGGAGAACGGGAAGGACCAGCAGGCCGATTCGTAGACCAGCGTACTGAGCTA
>JBBSOW010000139.1:0-7353 GCA_038259365.1 Propionibacteriales bacterium
CGCCGGGGCCTTGCGCGCCGGTCGGGCCCACAAGACGGCGCCGCAGCAAAAGAACGAGTTCCCCCGAAACTGGGCGGGGCCGACAATCGGGTCGGCACGGCCCTTTTTTGCGTCTGTAAACCTGAGAAACCTCAACCGTAACTTAAGGTAAATTTGCTTTGCCGTGAGGCGGCCACCTACCGTTCACGCGTGACGTTGCTGATTCGTTATCGAATTTGGCTGAGAAAACACTGAGAACGATTCCCTGTACTCACTGTGCGGGGCGCCCGCCGCAGGAAAGGACATCGACGCCCATGTCGAAAATCACCACCGCAAGCACCACGAGCCCCAGCATCGCCAAGCGCCTGGTCGGCGCTGCCGCCGCCTTGGCCCTCGCCGCCGGAATGGCGGTCACGGCCCCGGCCGCGCAAGCCGACGCGGCGTCGGTGTGGGATCGCGTGGCCAAGTGCGAAAGCGGCGGCCGCTGGAACATCAACACCGGCAACGGCTACCACGGCGGGCTGCAGTTCAGCCGGTCCACCTGGCGCGCCTACGGTGGCGCCAAGTACGCCAGCACGGCGAACAAGGCGTCGAAGGGCCAGCAGATCAAGATCGCCCAGCGCACTCTGAAGGCTCAGGGCCCCGGAGCGTGGCCCGTCTGCAGCAAGCGCGCCGGGCTGACCCGTTCCAACGGCGCGGCCGCCTCGGGCGGCTCGACAAAGGCCAAGAAGTCCACCAAGGCGAAGCCGAGCAAGCACAAGGCCACGAAGAAGACGGCCAAGAAGTCGACCAAGTCGACCGCGGCCAAGACGGTGCACGTCCGCAGCGGCGACACACTCGCGAGGATCGCCAAGCGCCACCACGTCAGGGGCGGTTGGAAGGCCCTGTGGAAGCTGAACAAGAAGTCGGTCAAGAACCCCAACCGGATCCGCGTCGGTCAGTCCCTGCGCGTCCGCTGATCCGGCTACCCTCGCGGCGTCCTCAACCGCGCCGAAGCATGATCGCCTCCCACGGCCGCAAGGCAACATCGCGGCCCAGGGAGGGCGTATCGGGGTAGTTACCCAGCACGACCGAAGCGCGCGATGACGCTGGATCCTCGCTCAGGGTGGCGGTGGCAGGCTCGTCGGAGAAGTTGGCGAAGACGAGCAGCTGTCGATCCTCCCAGGTGCGGGCGAAGGCGAACACCTGCTCGTCCTCGGCCGCGAGCAGCTCGTAGCGGCCGTGCACGAGCACGGGATCGTCCTTGCGAAGCCGGATCAGCGACTTGTAGTGGCTGAGCACCGAGGAAGGGTCGTCCACCTGGGCGGCGGCGTTGATCTCGGCGAAGTTGGGGTTTACCGGGAGCCACGGCGTCCCGGTGGTGAAGCCCGCGTGGGACGAATCGTCCCACTGCATGGGGGCGCGGGCGTGATCGCGGCCGCGGTAGGCCAGCCAGGCCATCACCTGTTTGACGGTGTCGCGGCGCAGCCCCTGGGCGTGCTGGTGATGCGCCTGAATGTCTTGGTATTCCTCGATGCTGACAAACGGCGAGTTCGTCATGCCCAGCTCCTCGCCCTGATACACGTACGGGGTGCCGCGCAGCCCGTGCAGAACGGTCGCGAGCAGCTTGGCCGAGCGTTCGCGAAACTCATCCGAGGGGTTGCCGAAGCGGGACACCGCACGCGGTTGATCGTGGTTGTCCCAGTAGAGGCTGTTCCAGCCGACATCGTGCAGGCCGGTCTGCCACCGGCTCAGGTTCGCACGCAACTCCTTGAGCGGTACCGGGGGAGACTGGCTCGGATCGCCGTCGAGATTGACGTGTTCGAACGTGAAGACCATGTCCAGCTCGCGACGCTGCGGATCGGTGTAGCGGGCAGCCTGTTCCACGCTCACGCCCGGCATCTCCCCGACCGTGACGAGGACCTTCTCGCTGGCGCCGAGCACCTCGCGGTGCATCTCGGCCATAAACTCGTGGATCCGCGGTCCGTTCTCGAACTCCGAGCCGGCATCGCCGTAGAACTCCCCGTGCTGGCTGGGCACGTCGCCGAGCGGGAGCACCTTGGAGATGAAGTTGATGACGTCCATCCGAAACCCGTCGACCCCTCGTTCCAGCCACCAGCGCATCATCGCGTAGACGCCCTGGCGGACCTGCGGGTTCTCCCAGTTCAGGTCCGGCTGCTTGCGGCTGAAGAGGTGCAGGTAATACTCCCCGGTGGCCTCGTCGAACTCCCACGCGGAATCGGCGAACGCCGCCGCCCAGTTCGTGGGTTCGGCGCCGGGCTCGCCGCCGACAGCCCCGTCTCGGGGCGGCGCCCACCAGTACCAGTCCCGCTTGGGGTTGTCCGTGCTGGATCGGGACTCCACGAACCACGGGTGCTCATCGGAGGTGTGGTTGACGACCAGGTCCATGACGAACCTCATGTCCCGCTCGTGCAGGCCGACGATCAACTCGTCAATGTCGCCCAGCGTGCCAAACTCGGGAGCCACGGCTTGGTAGTCGGAGACGTCGTAGCCGTTGTCGTCTTGCGGCGAAGCGAAGAACGGGGAGAGCCAGACGATCTCCACTCCGAGATCGTGCAGGTAGTCCAAGCGCTCGATGATGCCGCGGATGTCTCCGATGCCGTCGCCGTTGCTGTCGGCGAAGCTACGCGGATAGATCTGATAGACCACGGACCGCTTCCACCACGGCACATCTGGGTTGAAATCGGGAGCAGAGTTCGGTGGTGACGTCGGTGACACGGGTTTCCTCTCGCGCTGGTCGGTGCAACGACCATGCTCTCGCATCGCGGGCTGTCCCGCCATCAGGTGCCGCGCGGTGTCCCGCCCCGGAATAGTTGCTGAGCGCATACCCTGGGCGTATGGCCAAAGTGATGGCGGTGTGGTTCGAACGATACGGACGGCTCTACTACCTCGATCCCGGGGAGTACGCCGTCCGAGTGGGCGATCACGTCCTTTTCCCCACCGATGCGGGCCACGAGGTGGCCGAGTGCGTCTGGGCCCCCGAGTGGATGAGCGAGGGCGGGTTCGACGCGCTGCCCGTCTGTGCCGGGTTCGCCACCGAGGAAGACCAGGAGCGCGATCGGGAAAACAAGAAGCGCCGCGCCGAGGCCCGGCTAGTCGCCAATCGGATGATTCGCCGCCATGAGCTGCCCATGAAGGTGGTCGGCATCGACTACATCGACCGCAGCGAGGACTTCGACAAGCAGGTCGTGGTCTACTTCACCGCTCCGCACCGGGTGGATTTTCGAGCGCTGGTCGGCGAGCTCGCGAAGGCGTTGCGCGCCCGGATCGATCTGCGCCAGATCGGCAGCCGGGAGGCGGCCAGCATCACGGGCGGAATCGGCAGCTGCGGCCGCGAGCTCTGCTGTGCGACGTTCGGCAAAAACTTCGACCCCGTGAGCCAGCGGATGGCGAGGCTGCAAGACCTGCCCGCCAACCCCCTGCGCATCTCCGGCGCCTGTGGTCGGCTGATGTGCTGTTTGAAGTACGAGCATCCGCTCTACGTGGATTTTGTGAAGTCCGCCCCCGCCGTCGGGGAACGAGCCACCTCACCCGCCGGGGACGGCGTCGTCGTCGGCCATTCGGTGCCCACCGACACGGTCGTGTTGAAGCTGCTCGCCTCCGGCGAGGTCACGCATTGCGATCGCGCGTCGGTGTGCTCGGCCCGGCGGGCGTTCGACACCCGGCCCGCCGACGGGTCCGCCGGGTGAGCCGGACCCGCACGCGGGGGCGAATGCTGTGCGCGGTGCTGCTCGGCGTACTGCTGACCGGCTGCTCGGTGCTGGGCGGTGCCTCCGAGGGTGCGCAGTCCCAGGCGCCCGCCACCTCCTCGAGTCCGACCGGTTCCGCTTCCCCTTCGGCGTTGCCGCTCGATTCACCGGATCGGCCCAGCCCGGAGATGCCCGACGTGCGCCCGCCCGGGATCACCGTGGCCCCACCGGGTCTCGGTTTGCCGCGCTATACCCAACAGCCGCTGGATTGGCGGGTCTGCGGTTCCCTGGAATGTGCCGACGTCTCGGCGCCGCTGGACTACGCCAACCCCGATGGCCCCGCGCTCACCCTGGCCCTGAAGATGCGGCGGGCCACCGCCACGCCCCGGCTGGGCACGCTGTTCGTCAACCCCGGCGGCCCGGGCGGATCCGGCCAAGAACTCGTCTCCTACTTCCGCTCCGCCGGTTTGGAGGCCTACGACATCGTGGGCTGGGATCCTCGCGGCACCGGGGGATCGACCCCCGTGCGGTGCTTCCAGGGCCGGGACGTCGAGGCGCTGACCGAGATCGACATGTCCCCCGACGACAGGGCCGAGGAGCAGGCGCTGATCGTCATGAGCCGATCATTCGGCCAATCCTGCCTCGAGAGGTCCGGGACGCTCCTGCAGCACATCTCGACCGAAGAGACCGTCCGCGATCTGGACCTGCTTCGCGAGCTCGTCCACGATCCCAAGCTGAACTACCTCGGCTACTCCTACGGCACCCGCATCGGCGCCACCTACGCCCAGCTGTTCGGCGACCGCGTCGAGAAGATGGTGCTGGACAGCGCGATCAACATCACCGACGACCACTCGATCATCCAGGCGCAGGGCTTCGACCTCGCGCTCCACAACTTCGCGGACTGGTGTGTGGCGCAGAGGTGCCCGCTCGGCGAGGACACCGAAGCGGTGCTCGCCGCGGTGACGGATCTCTTCGATCGCGCCGATGTGCAACCCATCCCCACCAAGCTCATCGATCTGGCGACCGACGAGCAGCGCCAGCGCAAGGTGACCCAATCCGAGGCCGTCCTGGGCGTCGTGGTGGCCCTCTACGGAGGGGAGCGATCCTTCACCCCGCTCTTGAAGGCCGTAAACGAGGCGCGCCAAGGCGACGGTGGGACGCTGCAGCTGCTCGCGGACTCCTACAACGGCCGCAACGCCGACGGGCAGTACGACGAACAGCTGTTCGCCTTCCCCGCGGTCTCGTGTCTGGATAGGCCCGATAGTGGGCTGGCCGGAGCGGAACAGGACTGGCAGACGGCGAAGAAGAAGGCGCCCATCTTCGGCGAATACTTCGGACCCGAGGTCCAGTGCCCGGTGTGGCCCGTCCCGGCCGTGGGAGGGGTGAAGACCATTACCGGCCCCGGAGCCCCGCCCATCGTCGTCATCGGGAGCACCGGGGATTCCGCCACCCCGTACCAGTACGCGGTGTCGATGGCCAAGCAGCTCGAATCCGGGGTCCTGGTGACGTTCGACGGGCTGGGCCACGCCACCTACGGCGGCAACAGCGCCTGCGTCGACGACCTCGTGGTCAAGTACCTGACCGAGGGCGTCGTACCGCCCGATCAGACGGTCTGCAAACCCTAGGCCGTCAGCCGGTGTAGAGCCGAACGGCGGCCAAGGAATCCGCGAACACCCCCAGCGTGGAGACGCCGCCGTCGTCGATGGCCCAAGTGGTCATCTCGCGGGTGATGCGGGTGCCCAACCCCCGGCCGGTCAGCCCCCGATGGGTGAGGATGCCGACGAGATGCGCCACGCCATTGTCCTCTCGTTGAGCGCCGCCGATGGCCACGAGCGCGCCCGATTGATCGCGCAGGCCGACCCAGTGCGCCACGGTGCCCGTGCCGATTCGGGCCCAAACGCGCGGATTGTGTTCGGTGGTGAAGGCGATAAGTTCCGCGGCGTCGTCGAGGTCGTCCAGCTCGACGAGGCGGTACTCACCGGTCTGCTCGCTGGGCGGCCACGCGGTTGCCGCGTCGGGCGCGCCGGTGGTCCACATCCAGTCCCAACCACCGCCCCGCACAGTGACGGGCAAAACCTCGGGGGCCAGGTCGGCGTGAGCTCGAGGCACCGAGACCCGCAGGACCTCCCCGACGGGGAGCAGCTCGGTCAGCGCGTGGAACGCCAGACGCATGCGTTCCGGCTCGGGCCGGCTCGAGGTGGGGGCGAGAGGGTGCACCCAGAACCCCCGAAACCGGCCCGCTCTCGGGATCAGGGCGACGTCGTGGCAGACGATCGCCGCTTCGGACAGCGTGGCCGGCAGGCACCATCGCACCCACGGGTCGATACCCGCCGCGGCGTGGGGTTCGGCCCTGGCGGCCAGCGCCGCGCGCGTGCTCACCCGCTCGAAGTCCTCGGCGTTCGGCGCTGGCGGGGTAGGACTCACGCCGGACAGCCTGCCAGGTCGGTGCCTGGGTTTTCGCTCTGGTTACGCGAGTGGCACCGCCATGACGGAGACCGTATAGTTGCCTTTCGCTTGGCCAAGCAGCCGTAAGGCGCTTCAGGTCCGGCTTTGCCGCCTTAGCTCAGTTGGTAGAGCGACGCTCTCGTAAAGCGTAGGTCTGGGGTTCGAATCCCCAAGGTGGCTCCACCCTCTAGCTGCCCCGTCAGCCGATTCGCTGGCGGGCATCGTCGGCGAACGCCGCGAAACCGGTCGCCGCCGTCTCGGTTAGCTCCGTGCTCGCCGCGAACCTCGCCCGCAGCTGCTCACCCGTTTCACCCTCGGCCAGCTCGGCGGGCATGCCCTTTTCGTCGAGCCACAGGTCGAGGATCTCGCGGTCCACCTCCAGGTGGAACTGCAGCCCGACGGCCGATCCGTGGCGAAAGCCCTGGTTGGCGCAGGTGTTGTTCGTCGCCAGCAGGGTCGCGCTCGCGGGCAGTTCGACGGTGTCGGTGTGCCACTGGATGGCGGTCAGTTCGCCGACGTGGTGCCCGAGATAGGGGTCGGCCGTCAGGACCTGGACCGGGTGCAGGCCCACCTCGTTCACCGAGCCGACGTGGAGAGTGGCGCCGAGGGCCATGCCGAGCATCTGATGGCCCAGGCACAGGCCGAGGACGGGGATGTCCGCCTCGGTGGCTCGCTTCAGCAGGTCGATCGTCACCGCCAGGGAGGGGAACCGTTCGACTTGGTCGGCCGCCATCTCACCACCGAAGGCGATGATTCCGGCGACTTCGTCGAGCGGGGGCGCCTGGGTGGGAAACGATAGACGCTGGGTGGGGATTCCCGCTCGACTCAGCCCGGTGGCGGCGTGGCCGCCGGTCTCGTAGTCCGCATGGTTGATGAACAAGACCTGTCGCTGCGCCATGCGAAGATTCTAGGGAGGCGAGAACGATCGAGGAGTTCTCGGGCCCGGGCACGCGGGAATTCGTTAGCATCGTGGGCATTGCAACAGAAGGAGGGAGCAGATGTCCAAGGCCCAGATTGTCCGCCGGGGAGCGACGGCGGCCGGGGCTGCCCTCATCACCGTCCAGGCCCACGAATACGCGCACGGAATCGTCGGCTGGGTGCTGGCGGGCGGCGCCGAGGTCCGCAGCAGCAGCGCTGGCGCGGTCGGGGAGCTGACCAGCGCCGAGGCGGGGATCGAAGCGCTGGCGGGCCCCCTCTTTTCGCTGGTCAGCGGCCTCGTGATCTACCTGATCTCGCAGCG
>JBBSOW010000140.1:0-7351 GCA_038259365.1 Propionibacteriales bacterium
ACGGGATATACGCCGCGGGGACGCAGCGACCACGGGGAGCAGAGGTGCGCGCATGCCACCGGCGCTGCGTCCCTGACCGGCCGGGCGGTAAACCAAAGGTGCGTCATAGCGCCGCGAGTGACCGAGGTCCAGCCCCCGGATTCGCGGCGCCTAGGGCAACCTCGGGGTCAGCGGTGGCGGACGGTCCGCTCGACAAGGATTTCGGTCGGGGAGAGAACGGTGAGGCGGCGGGCATCCCCGCTCGCGAGGTCGAGAGCGGTCTTCCAGGCGGCGGGGTCAGGACGAGAGGAGGTAACGACTCCGACGCGCCGAGAAGTGTTGGAGCTACGGACACGCGAGCTGTGGGCCATGTCTCAATGTTAGGGCGGCAACGCCGTCTGCGAGGACACCAAGCGTCTCCCCTGGACATCTGGGACTGCTACACCATTTGGTGAGGCTACCTGGGTCGACGCTTGATCTGCGGGGCTGTCCGGTCTGTCGAATGGGTGAGTACCATTGTGTCGCAATGGAATGACTGTACGGGCGATGCGTTGGTGCACCGAAAGAGACCGTGGGCTCTGGTCCCATTCAACATCGACCTAGAACACGATTCTCAGGCGTGCCCAGGCCAGCTCCACTACAAGAGGACATCAGTGCACTGGTGGTTGGGGGGGCCACGATCGTCGAACTCGACTCTGCCACAACCTGAGGCACCCCACGGATCGTTGAGATCTCGCTATGCCGCCACAGGGGGAGCCGCGTCAGTCCTTGCTGGTCGTCGATGAGGAATAGGTGCGCGAAGGTCGCGCGGAGGTAGGTACCCTCCGATCGAGGTGGAGCTATCGGCGCCGGAGGTTGTGGTCGTGCGCCTGAACAGCGACGGCTAACGCGAGGAGGTCTGTGGTGACGAAGGGATCTCTGCCGGTGAGTCCTTTGATGATCCAGAGCCGGTGGCGCACAGTGTTGACGTGGAGGAACTGCTCCTTCGCGGTCCGACCCACGGAGAGATCCTGTTCAAGGAATGTACGGAGAGTTTCCAGGTAGGTCGGTGAGGCGTGGTCCCCTGCAGCAATCAAGGGCTCGATGAGGTGCACGACAAAGGGCCGCAACCGCGCCTCGGGGATCCCATCGAGCAGGAGCGCGAACGATGTCACGTCGTCGGGGCCGCAGGGTTCTCCACCTACGGGAGCCGCTGCCAGGGCCAGTTGCGAGGTGAAGAGCGCTGAGCCAAGGTCTGCTAGGTCCGCAGGGTCGGCGAAACCGCAGCGCAGCGTTGTGGACCGGGCGGCGGTGAGGACCGGGGCCAGCGAGCCTGAGATGGTCACGGTGCGTTCGCTGGTCTCTGCCACCAGTCCTGCTTCGAAATGACCGATCAAGTTAGCTGCTGATCCGCGAGGCCAGCTCGCTACCACGAGAGCAACAGGTTCGAGCGAATGCTCGGCGAGTACGTCGCGCAACGATTGCGGCCGGGCCAAACCAGACTGAATGAGTTCGATGATTCGACCGAGCGCTTCTGCCTCCGTGGCTTCACCCCGGAGCCTGTCGACGACGTCAGCGATGTCCAAGAAGGCGATCCCATATGGCAACGTGAGCAGTGGGAGGCCCGCCCTTTCACACGTCTCAACCAGGCCCTTTGGTGGGCGCTCATGGACGTCACCGAGGCCGAAGCACACGGCGGCGGCGCAGCCCGCGACCGCTTCAACGAAAGTCTGGATCGCGGCGGCGGATGACAGCGACGAGCCCACGGTGCACACGAGCTCGTCGTGGCGCAGGTATGGCTTTGGGTCGACGAGCTCGGTCGTCTGCACCCATCGGATCGGGCGGGTGAGGTCGGCTCCGGACGTGACCAAGGAGATGCCGAGGCCTGGTTCACCGATCAGGTGGGCCACCGTGCACGTCGCGAGGTCCTCAACCATGGGGCGAATGTAGACCTAGCGGCGCCAGACGGTTGGACTTTCGCACAACCACCATGCCGTGAGTTGTGACTCGGCACCTTCTGTCACCCGAGCCCTTGCCCGACGATCGCTCGAGCCTTCACCGTAGGCCCTAGCTTCACCACCAGCGCCCGCACACCGGAGGCTCCACATGTCGCAGACCGTCAACCCCGATCACGTGCTCAAACGCGAGTTCTCCCTCTGGTCGTCCTTCGCGTTCGCGTTCGCCTTCATCTCGCCGATCGTCGCCCTCTATGGCATCTTCGGGCTGGCCATCGGCGCGGCGGGACCGAGCTTCTGGTGGGCCTTCCTCGTCGTCTTTGGCGGTCAGCTGCTCGTTGCCTTCGTCTTCGCCATGCTTGTCTCACGCTGGCCGCTCGAGGGGTCGATCTACCAGTGGTCCCGCCGGCTCATTGGGAGCGGCTATGGCTGGTTCGCCGGATGGACGTACATGTGGACCCTGGTCATCGCCATGGTGGCCGTTGGCCTGGGCGCAGCCGGGTTCGTCGCCAACATCGCGGGGAGCGACGCGCCTACTGGCACCACGAGGGCACTCATCGCCCTGGTGATTCTGCTACTTGCCACCGGGTTGAACCTGATCGGCCGCCGAGGTCTGAAGATCTTCATGACGGCAAGCATCATCGCGGAGGTCGTCGGCTCTCTCGGTCTTGGCACTTGGCTTTTGCTGGCCCACAGAGTCAACCCGCTCTCCGTTCTCACCGAGGGCAACGGCGGCGCCGGAGGCTACTTCGCCATCTCCGGACCCTTCCTCGTTGCCGTCATGTTCGTCGGGTGGTCGTTCGTAGGGTTCGAAAGCGCTGGCGCCATCGCTGAGGAAGTTCACGAGCCGCGGCGCAACCTGCCCAAAGCCGTCATCTCCTTCATCGTTCTGATCGCGATCGTGGTCATGTACTCCAGTCTCGCGATCATCCTCGCAATCCCCGACCTGGGCGCGGTGGCCTCCGGAGAGGTAGCGGACCCCGTCTACGAGACTCTGACAAGCGCGCTCGGCCCCTCGATCGCCAAACCCGTGGAGATCCTGTTCCTCATCGGCTTCGTCGCGAGCTTCCTGGCGCTGCAGACATCCGCCTCACGCGTCATCTGGTCCTACGCCCGGGACGAAGCCCTTCCCGGGTCTCGCGTCCTCGGCAAACTGAGCACCGGTCAACGCATCCCGGTCAACGCCATCCTTGTGACAACAGTCATCGGCATGGCCCTTCTACTGCTGAGCCGCGTTGCCGAGAACGTCTACACGATCATGGTGAACTTCACCTCCGGCGGGTTCTACCTGGCCTTCCTCTTCCCGCTGGTGGGCTTCGTCGTCGCCCTGGTCCGAGGCGCGTGGCGGGACGGCCCCTTCACCCTCGGCCGCCTCACACCCGTGATTGCCGTCATCGCGATGGTTTGGGCGGTCCTGCAGTTCCTCAACATCTCTTGGCCGCGCCCCGTGTACGACGGCCAGCGCTACCTCGACTGGTCAGTCTGGTTGGCGGTGCTCGTCCTGGGAGCGATTGGGTTGGCGATCTATCTCAGCGTTCGCGACCGTCTCGTCCCGGCATCCCTCATCGATGCGGAAGAGGAGTCCGACGAAGACGCGGACCTTCGGCGGAGAGAGACGGTTGGCGAATGAACACTGAGCCTGACCCCATCCGCGACCCAGCCAGCCGGAACAGGGTTGCGGTCGTGACAGGTGCTGCCAGCGGCATCGGCGCCGCCATCGCAAACGAGTTGACTTCGCGGGGGTGGCGGGTGGGCGGCCTCGACCTTGTAGATAGTCCCCGGTGCGAAATGAGCGCCATGGTCGACGTCACCGACGCCTCGGGAGTGGCCGCCGCCATCGATACTCTCCGCAACGGCCTCGGGCCGATCGACGCGGCGGTGTCGGTCGCCGGGCACTACGCGATGGCCCCGATCAGCGAGATCTCACTTCAGCAGTGGACCACCATGCTCCGTGTTCACCTCGGAGGGCTTCGCAACCTGTGCAAGAGCGTCCTACCCGACATGCTTGAACGCGGAACCGGCAACATCGTCGCGATCACGAGCGAACTCGCGATCGGGGGTGGCGACGGCGATGCCCACTACGCCTCCGCCAAGGGCGCCACTATCGGTTTCATGCGCTCGCTCGCCGCGGAGGTCGCGCCAAAAGGCGTCCGTGTCAACGGGGTCGCCCCTGGGCCAACCGACACCCCACTCCTGGCAGCGGACTCGCCGTGGCGGGCCGCGGAGTACCTCAGGACGCTGCCGATAGGGCGGCTGGGTTCCCCCGAGGAAGTCGCCCTGTGCGTGGCGTGGCTCGTGGAGGAAGGCACCTTCTGTGCTGGCGAGATCCTCAACCCCAATGCCGGGGCGGTGATCTGAGATGGCGGGATACCTCACAGGTCGTGTCGCACTCATCACCGGGGCCGGACAGGGCATGGGCGTCGCCCACGCCAGGCGACTTGCCGCTGACGGAGCGGTCGTGGCGCTCAACGACCTCTCCCCACGCGAAGAGCTGACTGCTCTCGCTGAAGAACTCGGTGGGGTGACAGCGGTCGGCGACGTCAGCGACCCCGTCGCTGTCGCCCGGATGGTCGAGGGCGTTCAAAACCGCCTTGGACCGATCCACATCCTCGTCGCCAACCACGCCTACATGTCCATGTCACCCCTGACCGAAGACGACGAACAGGATTGGTGGCGGGTCATCGACACCAACCTCGGCGGAACGTTCCACCTCATCCAGGCCGTCCTGCCGGGGATGCGTTCCCTCGGTGAAGGTCGAATCGTGATCCTCGCGAGCGAATGGGGGGTCACCGGGTGGCCTGGCGCGACCGCTTACGCGGCTTCGAAAGCCGGGCTCATCTCCCTGACCAAGACGTTGGGGCGCGAGCTGGCATCGGAGGGAATCGTCGTCAACGCGATCGCGCCGGGAGTCATCGACACCCCTCAACTCCTGGTCGACGCCGAGGCCGCCGAAGTGACCGGCGCGGAGATGCGGGCACAGTATGCGAGCGGCATACCACTGGGACGGATCGGCGCACCCGAGGAGATCGCGGCAGCGGTTGCGTTGCTCGCTGACCACCGTCTCGGGTCGATGGTCGGTCAGGTTGTTCAGGTCAACGGTGGCTTCACACGTGGCCGGGTCTAGAAGGGGAGTGCGTCCGATGAGCGAGGAGTACGTGCACTACGCCAACGGGAGGGTGGGCCCGGTCGATGGGAGACATTCCCCTAGGTATGCAGGGTTCCCAACATTTGCGCGCTTGCCCCGCCGTGAGGATGTGCCGGACTTCGACATCGCGGTGTTTGGCGTCCCATTCGATGCCGGGGTGACGTATCGCCCTGGCGCGAGGTTCGGGCCATCAGCTATCCGCGAGGCCTCTCGGTTGCTCCGGCCCTACAACCCGGCCCAGGAGGTCAGCCCTTTCGAGATGTCCCAAGTTGTTGACGCCGGGGACATCGTCGCCAACCCGTTTGACATCCCGGAAGCGTTGGAGGCGATCACCGCAGCCACAACCGAGCTCATCGGCCCTGCAGGGCGGCCGTTCGTCGCTCTGGGTGGGGATCACACGATCTCTCTGCCTCTGCTGCGTGCAGTGCACGCGGCCCACGGACCGATCGCACTGGTTCACTTCGACGCTCACCTGGACACGTGGGACACCTACTTCGGAGCGCCGTGCACTCACGGAACCCCTTTCCGCCGGGCCTCCGAAGAAGGACTGATCGCCAAGGGGCACTCCGCCCATGTGGGGATCCGCGGATCACTGTACGACCGCCGCGATCTGCTGGACGACACCGAACTCGGATTCACCTGTATCCACGCCCGGGACCTCGACACCATCGGCGTGTCAGGAGTGGTCGAAAGAGTCCGGGCTCGGGTAGGCGACCGACCGGTGCACGTGTCGATCGACATCGACGTGCTCGACCCGGCGTTCGCGCCCGGCACCGGCACCCCTGAGGCAGGGGGGCTCACGAGCCGGGAACTGCTCGCCATCTTGCGGGGGATGAGCGACCTTCGGCTCGTTGGCGCGGACATCGTCGAAGTGGCACCTGTTTACGACCACGCGGAGGTGACGGCGGTGGCAGCAGCACACCTCGCTTTTGAACTCGTCAGCCTCTTCTCGGTGCGCGCATGAGCAACGTGGATGGAGGCGCCCCAGTCGGTGTCGCGGCGGGCTCGGTCACGTGGCCCGGCGGGGCGCAGGCGTGCGCGTCTTTCACCTTCGACGTCGACGCGGAGTCCGCAGTGCTGTGGGGGTCTCCGGGCACCGCGGACCGGATGAGCGTGATCAGCCACCAGGCCTACGGACCACTCGTCGGAGTGCCGCGCCTCCTTGACCTGCTCGCGCAACATGACATCACATCAACGTTCTTCGTTCCGGGGTACACCGCAATCCGCTACCCGGACACGGTACGTCGAATCGTCGACGCGGGCCACGAAATCGCCCATCACGGCTACCTGCACGAGCAGCCAACCGCCCTCAGCGAGTCGGAGGAGATCGAAGCACTAGACCGCGGGCTCGACGCCCTCGACAGGGTTGCCGGCATTCGACCGACGGGCTACCGCGCCCCGATGTGGGACCTCTCCTGGCGCACTCCGGCCCTCCTGGTGGAGCGCGGGTTCACCTACGACTCGTCGCTGATGGATGCTGACACCCCCTACGAGCTCGCCGTCGACGCAGCCTCGCTCGTTGAGATCCCGATCCAGTGGGCACTGGACGACTGGGAGCAGTACTGCTTCCTGCCCGACATCACCGGGTCGGGCCTGATTGAGACCCCGGCCAAGGCAGTCGAGCTGTGGCGGTTGGAGTTTCACGCACTACGCGACGCAGGTGGATGCTGGGTACTGACGAACCACCCCTTCCTCAGCGGTCGCCCGGCGCGAGCAGCAGCCCTCTCCGAACTCATGGGCGAGGTCGTTTCCAGTGACGACATTTGGGTCGCACCCTTAGGCGAGATCGCTGCCCATGTTCGAGGCCTCGGACTGACGCCCCGCTCGATCCAGAAGCCCGACCTCTGAGCGCCGCCCAACACTCCTTGCACCGCACCACGAGACATGAGAGGCCTGCCGTGACCGTGTTCGCCGAGCCCCGGATCCAGCCCGACCCCGAGCGGGGCGCCGCCGTCGCCCGCGATGACCGGGCCCACGTCTTCCATTCCTGGTCGGCGCAGGGGTTGATCAACCCGATGCCCATCGCGGCGGCATCGGGCAGCCACTTCTGGGACTTCGAGGGCAGGCGGTACCTCGACTTCTCCAGCCAGCTCGTCAACGTCAACATCGGCTACCAGCACCCGAGGATGGTCGCGGCCATCCAGGAGGCGGCCGCGCGCCAGTGCACCATCGCGCCGAGCTTCGCCGACGAGTCCCGCAGCGAGGCAGCGAGGCTCATCGCCGAGGTCGCGCCCGAGGGGCTCGACAAGGTGTTCTTCACCAACGGCGGGGCCGAGGCGACCGAGAACGCGAT
>JBBSOW010000141.1:0-7308 GCA_038259365.1 Propionibacteriales bacterium
GCCAGCGCGCTGAGCGTGCCCGAGAGCCACGGCGTGATCGCCTGGTCGTTCTCCCCCTCGGGAACCCCGGCCAGATCGTCGAGCCAATCCCGGTGCGGGCGTCCGCTCGCCCCGCTGACCATCCCGTACTGCTGTTCGCGAACGTTGTTGAGGATGACCCAGAAGGTGCCGCCGCACAGCAGCAGATAGATCGGCAGGCTCGCCAGCCCGACGATCGCCGCCGCCGGGAGTTGACCCGATCGGGCCGCGAGACCGATGAACCCGATCACCATCCCGAGCAACCCGAGTAGCAGCCATCCGGGGTCGGGTTCTTCGGGCTTGGTGGTGCTGGCCACCCCTCGCAGCTTGGTGAGCCACGACGGCTCGGAGGCCCGTCGGCGGTTATCCAGCCACCTGGTCAGCCGACGCCGGAGTTGACCGGTGGAACTGACGGCGGTGAGGGTGCCCGCGACAAAGACCAGGGAGCACAGACCGTCGAGCAGCACCGAACCGAAGCCGAAGCTGTTGTTCCCGGCGAGCCCGGCCCCCAGGCGCGCCATGAGCACGAAGGAGATCAGCGCGATCAAGACGGTGCCGACCGTGGCGACCGGTCCCAACCCGACGATCAGCACGATGGGAAAGGCCCACCACCGTCGCTTCAGTCCGGTCGCGAGGGCTAAGAAGAGGCTGTACGAGTGGCCGTTGGGCCGAAAGAGTTTGGCCAGCCGGTACTGATCGGCACTGGTGTCGCCAGCGTGGAGTTGGGTCAACCAATCGACGACATCGCTCATCCCGACGAACCCCCGACGAAACCTGTCGGGCTCGACGGCCCGGGCTTCGGCGACGTTCAGCATCTCCTGGCTGCGTCCCATTTCCGCCGCGGCCGTCAGGGCGGCGGCGATCGCGCCCGCCGAAGATCCGCCGACGCTGCGAAAGCGAAACTGGGTGGCCAGCTCGCAGACGGCCAGGGGGTAGACCACGCCGGAGGTAACCCCGCCCTGCATCGTGAGGTCGAGGCTGGAACGCCGGAACGCGTCCATCTCGTCCTCGCCCACACTGGCCGCGTCGCCCGCCACCGACGTGGGGACGCCCGCGTCGTGGTTCAACAGGTAGCGCTCGGCATTGCCGTAGCCGCCGATCGGCGATTCCAGCTCGCAACCGTCGGGCAGGGGGTCGGCGGTGAAACCCTCGGGAAGATACGGCTTTTGCAGGATGTCGCTGATCGGGACCGGGCTTGGCCCCGTCAGGATGCGGACGGCATCCAGCGCGCGCCTTTCCTTTGCTACCGCCATGGTGGCTACCTCCAGCGCTGTCGTGTGGGCCAGCGGGTGTTTACCAGATCATCTTAATCGCTATCGAGCCGCCGCGGACCCGCAAACCGACCCCGCAAGGAGCCAGCTGGGCAACCGGCAGCGGGTCGCGCGGGGGGTCTAAACTGGACCGGTCAGAATGCAGCAACACGACAGAGCGGGCGGGCAGCAGATCGTGCAGGAGATTCGGTGATCGTCAGCGTGGGGTTAGACGTCTGTTCGGTGGAGCGGTTCGAGGCCGCCGAAGCCCGCCGTCCCGGGTTCACCCGCAAGATCCTGACCGCCGCCGAGGCGGAGCTTTCGCTGAGCTCACGGGCGGCGCGCTTTGCCGCCAAGGAGGCCCTGGCGAAGGCGCTGGGATCCCCCGGCGGCTTGTCCTGGCAGCACGCCGAGGTGCGCCGCCGCGAGTCCGGTGCGCCGTGGTTTGAGCTGTCGGGCACCGTGGCCGAACGCGCCGCGGAGCTGGGGATCGCCACGGTGCACCTGTCGATCTCGCACGACGCCGGGCTCGCCACCGCCTTCGTGGTCTGCGAGGCCTGATGCGCACCGCCTACACCGTCGAGCAGATCCGCGAGGCCGAGGGGCGAGCCTTCGCCAGACTCGGCCGCGATCCCGCCGGCCCCGAATCCCTGGCCGACGTCGGCTCGCTCATGCAGCGCGCCGCCGCCGGATTGGCCCAGGCCGCGTTGACCCTCCTGGCTCCCGGCAGGGTCAGCGGCGCGCGGGTGCTGCTGGTGTGCGGCGCGGGCAACAACGGCGGTGACGGGTTGTTCGCCGGCGCCCGGTTGGCCAGGCGTGGGGTCGCGGTCTCGGTGGTGGGGGAGCGGTTGCATCCCGACGGCTGGTCGGCCCTGCGGGCGGCCGGCGGCCGCCGGATCGAGCACGCGGCGGCCCTCGAACTGGTCGCGACGGGCCGGGTCCGGCTGGTCCTCGACGCGTTGTTCGGCATCGGCGGACGAGCGGGGTTGCCCGATGGGGCGGCCGAGCTGGCCGCGGCCTGCCGAGACGCCGGCGTCGACGTGCTCGCGGTGGACCTACCCTCGGGGATGGCCGCCGACAGCGTCCTCGCGGGATCGGGTTTCCTGGCCACCCACACGGTGAGCCTCGGCGCCTACAAGATCTGCCACCTCGCCCAGCCGGCGAGCCAGGCGTGCGGGCGGATCCAGCTCGTGGATCTCGGCCTGGGGTTCGACGAGCCTGCCCTGCGCGCCTGGGAGGACGCCGACGTGGCCGAGCGGTTGCCCGAACCGGGCCCCACCTCGCACAAGTACAGCCGCGGGGTGTTGGGGCTAGACGTCGGATCGGCGGACTATCCTGGCGCCGCCGTGCTGGCCCATCTCGGGGCGGCCCACGCCGGGGTCGGGATGCTGCGCTGCCTGGGCGGCGCGGAGGTGGCCCGGGCGGTGATCTCGCGGCTGCCGAACGTCGTCGCCGCCGACGGCCGGGTGCAGGCGCGGTTGCTCGGCTCGGGATGGGGGGATCGAACCGATGCCCGCCAGACGCTGCGCGCCGCGCTGGAGACCGGGGACCCCCTCGTGCTCGACGCCGACGCCATCGCCGCCCTGGACGAGGCCGTCGAGCAACCGTGCCTACTCACCCCGCACGCCGGTGAGCTGGCGCGCCTGCTCGGCGTGGCCCGCGAGGACGTCGAGGCCGATCCGCTGGCCCACGTCCACCGGGCCGCCGAGCAGACCCGGGCCGCGGTGTTGCTGAAGGGGGCCAGTCAGTACGTGGCGACCCCGGATTCCCCCAGCGTCGAGCTGGCGGTGCCTGGGCCCGCCTGGACCGGGCAGGCGGGCTCGGGCGACGTGCTGGCCGGCCTCTGCGGGGCACTGCTGGCCGGCGGCCTCAGCCCCGCGCATGCCGGAGTGGTCGGGGCCTCGCTCCAGGCGATCACCGCACGAGTCAACCCCGGTCCGTGGCCGCCGCAGGAGTTGGCCGCCCGAATTCCCGCGACCGTGGCCAGGCTGGCGGCGACGCTCGGATGAGCATGATCGATCCCGTCACGGCGTCGGCCGTCATCGACCTACCCGCCTACGCCGAAAACCTGCGCACCCTCTCCCGCCTGGCCGCCCCCGCCACGCTGATGGCCGTGGTCAAGGCCGACGGCTACGGCCACGGCATGCTCGCCAGCGCCCGCGCCGCCCGCGGCGCCGGGGTCGAGTGGATCGGCGTGGCCACGCCCGAGGAGGCGCTGGCGCTGCGCGCCGACGGGGATCGAGGACGGCTGCTCTGCTGGCTGTACGGCCCCAGCGCCGATCTGGGTGCTCTCGTGACCCGAGACGTCGACGTCTCGGTCTCGGCTCCGAACGCCCTGACGGCGGTGGTCGAGGCCGCGCGCGCAGCGGAACGGACCGCCCGCATCCACCTGAAGATCGACACCGGCCTGAGCCGCAACGGGGTGCCAGCAGCCGAGTGGCCAGGGTTCTGCCGGGAAGCGGGACGGGCCGAGACCGATGGCCTCGTCGAGGTCGTCGGGGTGTGGTCCCATCTCGCCGCGGCCGACGAGCCGGGGCATCCCTCGCTCGTGGCTCAGCAGCAGGCCTTCGAGCGGGCGCTCGCCGTCGCGGCCGAGGCTGGGCTACGTCCGAGGCTGCGGCACCTGGCCAACTCCGCGGCGGCCATGGTGCATCCGGACCTGCGCTACGACCTCGTGCGGGCGGGCATCGCCAGCTACGGGATCGAGCCCGGCCCCGGGCTGGCCGAGCTGGCGGGCATCACCCTGCTGCCGGTCATGCGCCTGCGAGCGCAACTCGTCGCGGTGCGCAGCGTCGACGCCGGCGCGGGGGTCTCCTACGGCCACACCTGGACCAGCGAGAACCCCACGCGGCTCGGGCTCATCCCGCTGGGTTACGCCGACGGCATCCCCCGCCACGCCAGCTCGGTGGCCGAGGTCGAATGCCGGGGACGCCGATTCCCCGTCCGAGGTCGGGTGTGCATGGATCAGTTCGTCGTCGATTTCGGTGCAGAGGAGGTAAAAGTCGGCGAAGAAGTCACCCTGTTTGGCCGGCGCGGGGGCCTGACCGCGGAGGATTGGGCGGAGGTTTGTGGCACGATCGGGTACGAAATCATCACCCGCATCGGAACACGCGTCCCGCGGGTCTATCGACACCACCCCGACGGGAGCTGACCGGCACGATGCCGTCCACACCGATGTCGTCGAAAACGATGCGCCCAATCGGCCTCGGCCGGATGCGCGGCCCCAGCACCCTCAGCCGCGGCATCGGGCTGGTGGCCGGCCTCGCCGCGCTCGCCGCCGGCGGGGTGGCCGCCGGGTTCGAGCTGGAACGACGCGTCGTCGCCTCCCGGGTGCGCAAACCCGGGCCCGAGGCGAATGACGTCTTCTTCCAGCTGCGCGGTGACGTGACCCGCGTCGTGGCCGATGACGGGTTGTCGCTGTACGCCGAGGTGGATCCTGCCGAGGCCTATCCGGCACCTCCCGGCACGCGGGCCGACCCCGAGCTCACCATCGTCATGGTGCACGGGTACGCGTTGAGCATGGACTGTTGGCACTTCCAGCGCGAACACTTCCGCGGCCAGGCCCGCCTGGTCCTCTACGATCAGCGCAGCCACGGCCGCTCGGAGAAATCCGTTGCCGCCCACTGCCGGATCCCGCAGCTGGGCAGGGATCTGGCTCGGGTGCTCGAGGAGCTGGTGCCCACCGGCCCGATCGTGCTGATGGGCCACTCCATGGGGGGCATGACGATCATGAACCTGGCCAGGACGCGGCCAGAGCTGTTCGGCACCCGGATACTCGGCGTCGGGTTGCTGTGCACCGCGGCCGCGCTCGCGGACCTTTCCCCGATCAAGGGCATCCCGGGGAGCACGTTCACCAAGGTCGCGACTCCGCTGATGGCGGCGCTCAACCGGATCCCCAACCTCGTCGACAAGTCCCGGCGGGCGGGCTCGGATCTGGGCTTCGTCGCCACCAAACAGCTCGCCTTCGGCTACGACGTGCCCGCCAGCTACGTCGAGTTCGTCAGCGAGATGCTGGCCGAGACGTCGTTGGAGGTCGTCGCCGACTTTTATCCCGCCTTCTCCGAGGTCGATGAGACCGGAGCCTTCGAGGTGTTGGCCGGGGTCGAGACCGCGGTCATCGGCGGCCGCGAGGACGCCATCACTCCGGCCGTGCACACCCAGCAGATCATCGAACTGCTGCCGGGCGCCCACGCCGTGACGCTGGAGGAGTGTGGGCACATGGGCATGATCGGGCACGCCGACGAATTCAACGAGGTGCTGCAACAGCTCGTCGACCGGGTCACCCGTAACCTCGGCCAATGACGGCGGCAGCGCGCTCGATATCGCGTCTCGCGCGCGATTCATAAATCGCGCGCGAACCATCAACCCGAGCCCGCTCAGCAGCGTACTGAGCGCGACGGATATGGCCGGGGAAGCTACTGGCTGTAGGAGCCGAGGCGGGCGAGCTGGTTGGTGGCGATCGCGGATTGGTAGTGCTCGACCAACGTCGCGCACATCTGATCCCACGTGCGATGGGCGACAGACTCGCGGGCGGCGCGGCTGAACGCCTGACGCTTGAAGTCATCGCCCACGAGATCGACGACGCTGTTGCGCAGCCCGGTTAGATCACCGGGCTGGTACAGCCAGCCGGTGTGCGAGGGCTGGATGAGATCGAGCGGGCCGCCGCGGGCCGGCGCCACGGCGGGCACCCCGCTGGCCAGCGCTTCTTGGATGGACTGGCAGAACGTTTCCAGCTCGCCCGGGTGCACGAAGACGTCCATGCTGGCCAGGGCCCGGGGGAGTTCCTCACCGGTGAGCTGACCAAGGAAGCGCGCGTTGGGGAGCTTGGCGCGCAGTTCGGAGTTCCGCGGGCCGTCGCCGATGACGACGGTGCGCGTGCCGGGGATATCGCGCAGGACGGCGAGATCGTCGACCCGCTTCTCCCCGGCGAGCCGCCCCACGTAGCCGATCAGCTTCTCCCCGTTCGGGGCGAGCCGCGCCCGCAACGCGTCGTCGCGCTTGCCGGGGTGGAAGCGAGTCGAATCGACGCCGCGGCCCCACAGGCCGACGCGCGGAATGCCCTGATCGAGCAGCTGTTTGCGGGCCGCGGTGGAGGGGGCCAGCGTCATCGTGGCCGCGGAGTGGGTGTTGCGCACCCGCCACCACAACAACCCGTTCGTGTTGGAGAGCAGGCCATAGCTGGCGGCGAAGCTCGGGATGTCGGTCTGGTAGATCGCCACCGTGGGCAGGTGCAACCGGGCGGCGGCCAGCGCGGCCCGGTAGCCCAGCAGGATCGGGGCGGCCAGGTGCACGACGTCGGGCTTGAAGTCCTCGAAGATCCACTCCAGCTGAAACTGGGGGGCGGTGGTGAGGCGTAGCTCCTGATAACCCGGCAGGCCCCACGATGGCAGGGTGATGACGGGGAACCCCGCGTAGGACTTGGGCACCTTGCCGCCGTATGACGGGGCGATGATGATGGCCTCGTGGCCCTCCTGGCGCAGGTGCTCACACACCCGCATCACCGTATGGGTGACGCCGTTGATGGCGGGCAGGAAGATCTCAGCCACGACAGCTACGCGCAAACCAATCTCCCATCATCGCTCAGCGAAGGCCAGACCTCGCACCAGTTGGGGCAACCGCACTCGTTGAGGACGCTCGAAACCACCCTAAGGGTTGCCGTCTGCTCAACGCGCGGGGATGAGAGTTTATGCCCGGCTTCATTTTGCCGACTGCCTGGTCGCCAGTTGTCGCGCTTGTCGCAGAACCGTCAGCGCACAAGCGCGACCGCAAGAACTCCGATGGTGGCGTTGGCGAAGAAGTGGACGATGCAGGCCACCACGATGCCGCCGCTACGTCGGCACCGATCGCAGCGTCGCCAGAAACGGCGAAACCTCGGGCCGCGGCAGGACGGCGAACAGGTCCAACACCAATTCTGACCTGTGGTTGGCGAAGTTGCGCAAACTTGGGCGTGGACTTGGCCAACGGCGGGCACGACTGGTCATAATTGCGGTTCGGGATCCGCGGCCAGCGTGGGTTGTCCGATGTCTGGCGACGTCCTACA
>JBBSOW010000142.1:0-7254 GCA_038259365.1 Propionibacteriales bacterium
ACCGCTCCCGGCGAGAGACCCGCCGACGGTTGCCGTACTCGACATCGGTGAAACTGGGCTGGTTCTCACTATGCATGCCCCATCATTTCGCGGTCACCGGCTCCACACCACACGACGCCCCGACTACCCAAGAAAATCAGTACTTCCTTAGCGGTCGGCGAAGTCGTCGTCGCGGCGGCGGCGCGAAAATCGCCGCCGTAGGCACTCCTCGATCGGACAAATCAGCCCCGTCGCCCTCGAACTGCAATACTCAACCCAGACCGCGGCAGACCAACAAGCCGCACAACCCGGTGTCCACCAACGGGGGGGGTAGCGCCGTCCTGCTGGAAGGATGTCTGTCATGCCGAAAGCCCATCGTAGAAGTTCCGCGACGATGTCGTGGCGGTGGCCCGCAAGGGCGATGCAACCCTCAATTAGATAGCCACGGATTTCGGGATCTCAGAGTCCTGCCTGCGTAATTGGCTCCGCCTGGCCAACGTCGAGGACGGTCACCGCCCCGGCCGTCGCGTACTTCTTCGGGATCTCGACCCGGGCAGCCATCGACAGCCCACCGTCCATGATCCAGCATGCCCCGGCCCGCCAGCTTTTCGAGGGCAGTCCTAACTGAGGCACCGTTCCCGTTTCGCGCGGGCATAGGTTTCGCGGGCATAGTACGTGAGTCTCGTCGAACTCTTGTTCTCGGCAGCACGATCTACTAAAGTAATTGGCATTGCTATTAGTGAGGCTGGGGCTCGTGGACATTGACAGAGACAGACTCGACGAACTTGCGAAATCGCTCACTGAAGACCAAAGACAGCTGTTGCGGGAGGGGCTTGCAGGGGGAGGGGACTTGGATCCCGACACCCTTGCTGAGTCCCTGAGGTCGTTCGACACCGAGGCGATGTTTGAACGGCTGGGGGCAGACACCTCGCCCCTCGACGCGTCACCACTGAAGTTCAAGAAGAAGCGGGGCCCGAGAGCCGAGGATCCTGTGATTCTCAAACTTGGCGAGGCACCGGCGACGCTGAGTGACCTGGCGGTTTCGGTGCGTGAGCGCACCGGACATAACTTGAACCGGATCACTGAGGTGCGTGTGCTGGACCTTGATGAGTCAGAGGTAGACGATGTCACCCTGAAGCGGTTGGCCACTGATGAACTGACAGGAAAGACGGCTGAGGGCCGTCGCCTAGTCACCATGGAGCGACCATCCATGGCGACCTCGATCGATGATCTCGATCTCTTCCAGCAGAGCACCACAGGAGTCGCCGCCTCTGCAAGACGCGTTATCGTGGTAGTCATCATCAATGACGTCGTCATCGTCGTGGTTTTCCCACCGCCGAATCCGGCCCCGCCAACCGAGCCTCCGCTTACGCGCTGGTAGAGGTGCACCGGCCCACGGCCGTGGTCTCGATCGACGCCGACTTCTTCACTTGTTCCGAGGAGCAGCGGCTGCGTGCACCGCTCGTGTCGTGGCTTGGGTGCAGCGTCACCGCAGGGGTGCCGGTGTGGGTGAGTGATGACCACGTCGACCTTGTCGAGGCGCTACCTCGCCCCGTCGACGTGATCGTCAACTTCGACTTTCACATGGACATGACGCTCGATTTTCTGCTCGGCGCACCCGCCGCTCGCCCCGCGGATGCCTCGGTCTTCGAATCCCTCGTGGCGGATCGCGTGGTCCGACGCTACCTCTGGGCCCATCCTGTGAGCCGCCGGAAGACCGCCGCGAGGATCTATACGAGTGCGCTCCTCGCCGGACGGCAGCCGCTGCTCGGAAACGTCCACTGCATGTCAGGAGTCGATGCGATGGCCATATTGGACGAACTCGACGTGGTATGGGCCTTCGTCTGTCGCTCACCGGGCTATGCCACGACGGTGACCGATGCCGCCTTCGCCGACCTGGTGCGAGTGTCAGGCAGTTGCCCATGACCAGTGCGCAGACACAAATGGTCGCGGACCTCATCCGCGTGGCCGAGAGGGACTACGGAGTCGACTGGGATGAAATCAGGGCGGGCGTCCAAGATCGCCTGCGCCCCACCCAGCCCCTGCCAGCCGACTTGATGGACCCACGTCAGACTCCGTCCTACTGGTGCGTGCCACTTCTGGTGGGCGACTACATCGGGGCGCATTCGGGGGCGATCATCGTCGATCTCGAGCGGTACGTGTCAGGCTGCATTTGCAGACACCTTTTCCATGAGGGTCCCCGGGCCCCCTTCGCGATGCCGGACGGCGACCTCGAGGCACTGATCGGTGGAGCGTACGACGCATGCCGGACAGCCGGGGGGACACTCGTCGAACAGTTCGACGCCAAGTGCCAGAGCTGGACTGTCGTTCTGGCTTTCGGTACCCAGGAGATCAAGCGCGACGCGTCTGAGCACCGCGACTACACCACAGCGCTGTCCACCATCGTCGCGGTCTACTCATGCACCCAACTGCTGGACGACTGGCACGACCGCGACGACGATCGCGCGCGAGGTCACTGGAACATGTGGACCGACGAGCCGATTGACGATGTTCTCCGCCTCGTTGACCCGCTCCTGCGAAGCGCAAACCGCCGCGTGGGACAGCTACGTCGGCACCCACTTCGTGTCGCGCTCAAGGTGCAGTTGCGCGATACGGCCAACGAACTCGCGGATCTAGTTGAGCTGTCGACGCGCTCACGCCCGCAATCCGGGCGAACGGGAGGTGCAGTCGAGTCAGGCGTCTCGCATCTCGTCGGCAGACTCGGCACAGAGGTACCAGGGCTGTGGCGCGACTTCGCGTCATCAGAAATCAGCGTTGGATCCACCGAATGTATCTCCGCCTTCATCGCGACAATCCTGTCCCCGATCAAGTCCGCGCGCCCGGCCGCACGATCGGTCTCGAGCACACTCCTCGCGCATGCCCGACCAACAGGAGGATGGGGATACCGCGAGGACGTGGTCGAGGACGTCGACTCGACGGCGTGGGTGGTTCTCGCCGCTGCTGCCGCTGGCATCACTGCCGCCCCCGGGCTGATCGAGCGGAGCTCGGAGTATCTTCTCTCTCACCGCCAGGCGGATGGCGGGTTCGCGACTTATAACAACCATGAACGGCGAGAGCTGAGCACCCTAGACCTGCCTGCATGGTCCCGGTCCGACACCACTGTGACTTGCTCTGCGCTGCTGGCCCTGACGAGGATCGGCAACGACGACGACATGCTCATTCGCTCTGGTTGCGACTTTGTTGCCAGTCGGTGTACCGATGGGGGATGGCCATCGCTGTGGTGGCGGGGCACGGTCTACGGGACCTGGCTCGCCGTGTGGGTGCTCACCTACCTCGGCGGCCAACGCTACCGCCGCCAGTGTGAGACAGCACATGCTTATCTGCTCGCCACCCGTCACGCAGATGGCTGCTGGGGCGAGACGAGTGCACCGAATGCGTTCGACACTGCACTCGCCGTGCACGCCCTGTGTCGACTGGCGCGAACCGACGATGTCGGACCCCTTCGGGAGTCTGCGGCAGCACTCGCCGCCTTGCAGAGCAACACTGGACGATGGCCCGGAGGCGCACAGATGCTGGCTCCGGGTGCAAATCCGGGGACGGGTGCGATCCTCCGCGACGAGCTCGTCACTACGGCGTGCGCGGTTTCGGCCCTGCATATGGTCTCGCAGTTCGCGCCAGCGGCAATCAATCCCTCAACACGTGGGAGCCACGCATAGAAACGCGCTGGACACGTTAGATCCCCGGCCCGTTTGCCGTCTTTGGCGGGGATCGTCGTCCGGATCGTCTCGTCGCGGCGGATCCCGGACAACCCCAGGGTCTTCATGGCCCGATCGACCGAGCCGGCGCTGGCATACGGCACGGTCATCCGGCGCAGCAGCGCGGTCATCTTGCGTCCTCCATACAACCCTTCGGGAGCCAGCTTGCGCCGCCCGTACGGGTCAATAGTCCACGCGGCATCGCGGACAGCGTCGACGACGTGGGCGTCGGTGATCGTCCTATCGGCCGGGGCGGCGCTGGACCACCCCCGATAGGTTCTCGCGGCGATCTGGCAGCCCTGCTCACGCAGGACCCGACAGATCGACTCGACCGCGTAACCTTCGGCTCTCATCGTGTCGACGAAACCGGCCATCATCGGTTGCGGGGGTCGAGTTCGGTCGCGAAGAAAGTTGTCGCCGCACGCAAAATCGGGACGCCTTCGCGCAGCTGCCGGTTCTCACCTTTGAGGCGTTTGATCTCCTCATTCTCTTCGGTGCTGATCCCCGCGCGGGTCCCCGAATCGAGTTGGTCTTGGATCACCCAGCGTCGCACCGGTTCCTTCCCCACTCCGAGTTGTTGGCCACTGGAGCTGCCGCGGCACTCAGCGAGGGGACTCCTGCTGGTGATCGGTCACCAGACACACAGCTCGTGCTTTCAGCTCGTCGTTGGTTTTCTTGGGCATGTGCTCATTCGCCTTGTCTCAAACCGGAGCGGCATCAACCTGGAGCGCTTCATCATGCGGATGTGCCCCTCGGCAGTGAGTTGCTCCGGTGCACAGTCGTGCGTCGATCCAACTCCGCGCGCCCGGCGGCCAGCAGCAGCCCGGCCTCCACGGTTTCACCCGTCATCAGTTTCACCTGGCCCACGCCCTGATGCGCGAGCAGGTCCAGCCCGCTCAGGACCACGCGGCCCGCCCGCTCGCCAGCCCGGGCCAGCCGGGTCGGCCACGGATGATAGATCGCGTCGAAGACGATTCGGCTGCGTTCGGCCACGGCTCCGGCCAGCGGATCCGCGGCCCCGGCGACGACGGTGGAGACGGCCAGATCGGACTCGGGCACCTCGGCGGCGTCGAAGCGGGCGGTGGCGAAATCCAGTCCGAGGTCGGCCGCGAGTGGGACGAGCGCCAGCGCCTTGTCCAGGCTGCGAGCGAGCACGGTGACGCTGGAGCAGCCCAGCAGCCCGAGCGAGGCCAAGGCCGACCGCGCCGTGGCGCCGCTGCCGATGATGGTGGCGCCGGTGACCTCTTGCCCGGTCGCGCGCACCGCCGCCGCCAGTCCGGTGACGTCGGTGTTGAACAGCCGGATCTGGGGCCCGAAGACCAGCGTGTTCGCCGCGCCCACCTGGGCCGCCAGCGGATCGACCAGCCCGAGCGAGAGCGCCTCCTCCTTGAGCGGCATCGTGAGGCTCAGACCGCGCCAGTTCGCGGGGCGAGAATCGACGAAACCGGCCAGCTCGCCCGCGCCGACGTCGTGGGCGGTGTAATCCCAGTCCAGGCCCAGGCTGGCGTAGGCCGCCCGGTGCAGGGCCGGCGAGAGCGAGTGCCCGATGGGACGCCCCAACACCGCGCAGCACGGCCGCCGTTCGTCGGCCGAGCCGGCCTGAGGCTGGTCCTGGTTCGGCATTTGGCCTTTCTGTTTTGGACTACCTGGCCTCAGGCTGGTCCTGTTGGTTGGCCCAGCCGGCCTGAGGCTGGTTTTGGCCGAGCCGGCCTGAGGCTGGTGAGGCAGGTTTTAGCTTGTCGCCTTTTTCCGGTTGGCCCAGCCGGCCTGAGGCTGGTGAGGCAGGTTTTAGCTTGTCGCCTTTTTCCGGTTGGCCCAGCCGGCCTGAGGCTGGTTTTAGCACTTACCCTTGTTCTTTTGGCACCACTTCTGGAACTTCTTGACGTTCTTGGCGTGGCCGCTGGCGTCGTCGGCGAAGTTGGTCTTACCGGTGTCGAGGTTCACCGCAACGAAGTAGAGCCAATCGCCCTTGGCGGGGTTGGCTGCGGCCTCCATCGACTTCTTGCCGGGTGCGGTGATCGGACCCGGCGGCAGGCCGTCGGAAACGTAGGTGTTGTAGGGGGACTTCTTTGCCCGCTCCTTGTCGGAGGTGGTGGCGCCGATGCGTTTGTTGTTGGCGTACATCACGGTGGTGTCCAGCTGCAGCGGCATGCCGTCGTCGAGGCGGTTGTAGAGCACCCGGGCCACCTTGGCACGATCCTTGTCCCTACGGACCTCGGCCTCGACGATGGAGGCCACGATCTGCACCTCGTATTGGCTGTAGCCGAGCTTCTTGGCCTTCGACTTGTACTTCAACGATTTGGCCGTCTTCTTGTACTGGCTCACCATCTTCTTCAGCACCTCGGTGGCCGAGGCGTCGTCGTCCAGGTCGTAGGTGCTGGGGAAGAGCAGGCCCTCGGCGTTGCCGTCGGCTGCCTTCGGCAGGCCGAGCTTCTTCGGCTTCTTCAGCGCCTTCTCGTAGGCCTTCTTGGAGATGTTGGTGTTCTTGGCCAGGACGTCGAGCTGCTCCCTCAACCGCAAGCCCTCGGGGATGGTGACCCGCTGGATCGCCAGGTTCTTGGAATCGAGCAGCATATCCAGCGCTTTCGCGGCGGGCAGTTCGGTGCGCAGGCGGTACCGCCCGGCCTGAATCAAGGTGGCGTTGGGATTGGCTTTGGCGGCCTTGGTCCAGGCCTCCTCGCTCATGACGACGTCCTCGTCGAGCAACAGGCCGCCGATCTCTGCCACCGATGCACCGCTGGGGATCGTGATCTTGATCTCTTCGGCGCCCACGCCCTCGTAATCCTCGACGGCGGTCAACGCCTGGTAGCCGGCCTGCACACGATCGACCACGAAGAACCCGCCGCCGATCAAGAGCGCAAACGAGGCCAGCACCGCGACCATGCCCTTCCAGTGGCGTCCCCAAATGGAGCGACGACGTGGATCCTCGCGATCGAACATGCTCACAACGGGCGCCTCTCGTTAGCCTGGGCGGGACGATAGTACCTCGCCGGGGGAAATTCCCGTGCTCGCCTCGCGCTCGAGGACCGACTCCAAGATGGCCATGGCGGCGCCCTGATCGATCACCGATCGCTGCTTTCGGGTCGACTTCCCGCTGGCGCTCATCCGCCTGGACGCGGTGACGGTGCTCAGCCGCTCGTCCACCAGGCGGATGGTGGCGTCGTGGCCCTCCGCCCGCAGGAAGTCGGCGAACTCCCCCACCCGTTGGCGGATCTTGCCCGCCGCGATCCCCTCGGTGCCGTCCAGCGAACGGGGCAAACCGACGATCACTTCGCTCGGCTCGTACTCCGCGAGCAACCGCGACAGCTCGCGGTGGGCGTCGGGCCCGGCGGCTACCGTCTGTACCGGATAGGCCAGCGTCCCGGCCGGATCGCAGGCGGCGACGCCGATCCTCGCCTGGCCCCAGTCCAGGGCCAGGCGCACCCCGCGCGGTGCACTCACGCTCCGATCGGTGTGCGGCATCGCTCAGGACTGCAGGACGTGGCCGATGGCGTGCTCGACGGCGGCGAGCGCCGCCTGGCTCTGCTCGGGCCGACTTCCGCCCCCCTGGGCGAGGTCG
>JBBSOW010000143.1:0-7196 GCA_038259365.1 Propionibacteriales bacterium
CGCGTACAGCCAGGCGGGACGGCCGCGCCCGTGGGGTGCGGCGCGGTGGCGGCGCACCATCCCCTGCTCCACCAGCGCGTCGAGGTGTTCGCGAAGGGTGTTGGCGTGGAGTCCGGTGGCCGCGGTCAGCGCGTTGATGGTGGCCGGGGCCGCTAGGTTTTCCAGACGCTCCAGCAGCGCGGCCCGGGATTGCGACAGCGAGTGGCCAGGGTGGCGTCGCAGCGTCGGCTGCGGCCCGAGGCGATCCTGGGCCCTAGGTTCGGCGGGCGGGTTGTTTTCCACGGAACCAGTGTAGTTAAACCGCGGACGTATCGAAATCCGGCAGACGGCGGCCGGCGGCCGGCGGCGGGCGGCGGGCGGCGGGCGGCGGCCGGCGGCGGGCGGCCGGTGAGAAGCGAAAAACCGCAACCGATGAGCAGTCCATAATGCCGGCTCGTTTTCACCCAGGGCACGGTAGTCGTAGGGTCGAGCACCATGAACCCCGCCGAGCCCGGCCTCTTCGAGTTGCCCGACCCCGAGCCGCAGGCGCCTCCCCCGCGCCCCAAGCGCGGGAGGAACCGCGAGACGTGGGCCCTCACCGCTGCCGCTGAGGTTTCGATCATCGACGCAGCGGCGGTGGACAAAGCCGCGGCGCGAGCTGAGGCGACCACGGTGATGATCGGTTCGAGCGCCCGCTCGGTTGTCGAGGACCCATCACTCGAAGATGCGGGGGCTAATCCCGCCGCCCGCGCATTGGACCAACTCGCCGGGCTGATCTGGCCCACCGATGGCCTGGAGGCGCTCATGGAAGCCGATGCGTTCCGAATCGTCTCCCTGGAAAGCGAGGTGGTGGGCGAGTCCGCCGACCGGGGTACAGCCACCTGGACGATCACGGTCAAGCTCACCCACGTCGACCGGCTACGGGGCCTGGCAACCCAAGCACACCCCGATGAGGCCGCGCTCATCGCGGACAACCTCGCACTCGCTTGGCAACGAGCAGCGGACCCGTTCGCGCCGCTCCGCTCCATCCCCGGGATCACCTGGCGGCCGGTAAGTGTTGACGTGGTACACCTGCCCGTCCGAACTGCTGCAGGGACCCGCTGACACCCTCGACGTCCAATGAGCCACTGCACCCGGCGATCCAGACGCTCCGGCACCCACCACGCTGGTTGAGCGGAGCTTCCCAGCCCGGTGGACAGCGGCGCCCGGGGCAGGTCGCATCCGCACTCGGGGGCGCAAAAAAATAACCTGCCCCCATTCGAGCGGGACAGGTTTTCGAATCATTCCAACGTACGTGGAGCTAAGGGGATTCGAACCCCTGACCTCTTCCATGCCATGGAAGCGCGCTACCAACTGCGCCATAGCCCCGTGCGTCTGTGAGGACGTCCGAAACTATAACGCAGGGTGGACGGGCGCGCGAATCGACGAGAATGCCATGGGGGTGACCTCGAGGCCGTCGGACCGGGTTCCTCGGAGGTTGGGAAGCGGACTGCCTCCCCAGTCGACGCAATCGCTAGCGCGGTGAGATCTCAAGCTGGTTGACCAACCGTTGCCCTATCGAGGTGACCACCTTCACCAGGTGCTCGAAATCGGCGTCGATGCTGCGGTGGTTGACGATGGCACATCTCAATACGGTGCGGCCCTGCAAGGTGGTGCTGGACAACACCGCCTCGCCGGACTCCTGCAGGCGCATCAGCAGCTCGGCGTTGAGCTCGTCGAGCGTTTCGGGGCCGAGGCCATGGGAGTGATACCGGAAGCAGACGATGTTCAGCGCCACCGGGGCGCACAGTTCCAGCTCAGGGTGCCGCTCCACCAACCGAGCCAGTAGGGCGGCCTGCGCCACGTTGCGCTCGATCACCGCGGCGTAGGTCTCGACGCCGTGGGTCAGCAGCTCCATCCACACCTTGAGGGCCGAGAAGCCGCGCGAGAGTTCGATGCCGTAATCGCTGGACCACCACGGTTCGGCGGTAATGCCACGCTCGCCGTGAGTCAGATACGCAGGTGTCAGGGCGAAGGCCCGCCGATGGACCTCCGCGTTGCGCACCAGCACGCAGCCCGCTCCGTAGGGCAGGCTCATCCACTTGTGCAGATCGAAGGCGAGCGAATCGGCCCGGGCCAATCCACGCACACGCCCCCGCAGCCGGGGACTGATCTGGGCCAGCGCCCCGAACGCGCCGTCGACGTGGAACCACAGCCCGAACTCCTCGGCCACATCGGCCAGCCCGTCCAGGGGATCGATGGCGCCGGTGTTCACCGTTCCCGCGGTACCGATCACGGCCATCGGACGCTGGCCCTGTTGCAGGTCTTCTCGGATGGCCGAACGCAGCGCCCCGACGTCGATGCGGTACTCGGCGTCCACCGGTATTCGGCGCAGCTGGCGGTTACCCAGTCCCAGCATCTCCACCGCCCGCTGATTGCAGGAGTGGACTTCGGTGGAGGCGTAGACCAGATGACGTACGCCATCGTCGACGCCGGTTTCGCGCACGTCGTCCCCGACCCGTCGGAAGTGGGCGTCGCGGGCCACTGTCAGCGCCAGCAGGTTGGCCATGCTCGCACCGCTCACCAACACCCCGCTCGTGTGCGGCGCGAACCCCAGCATCTCGGCGCACCACGCGATGACCTGGCGCTCCACCAGCACGGGCGACTGATGAAAGCCACCGGCGTTGGGATTCAGGGCCGCCGCGAGTAACTCGGCCAGCGCCCCCGAGGGAGTGCCGCTGCCAATCACCCAACCCCAAAAACGAGGGTGGATGTTGCCCACCGGGTAGGGGCGCACATCGCGCTCGAAGGCAGCATAAGCGGCCGCCATGCCCAAACCTTGCCGCGGGAGAGGGGCGTCGAAGCGTGCCGTGACGTCGGCGGGAGGAGCTCGCCAGACCGGCCGTTCCCGGACGCCCTCTAAGTGGTCCAGGGTGTCGTCGAGCATCCGGTGTCCGAGGCTGCGCAGCGCATCCCAGTCTGTCGGGTCAAGCGACGGTTCCCCCATGAGTCTTCCCCAGTGCCTCGCGAGCCCCTTCAGGGTACGCCACGGGGTCAGAACCGGCTACTGCCGGCCACGATCGCCCCCTGCAGCCGCCACGCGGCGCCGGGTCGGGGACGTCAGGACAATCGGTCGGCCCTACGTCAGGACAATCGATCGGCCCTACTGCGCGGCCAGGGAGAGTTCCCTGGTCTGGGCGGCACCGGTTGAGTGCGGTTCGGCCAGCAGGTTGTACCCGCTCAGCCGCCACGCCCCGCTGCGGCTGCGATCCAAGACGACCCAGCCGCAGTTGTCGACGCCGCCGAAGATCCGCGCGGTCTTCAGGTCCAGACCGAAGAAGGCCGCCACGCCGACGCGGATGGCGAGCCCGTGCATCGTCACCACGATCACGTCGGAGTCCTCGCCATCGGCCGCCACGTCGTGCAGCGCGGCGGCGATGCGCTTCCCCACCTCGGCGGTCGATTCGCCGGTCTCTCCGCGGCGGCTGTCTTGGCCGTCGGCCTCGCGCGTCAAGAAGTCGGGGTCCAGCTTGAGCACCTCGTCGAGGCGCAACCCCTCCCACTCCCCGACGTGGATCTCACGGAAGCGCGGAACGCTTTCCACGGGCAGCCCGGTCAGCGTCGCCAGCTCACGCGCGGTCTGTTGGGCCCGGTGCAGGTCCGAGGCGATCAGCCGCGTCGGCCGGTAACCGGCCACCGCCGGGGCGGCGTCGCGGGCCTGCCGCAGCCCCAACTCGTTCAGCGGGATGTCCGCTTGGCCCTGGAACCGGCCGGTGAGGTTCCATTCGGTCTGGCCGTGGCGCCACAGGATGAGCTTGCGCGCGGTCACTGAGGAGCGAATTCTGTCTCGCCGAGGTCGTCTTGTCGCGCTTGATCGCCTACCTCATCGGTTCGCCGGATGCTCGCCGGATCGAGGCCCAACTCGATCTCGGGGCAGTCCCCCCACAGCCGCTCGAGCGCGTACAGGGTCCGCTCCTCGCTGTGTTGTACGTGGACAACGATCTCGAGGAAGTCCAACAGCACCCAGCGGCGCTCCCGGTCGCCCTCGCGGCGCACAGGCATGGCATCGATTTCGCGTAGCTTCTCCTCCACGGCGTCGACGATGGCACCCACCTGGCGCTCGTTGGTGGCGCTCACCAGCACGAAGACGTCGGTGATCACCAGCTGATCGGAGACGTCGTAGGCGACGATGTCGCTGCCTTGCTTGTCGGCGGCCGATTGGGCGGCCGCCCTGGTCAACTCGAGCGCGTGCTCGGTTGCAGTCATGTATCTCCTCATCGGCGCGGTCGGCCCGTTTGGGCCACGTGTCCGCTCTCGGTGTTGGCTCGCCTCGTATCCCGGGCCGGATCGCAGGCCTCAGGCGGTGTAGAGCCCGCGTTTATGAATATACTGCACGATTCCGTCCGGGACGAGATACCAGATGGGCTCCCCCGCCGTGACCCGCTCCCGGCAGGCCGTCGAGCTGATCGCGAGCGCCGGCACCTCCATGAGGGTGATCTTGTCGGCGGGCAGGTGATCCACGGCCGGGCTCTCTAGTTCCATCCCCGGGCGAGATACCCCCACGAAGTGGGCCAGATCGAACAACTCGTCGGCTCCACGCCAGGTGAGGATCTTCGCGAGGGCGTCGGCGCCGGTGATGAAGAACAGATCGACGTCGCTGCCCCGGTCGGCACGCAAGTCCTTGAGCGTGTCGACGGTGTAGGTGTCACCCTCGCGATCTATGTCGACGCGGCTGATGGTGAACCGGGGGTTCGAGGCCGTCGCGATAGTGGTCATCAGGTAGCGATCTTCGCTCGCCGAGACGCCGCTGCCCCTCTTCTGCCACGGCACCCCCGTCGGCACGAAGACGACCTCGTCGAGTCGAAACCGGCTGGCCACCTCGCTGGCGGCCACCAGGTGCCCGTGATGGATCGGATCGAAGGTGCCACCCATGACGCCGAGGCGATAGCGCGCGCCGACGGGCAGGTTGGGGTTGCGCGCCAGCCCGGTTTGGGTGGTCATCAGCTATGTGGGCGGTTACTACCCATGAGCGTCAGGATCATCATGGCCCCGACCAAGACGATGATGCCGACGAGGCCGTAGCCCCACGCGGGGATGGGTAACTCGTTTTCCAGCGGCAGCAGCAACAACGACATGCCCAGAGCCTAGCGGACCTGTCCCGCACCGGTAAGGAGGTACTTCGTCGAGGTCAACTCCGCGAGCCCCATCGGCCCCCGCGCGTGCAGCTTTTGGGTGGAGATGCCGATCTCGGCCCCGAAGCCGAACTCGCCACCGTCGACGAACCGGCTGGAGGTGTTGACCAGCACCGCCGCGGCGTCCACCTCTGCCTGGAACCGCTCCGCCGAGGCGAGCGAGCCGGTGACGATCGTCTCGGAGTGGCCGGTGCTGTGGCGGCGGATGTGTGCCAGCGCCGTGTCCAGATCGGGCACGACGCGCGCGCTGAGATCCAGGGTGAGCGCCTCGGCGTCGAAATCGGCCTCTCGCGCGGGGGTTACCCGCGGATCGGCCGCCGTGAACGCGTCATCGCCGTGGATCGTGACCCCGGCCTCGTGCAGCGCGGGGATGACCCGCGCGAGGAACTCATCGGCCACGCGCTCGTGCACGAGGAGGGTCTCGAGCGCGTTGCACACCGAGGGGCGTTGGGCCTTGGCGTTGAGGATGATCTCGATGGCCTGGTGTTGATCGGCGGACTCGTCGACGAAGAGGTGGCAGTTCCCGGTACCGGTCTCGATCACGGGCACCTGCGATCCCGTCACCACGGCCTGGATCAGCCCTGCGCCCCCGCGCGGGATCAGCACGTCCACCAGTCCTCGGGCCCGCATCAGCTCCGTCGTGACCTCCCGGCCGCCCTCGACCAGCTGCACGGCGTCGGCGGGAAGGTTGGCCGCCTCCAGCCCGGTGCGCAGGGCCGCGACGACGGCGCGGTTGGAGTCGACGGCCGAGGAGGATCCGCGCAGCAGCGCCGCGTTGCCCGACTTCAGGCACAACCCGGCGGCGTCGGCAGTCACGTTGGGGCGGGCCTCGTAGATGATGCCGACGACCCCGAACGGCACCCGGACCTGACGCACCTGGACGCCGTTGGGGTTGGTCCAGCCGCGGACCACGTCGCCCACGGGATCGGGGAGCTCGGCGACCTGACGCAGCCCGCTCACCATGGCGACGACTCGTTCCGGGGTCAAGCGCAGCCGGTCCACCAGCGCGTCGGCCGTACCGGCGTCCTCGGCCCGGTGTACGTCTGCCGCGTTGGCGTCGAGCACGTCGCGTTCGGCGGCGGCCAACGCGGCGGCCATCGCGGCCAGCCCGGCGTCCTTACGCGCCCGCGACAGTCCGGCCAGCTGGCGAGACGCCTCTTGGGCGCGTTCGGCCTGGGTCTGGAAGGCCCTGGGGTCGCTCATGAGCACCACAGTAATGGTTTTCCACATATCTGCCATCCCTCTAGTGTTCGAATATCCGTTCGATTAAGATAGAGGCATGGCAACAGTCGCAGATCTCGAAGCCCCGGCAAGAGCCGGGCTGCTCGACGCCGGGTCGATTGATTGCCTGGAGGCGTTGTTTCGTCGTGACCGGATTGGTGAGCCCGAGGCCGCCGCCGCGTTGCACGCCATCGACCATACGATCAACCGGCTGCAGGGGCTGCGGTTGAAAGTAGTCGCGGCGTCGACGCGCTCCCAGGCCGGTGCCGCGGACGGGCTGGTCGGCGTGGGTGCGTGGGTGGCCCGGGAATCCCTGCTGGGCGGGGCCGAGGCGGCGCGGAGCGTCCGGTTGGCCTCCTCGTTGGAGACGCTGCCGCACGCCGGTGGCGCGTTGGCGGACGGGCTGATCAGCGTCCAGCACGCCGAGGTGATCGCGACCGCCACGAAGCAACTTCCAGCGGACTTGTCCCCCGTGGAGCGTGTTCGGGTGGAGACGGCGTTGACCGAGCAGGCCAAAACGGTGGATCCGGCGACGCTGCGGAAGGCGTCGCGGCGGGCGGTGGAGATCGCGGGCCGCACGGTCACCGAGGCCGACGCCCACGAGAACCAGGTGGTGCGCGCGGCCGAGGAGGTCGCGTTGGCGAAGACAAGACTGTCGATGCACGACAACGACGACGGCACCACCACCGGCCATTTCACGGTCCCGACCTTCGCCGGATCGATCCTGCGCAAGGCGGTCCAACAGATCACCGCGCCCCGTCGGGCCGCGCTGCGTACCGCCCACGAGGACGGCCGCACCTGGACCAGGACCGACGATCATGCCGC
>JBBSOW010000144.1:0-7023 GCA_038259365.1 Propionibacteriales bacterium
CATTTCCGGTACGCCCTCGACGATCTCCTCAAGTTCGGCAGGACTGACGGAGGCAATGCGGTGACGCCAGAATCGGCCGGTGTCCTTTTGGGAAAGCGTGAACGCGTTCGTCGCGTGTTCAACCAGGCTCACGCTTTTGCCGTCTTCAAAGCGGCCGGCGGTGGCCTCAGCTACCCATCGGTCAAGAGCGGAACTCCCACGGAGGATCGCTGCGCGCTTGCTGTCCAGCAAATTGAAACCAAGGGAGTTGCCGTGATCGTAGGAGGGTGCCAGATATCGGCTGCCGTCGGGCCCTTGGAGTACCGACCAGTTCTCCTCGTGCCGGTCAAGGTTCGCGATCCAGGCGTCGAACATCACAAACCCGGCGAACACGTCAAGCGCTCCCAGCCATGGCGGCAGGCTCAGCCCGCCATAGGGTGCGACGGGCGGGGCAAGCACTCGCGCAATGTTCACGAGGCTGTGCCCAAGGCGCGCCTTGCTCCGCACTGTCAGGCGTGGGTCGATCTCGCTGATCAGGACGGCGCCCGTATGCATCTGCCAACCGGGCCCCGGTCTCAGGTCCCTCGACAAGCAACCGGGAGCGGGGCCCCGAACCGCGAGTTCGACACTGGCAGCCGGAAGACCGATGAGCTTCGCGAGTTCGGCCGCGATCTTCTCCGCCCAATCCTCGCCTTGCCTTCGATCAGCCCGCAGCACCGTTGGCTTGAACAGCCATCTCAGCCCCCGGTCCTCGATCACCCACGTGCCCGGATCCTGCCCACCCGGTTCGACGCTCTCAACCACCCACGATGAGGCGTCAACGACTGGGTACATCTGCCGACCCTATTCCAACAGGGCTTTGGAGGGCTGGAGCTGTTGGCGGTGGACTCGGGCCAGTCTCAACCGCCTCACGACCTCCTCCGCTGAGGAGAGCCGATGACGTCTCCTCACCTCGTGTCGTGTTTGTGCTCTGCGCCGCGGCGACCCACATGAGGCGTTCTATCCGTTGAAGCACCAGCTTCACGGCATACTCGTCGCCACGTTCCGTCCTCACCAGCAATTCAACCCTCGACCCGCCAGCTTCCCGTTCCGGCCACCGAAGCCGACCAAGGCACAATCAGCGCCGCGCCGCCTGCGTGAGTCGATAGCCCACGCCCCGGACTGTCTCGATGAACCGAGGCCGAGTTGCCGAGTCGGCGAGCTTGCGCCGCACGTTGGCCAGATGCGTCTCGACGGACCGGCGGTCCGCCTCGGTCACGTAGCCGTTGAGGTCGGGCCGGATCTCCTCGGCGAGCGTGTTCTTGCTGATCACCCGGCTTTGCCAGAGCACGATCGCGTGCAGCAGGTCGAACTCCGTCCGGGTCAGGGTGACGGCGTTCCCATCCACCTCGACCAGTCTCATCGTGCTATGCACCCGCAGGCCGTTGTGGTCCAGCCACCCCTCGTCCTCGTCGTCGTCCGCGGTGACCGCAGCCGCCAGACGCGACCGCCGCAGCATGGCCTCCACCCGGGCCCGGAGCTCGCGCGGCCGGAACGGCTTGGTCAGATAGTCGTCGGCCCCGGCGTCAAGACCCATCAGGGTGTCGATCTCTTCCTGCCGCGCGGACAACGCGATGATGTAGGTCGAGGAGAACGCTCGGATGCGCCTGGCCACCTCGAAGCCGTCGATGCCGGGCAAGTTGATGTCGAGGGTGGTCAAGACGGGCCGGTGGCTCCGGACCAGCTCGATGCCGGCCAACCCGTCTTCCGCTACGAACGTCGCGAACCCCGCCTGCATCAGCACCGCCGTCAACAACCGGGAAATCTCGGTGTCGTCCTCGATCACGACGGCCCTCCGCTCCACGGGCGGCGCGTCGGCCTCGGACGCGCTCACCGGCCCGCTCCCGGGCGCTTGAGCGCCCCGGAGAAGCGCGCCGCATAGTAGGTCTGCACGTTAACGGGCTCCACCTCCACCTCCGCGAGACGAAGCAGCAGTCGCTCGATGCCAGCGCCGAACGATAAGACGGAATCGTTGTAGCTGCTGATGTCGTACGCGCACACGGCGCAGTGGGCGGCCAGCCGGAGCACAATCGGTCGCAGCATGGCGAAGAACACCGGGGCGTGTCGCGTGGTGGGCTCCACCAGTGTGAACCCCAGGTAAAACACAGCATTGCGCGACGACTGCTCGGGATAGTGATGGCGAAAGTAGTCCGGGCTGATCCACGGCACCGACGCTAGGTCGTCAGTCAGGGTGGTAAGGCCGACCATCCGGCCCTCCGAGTCGTGGGCGACGTACTTCCAGATCCGCTCGTCGTTCATCTCCTCGGCGAACTCCTCGAAGGTGAGCACGTGCCGAGCCGCGGCCAGGATTCGCAGCGGGCCGAACGCGTTCTCGTACAGCGTCCAGAACCGGGCGACCAGCTCCGGCGACGCCTCGCGAGTGCAGGTGACCGTGATCCCGCTCCAGGCCCAGGGGCCGTCGAGCGAGACGGCGGTGGCGGTGCTCGTCACAGCTGATCCCACCCCATCGTGCGGTAGCTTGCCACCACGACCGCACAGGCCGGCCGGCCGGTGCAGGAGATATTGCTGAGCACCTCGCCGTCGTAGGTGAACCGGCCCCCCCGGCCGGCCGTCATGTCGTCGAGAGTCTCGGCGAGACGACGCCGTACCTCCTCCTTCGACACCCCGGTGTGCTCGACGAACAGCCCGGCGCCGAACCCGTCGCAGTGCCGGGACCAGCCGACACCGGCCCACGCCTCCGCACCAGGTTCGCTGACCCAACCGGCGGCGTAGACGCAGTACAACGCATCGCCGAAGCCGCCCCGCAGCTGCTCGCCGGGGGCGCAGGTCAACACATCGCTACCCGGTGGGATGATCGAGCTGAGCCGAATCAGATTGAAGTTCTCCACGCCGGCACTCCGCAGAGCCGCGTCGAACGCGGCCAGCTGCGTGCGACCCTCGCCGACACCGCCACTCACCCGGATCACCAGACCCGGACCCGCCGTTCCCGCTCGCTGCTGGTCATCTTCCGTTTCCATTTTCCTCGCCTTCAATACTGGTCGTCGTCATCTCATGCACTGCTCAGCTCCCGGGAAGCGACAGCATCCCGGTGTTCTCCAAGGTGCGGTCCGACTGGTCGTCTGCCGAGCGGTGCGCCGGCTCCCTGGGCAGCGTGAACCGGAAGGTCGCACCCTCCCCGGGAACGCTCTCGGCCCAGATCCGCCCGCCCAGCCGCTCGACGATGGTGCGGCTGATCGCAAGTCCCAATCCGGTTCCGCCCTTCTCTCGGGCGTCGCTGGAGTCGACCTGGGTGAATCGGCCGAAGATCGCCTCCAGCTTCTCGGACGGGATGCCGCGGCCTTGGTCGGTCACCGAGAACTCCACTACGTCGCCGCATGGGGCGGCCTTGAGGCCCACCTGGGATCCCGCCCGGCCGAACTTGACCGCGTTCCCGAGGAGGTTGATCAGGATCTGGATAACGCGGTCATGGTCGGCGCGGACCACGCCGTCGCACCGTCCCTGCACAATGTCAACACCGACGGCCCCGGTCATGCCGGAGACCACGGTGACAGCCTCCTGGCACAGTGCCAAGACATCGCACGCCGTGACGGACATGGGCAGCATGCCGGACTCGATGCGCTCGATGTCCAAGATGTCGTTGATCAGTCGACCCAGCCGCTCGCTGCCCGCCATGGCGATCTTGATCATCCGGTCGGCCTGGGGCGGCAGGGGACCGTACGCGCCGCCGGCGACCAGTCCGAGTGCGCCGCGGATCGAGGTCAGGGGCGTGCGCAGCTCGTGGCTCACGACGGAAACGAACTCGCTCTTCATCCGGTCCATCTCGTGACGCTCGCTCACGTCACGGAAGACCACGACGGCGCCGCTGATGCCGTCGTCGCCGCTCAACGGGCTCGCGGTCACCTCCACAATGATCAACCTGCCGTCGCCACAGACGTAGGCGTCCTCCTCCCCGGTGGCTGTCAGGCCCGAGGCGATCGCCTCGGTGATGTAGCAACCGCTCCGGGGAAACGGTGTTCCATCGACGCGGGAAGCGTGGAACAGGTCGTGCGCCTGCCGACCGATGAGCCGCGACGCAGGCCGGTGGAGGATGTCCGCGGTTGCCGAGTTGACGAAGGTGATCATCCCCACGCGGTCGACCCCGTAGATGCCGTCGGCGACCGAGGTCAACAACAGTTCCTGCTGCCTGGTGATCTCACGCAGCTCCCGGGTGCGGGATTGAACCCGGGTCTCCAGGCCCCGGCGCAGCCGCTCGTTGTCCACGACCAGGACGATCTGTCGGCCGACTACCGCAAGGATCACTATCGCCCAGACCAAGCGTGCGCCGAAGGAGAGCTTCCCGATGTCCTGCTGGACCAGGCTGATTTGAGTGGCGGCGAGGAACAGCGCGAAGAGGACCACGGTGCTGAGGACCGGGGAACTTTCCGACGACTCCTGGTCGGGATTGAGGCCGGCGTTGGGGTGCAGCGCGGCAAGGGTAATCAGCAGGTAGCCAGCGATCCACCCAAGGTCCCAAAACGAGCCGAGCGTGTGATTACCGGTGGTGTTCAGGACCGCGTAGGCCAGGTCGGAGAACGCATACAGCCCGTAACCGGCGCCCAGGAGCAACAACGGGGCCCGGCTCGACCGACCGCTGCGCGTGATCAGCAAGCTCGCCAGCGTCGCGATGAGTACATCCGTCGCGGGCAGGAACAACAGCTGGATCTGGCCCCCCAGGGATCGGTCCTGGCTGCCCACGAGCAGCTGCGGAAAGATCGTCACACTGGTGACGAACAGAACCGAACCGCCGATGACCAGTCCGTCCAAGACCATGCGTGCCAGGTCGGCGCGGCGTCGGCGCACGGGCGGGAAGATCACCAGACCCGCGATGCTGAAGCCCAGTGCGGCAAGGAGGATCGGATCGGCGTAGACGCTCCAGTCGTCCGGCAAAGCGGAGAGATCGGTGACGAGCGTCCACAGGTTCGCGACGACGCCGCACAGGGCGGCGAAGGACAGCACGAACCAAGCCTTCTGTCGGCGGCCGACCGCGCGACGGACCCGGCGTAGCAAGGTGACCCAGGCGATGGCACCGCAAACGACGAGGGCGACCACCGCTACGCGAGGACGGATCACCGACGGGACCCCCTGCTGCAGCAGCCCGGCGATCAGGATGAACAGGCAGACCACGCCGAGGATCCCGATGACAAAGCGACGGCGCTCGGCCTCAACAGGCTTCATCAAAGACTCGCTCACGGTGGAGGGATCGTCGGTCTGGGCAGTATTCTGCTCAGCGCACATCCCCCGGAGCGGCACTGACCGTCCTACTGTATAGGGTCTCAGCTCCAAGCCGGTTATCCGGCCGTGTCGAACGGCAACGGCATTGGTTCGTCGATTGAGCCGGTTTGGGTTGAGCCGCGGGCCCCGGTGGAGCCCGCGGGCCCCGCCCGCCCGGTATCGAAACTCAGCAGCGTAGTAGCGTGTCGCCGAGGTGAACACCATCCGTCGAGCTCGAACGTGGTCACCGGCCCCGTGCTCTACCCATTGTCTGGTCGGCTCGTCGAAACGCCCAGCGGGCAGTGACAGCGCGGCCGGTTTCGAGTCGATAGCATAGGGCGATGGGACATGCTAGGGAGGCGCACGACACGGAGTCGACGGCCGGGAAGCTACGCCGTCATGTCCTCGTGGTGGACGACGACGACGACATCCGTGAGGTAGCCTCCATGGCGTTAAGCGTCGTGGGTGGGCTCCGGGTCAGCACGGCGGCCAGCGGCCGCGAGGCGCTGAGAGTGGCTGCGGAGAAGTCGCCCGACGCGATCCTGCTGGACGTGATGATGCCGGACATGGACGGCCCGACCACCGTCGCGATGTTGAAGCGCGAGATCCCCACCCGAAACATCCCGATCATCCTGCTCACGGCGAAGCTGCAGGCACACGATCCCACGCAGCCCGGCGAGCTCGACGTCAACGGTGTGATCGCAAAGCCCTTCGACCCGATGACGCTGGCTGGCCAGGTGGCCGACCTGCTCGGCTGGGCGCAGTGACCGGAGGCACCCCAGGCGGCGGGCCACCGGCCGATTTTGCCGCCGTGGTCCGTGAGCTCAGCCTGGATGCGTGGCGGACCAACCATGCCCGGGCAGACGAGTTGGGCAACATCGCCGCGGCCGTGCGGGAGCAGGGGACACTCACTCCCGACCAGCGTGAACGCGCCACCTCGCTGGCGCACCACCTCAGGGGATCGGCCGGCACGTTCGGTCATGCTGCCGTCGCCGTCTCGGCGGAGCGGATCGAACGCCTGCTACGCGGAATGCCGACCACCCCAGGGCGGGACCTCCACCGGCTCGACCGGCTCATCGACGACGTGCACGAGGCGCTCGAGCGCGACCCGACTCCTGACGTCTGACCAGCACCCGCCTCAGCCCTTCGGCTCAGCGGTCCAACGTCTCCGCCTCGCAGCGGCCCGCCGCCACGAGACTGGCGTACAACTGGCCGATCCGAGGGCCGTCGCCGCCGCTCACGGCTCGCCGCAGAGCAGCCGCCGCACGGGCCAGCTCGTCGGCGCCTACCATCGCACCCGAGGTCTCCAGAGTGAACAGCACGGTCACGCAGGCCTCCGTCCGGTTCTCTACTAGCAGGCCGGCCACGTCCCGGATCCGGTCCGTCAGCGCGGCGAAAAAATCTGCCACGAACAAGTCGACGACGTCGTCGTCATTCATCTGACGACGCAACTCATCCAGGGTGGCATTGTGACGCCGTACCGGGGGCCGGGCTGGCTCCCCGGCCGGTGACGTGTCGTGCGGCGGCTGATCGCGCGCACGGTCGACCCGATCGTGGTTCATGTTGCAGAACGTTGTGGCCCCAAAGCACGCGGGAAGCGCTCCCCCTTGGCCATCCCCCGTCGGTGCCACCAGACATTGTGCATGTCGACCATGGCGACTCCCTCGAGGTGCGCTTCTCATTGTGCTTCGGGGCCACAACGTTCTGTCCCCCCAGACACAGGCAAGCCTGCCGTCTCTCGCTCAACGTCCGCCCCGTCTACACTCAAGGTTCGCTCAAGATTGGCTCAAGAAA
>JBBSOW010000145.1:0-7022 GCA_038259365.1 Propionibacteriales bacterium
GACCCGCCGGGACACCCTCGCGACGGATTACGGCCGGATCCGCACGGTGGAGCAGGGGCCTGACGGGGCGCTGTACTTCACCACCTCCAACGGCGCCGACGACGCGGTCTACCGGCTGACCCTGGCCTGACGCAGGCGCGCCGACATATCCGCAGGCTCAGAGCCGCCGCGCCGCGGCCCTGAGCTCCTCGCCCTGTTCTCGACGGTCGCCTCGCTCTATCCGAGCGTCCACGACCTCGATTCCCCCTGGCGGGTCGGCAAGCGCCGCGCCCAGCTCCGCGGTGTCGCGCACCGCCCGGTAGGAGGCGCCGACGCCTTCGGCCAGGTGTCGCAGATCGGCCTGCTGTGGGGTGGCAAAGACCCGTTCGAAGTCCGCGGAGAACGCCGCTGCCCCCTGTTCGAGCCCGGCGAAGATGCTCCCGCCCGAATCGTTGGCGACGACGATCCGCAGATCCGGGGGCCGCTCACCTCGGGTGGTCAGCAGCCCGGTCAGGTCGTGCAAGAAGGTGAGGTCGCCGAGCAAGGCATGAGTCGGCTCGGCGGTGGCTAGCGCGACCCCTCGGGCGGTCGAGATGGACCCGTCGATCCCGGCCAGGCCACGATTGGCGAAGATGGCGCGCCGGGTGCCGATGGGAGCCAAATCGCAATCCCGGATCGGATTCGACGACCCGAGCACCACAGGCCCCAGGCCAGCCGCCATGACCGTCCGCGCGATCGTCAGCCCGCCCCACGGCCCGGCGATCTCGGCGACGCGGGCCCCGACCACGAGATCGGCCTGCTGCCACTGACCCAGCCACTCGCCGCCGGCGGCAATCTCGCTGACTCCCCACAACACCCGGTCCGCGTTCCACCCCGGATCGATCCAGCGCGGGCTCGTCGACACCATGATCAACTCCGGCGCGGACCCGAGCAGGCTCTGCACCGGGCGCGACAGCGTCGGCCGGCCGAACACGATCACCCGTTCGATGTCGGCGGCCAGCGAGGATTCCAGCAGCAACCGGTACGTCGCGATCGCGGCGGGGCCGTGCCGCGAGCCGGAGCTCGGCTCGGCGAACAGCGGCAACCCGGCGCGCTCGGCCAGCATCGCGGGCCACGTTCCGGCGCCGGCGCCGGCGATGAGAACGGTGCCGGGCGCCGCGGGGAGGGTCGTCTCGGCGGGCCCGATAGCCGCCTCGACGGCCAGGGTGTCGTGCTGCGGCGAGGCCAGGTTCACCGGCCCGTGCGGCACCAGCGGCGCGGCCAGCCGGAGGTTCAGGTGCACAGGCCCCGGGTCGCGGCTGCGCACCCCGGCGGCCGCCACCAGGAGTCGACGCAGCGTCGTCGCCCAGGAGCGCGGATGATCATCGGCGGAGTTGATCAAGGCCTCGTCGCGGATCGCGGCGTTGAACAAACCCACCTGTCTCGTGGTCTGGTTCGCGCCGATGTCGATCATGGTCGCGGGCCGGTCCGCGGTGATGACGACGAGGGGGACACCCGCATGGTGGGCCTCCAGCACGGCTGGGTGCAGGTTGGCGGCGGCCGTGCCCGAGGTGGTGATCACCGCCACCGGCCGCCGATCGGCCAGGGACAGCCCGAGCGCCCGGAAGCCCGCGCTGCGCTCGTCGAGCACGACGTGCAGAGTCAGCTTTCCCTCTCGTTCGGCCTGCGCCATCACGAGCGCCAGCGGGGCGCTCCGCGATCCTGGCGAGCAGACGACATGGCGCACGCCGCCGCCCAGTAGCTCGGCAAGGATCACCAGCGCGCACCGCACCGAGGGCGGTTGCCCAGACCCGGAACGGGTTGTGGTGCCGCTCATCGCGTGCCAGTCCTGCCGTCGCGGCGGGCGAGTTCTCGGGTGACGCTCAGCCGCTCGAGGAGGAGCGCTTCGGTCTCGGCGTCGGCGGCCACCCGCGCGAGGCCAGCCGGTTCTGGCCATACTCCGCGCGGGCGCATGACCCCTTTCTCGGCCACGAAGCCGTCGGCGGGATCGCCGGCGAGCAGCGGGGCGGTGTTCAGCCCGCACGCGTACGGGAGTTCTGGCAGGGCGGCGGCCAGTGCCAGCCCGGCGGCGATACCGACAGAGGTTTCCAGCGCGCTGGAGACGACGACGGGGAGCCGGAGCCGCTCGGCCAGCTCGAGGCAGCGCCGCACCCCGCCCAGGGGTTGCACCTTGAGAATGGCGATGTCGGCGGCCGCCAGGGCCACGACCCGTTCGGGATCGCCCGATCGCCGAATGGATTCGTCGGCGGCGATGGCGACCTCCACACCGGCGCGCGCCAAGGAGCGCCGCACCTCGGCGAGTTCGGTCACCTCGGCGCAGGGTTGCTCGACGTACTCCAGGTCGAATCGCGTCAGCTCCCGGCACGCCCGCAGCGCCTGCTCCACGCTCCAGTTCCCGTTCGCGTCGACGCGCACCCGATCCACCACCGCCGCCACCGCCTCGACCCGCTCGAGGTCCTCGGCGAGCGTCTGTCCCGGCTCGGCGACCTTGATCTTGGCGGTGTCGCACCCGCTGGCGGCGGCGATCTCGGCCGCCCGCTCGGCGGGAACGGCCGGCACCGTGCAGTTGACCGGCACGGTCTCGCGCACGGGCTCGGGGAAGCCGAGCTGGGCGGCCTCATTGGCGGCCGCCAACCAGGGCACGAGCTCGGCGCCGTCGTAGTCCAGGAACGGGCTCCACTCGGCCCAACCGGCCGGGCCCTGCCACAACAGGCCTTGGCGCCGGTCGATCCCCCGGAATCTCGTCGTCATGACGATGTCGTAGCTGTGCAGCACCGAGCCAGCCTATCCGCACCCCACCGCGCCGGCCCCCCGCCGAATACCGCGGCGCCGGCCCCGGACGTAGGCTGGCGCGGTGCCAGCCGCTCCCCCGCCACCGTCGCGAGACGCGCTCGCCGTGGAGGACGCCCGAGACGTGGTGGCGATCGCGGCGGCCATCGGCAGCGCGCTGGCGGGTGGGCAGCCGGTCGCCCCCATCCCCGACCCGCGCAGTGCCGGATCGGCCGCGCTGCTGGCCGCGGTCGCTCGAAAGGAAGCGCTACCCCCCGGGTCCGACGTCGGGCTGGTCGTCACCACCTCCGGCTCGACGGGTCGGCCGAAGGCGGTGATGCTGCCCCGCGCGGCCATGATCGCCTCCGCTCGGGCCACCGAATCGGTCCTCGGCGGACCCGGGACGTGGCACCTGGCGCTGCCCGCCCACTTCGTCGCGGGCGCCATGGTGATCGTCCGCAGCCACGTCGCCGGGACGGTGCTGCGCGAAACCGGCTCCGGACTCGGCTCGTTGCGGCCCGCGCCGGGGCGCAACTACATCTCGCTGGTGCCCACCCAGCTCTCGCGCGCCTTGACCGAGCCCGAGCTCACCGCCCGACTCGCCAGCTTCGACGCCATCCTCGTCGGCGGCGCCCGCCTGGACGGGCCGCTCGCCGCCCGCGCCGGCGAGGCGGGTCTGCGCGTGCTCGCCACCTACGGCATGAGCGAGACGTGCGGCGGCTGCGTGTACGACGGCCGGCCGTTACCCGGGGTCTCGGTTCGACTCGGCGAGGGGGAACGCATCACGCTGACCGGCCCGACCGCCTTCGCGGGCTACCGTGGCCTGCCCGAGCTCACCCGCGAGGTGTTGCACGGCGACAGCGTGCGCACCCAGGATCGGGGCACCCTCGACGCCGAGGGTCGGTTGCGGGTGCTGGGGCGGGTGGACGACGTCGTCACCAGCGGTGGCGTCAACGTCGACCTCGCGGACGTGGAGAACCAACTGCGCGCCAGTTCTGGGATCGACGAGCTCAGCGTGGTGGCGGTGCCGGACGCGGAATGGGGGACCCGGCTGGTGGTCCTCGCGAGCGAGCCGATCACCCTCGCGGAGCTGCTGCATAGGGCCGGCGGGCCGCTCGCACCGGCCGCCCGTCCGCGCCAACTCGTGCGCGTCGCCGCCCTCCCCCGCCTGAGCGCGGGCAAGATTGACCGGCAGGCCTGCCAACGCCTGGCCCAAGAGTTGTCGTGAGCGAGGAGTCAACGTGAGCAGTGCCGATGTAGCCAGCACCGCCGATTGGATCGCCGGCGCCCGCCCGCGCACCCTGCCCGCAGCGATCGCGCCGGTTCTCGCGGGCACGGCCACCGCCGTTCACGCCGGCGGGTCCCACCCGGTCCTGGCCCTGCTGGCCCTCGTCGTCGCCCTGGCCCTGCAGGTGGGGGTGAACTACGCCAACGACTACTCCGACGGCATCCGCGGCACCGACACCGACCGCGTCGGCCCCCTGCGTCTCGTCGGCTCGGGGACCGTGCCCGCGGCCACGGTCAAGCGTGCCGCGCTGCTCAGCTTCGCCGTCGCCGCGCTCGCCGGCCTCATCATCGTGGCGGTGACGGGTCAATGGTGGATGATCGCTGTCGGCGCGATCTGCATTGCCGCGGCCTGGTTCTACACCGGGGGCAAAAATCCCTACGGCTACGCCGGGCTCGGCGAGGTGGCCGTGTTCGTCTTCTTCGGCCTCGTCGCGGTCTGCGGCACCACCTATATCCAGACCGGTTTCGTCGATCTGGCCACCTTCAGCGCCTCGATCGCCATCGGGTCGATGGCCTGCGCGATCCTCGTAGCCAACAACCTGCGCGACCTCGACGGGGACACCGCCGCCGGCAAGCGCACCCTGGCCACCCGGCTAGGCGACGAGGACACTCGACGGCTCTTCCTCGGGTTGGCCATGCTCAGCGCGTTGGCGTTGCTCGGCACGGCGGCCGCGACGAGCTGGTGGGCCCTGCTCGCGCTGCTCTCGCTCCTCACCCTCGTCCCCGCGACGGCCAACGTGCTGAGCGGGGCGAAGGGAACACAACTCATCGCCGTGTTGGCCCGGACCGGAACGGCGGAACTGCGGGCCGCGGGCGGGCTGCTCGTCGGCCTACTCGCCGCCAACGGCGGTTAGCCGGTCCGGCGGGCTAAGCGGTCGGTGCGGGTCCTACCCACTCTCCACATACACTTCTCCCCATGGGTCGCTATCTGCCGCTGATCATCCTCGCGCTGCTGACGATCTACTGCGTCGTCGAGGTGGCCCAAACCCCCTCCGAGAAAGTACGCAACGCCCCTCGTTGGCTCTGGGCCGTCGTCGTCATCGGCCTCCCGCTGATCGGGCCTCTCTTGTGGTTCACGCTCGGCCGGCCCGGCAAGGAACCGAATGCGCCGAGCGGGCGCCCGTCGAGCCCCGACGACGATCCGGACTTCCTCCGCGGGTTATGAGCCAGACCGGCTAGCGTTCGGGCATGGGAAAGATCCACTCGGTCATCGATGCCCGCCTGGCCGCCTTCATCGCGAGCCGGCGGGTCTTCTTCGTCGCCACCGCACCCCTTGCGGCCGACGGGCACGTCAACGTGTCTCCCAAGGGAATCGACGGCACCAGTTGCCTCGTGGACGAGCACACCTTCGCCTACCTCGACATCACCGCCAGCGGCGCCGAAACCATCGCCCACTTGCGCCAGAACGGGCGCATCACGATCATGTTCTGCGCCTTCGAGGGCCCGCCCAACATCCTCCGGCTGCACGGCACCGGACGCGTGATCACCATCCACGACGACGAGTTCCCCGAGTGGGCCTCTCGGTTCGACGCCGTCGCCGGGGCTAAGGCGGTCATCGTCGTTGACGTCGAGCGGATCAGCGATTCGTGCGGTTATGGGGTGCCGCTGATGACACGGCGTCGAGCGGGATCTGTTGCCCGCGCACATGGCCCGCAAGGGTCTAAAGGGGCAGGCCGACTACCGGCGAGCCAAGAATCGTCGCAGCCTCGACGGCCTCCCCGCCTTCGACCACGACGACTGACTGCGGCCTACTTCTTCTCCCGCCAGGCCCGCTCGAAGGGCAGCCGCCAGGCGTGGGGGGCGATCATCTGGTGGACCGCGTTCGGGCCCCAGGAGCCGGGCGCGTACGGCTTGGCCGGCGGCGGATTCTCCAGCAGTGCGGCGGACCGCTCCCACAGCGCCTCGATGCCCTCGGCGGCGGTGAACAGGGTGTGATCTCCGAGCATTGCGTCCATCATCAATCGTTCGTAGGCCTCCAGGGTGCTGGCGGCGTGTTCTGTCTCGTCGGCGGAGAACTGCATCGAGAGCTTGTCCAGGCGCATGCCCGGCCCGGGGCGCTTGCCGTAGAAGGACAGCGAGACCTTGGATTCGTCGGCCAGATCGAAGGTCAGGTGGTCGGGGCCGTGGGAATCGACGCCGGACCCGGCCGGGAACATCGATTTCGGCGCCTCCTTGAAGGCGATCGAGATGATCCGCTGCCCCTCGGCCATCTTCTTGCCGGTGCGTAGGTAGAACGGGATGCCGGCCCAGCGCCAGTTGTCGATGCGCGCGGTGAGGGCGATGAAGGTCTCGGTGTCCGAATCCGGCGCCACGCCCTTCTCCTGGCGGTAGCCCGAGTACTGCCCACGGACCACTTCCTCGGGGCGGATGGGCTCCATCGAGCGGAAGACCTTCGACTTCTCCTCGCTGATCGAGCGAGGCTCCAGGGCGGTGGGGGGTTCCATGGCCACGAACGCGAGCACCTGGAACAGGTGGGTGACGACCATGTCCTTGTAGGCCCCGGTCGGCTCGTAGAAGGCGGCGCGCGCGTCGAGGCCGAGCGATTCGGGAATGTCGATCTGGATGTGATCGATGAAGTTGCGGTTCCAGATGGGCTCGAACAGCCCGTTGGCGAACCGGAAGGCCAGAATGTTCTGCGCCGCTTCCTTGCCGAGGAAGTGATCGATGCGAAAGATCTGCTTCTCGTCGAACGTTTCGTGCAGCTCCGCGTTCAGGGCGATCGCCGAGTCGTAGTCGGTGCCGAAGGGTTTCTCCATGACGACGCGCGAGCGCTCCACCAACCCGGCGTCGCCCAACATCGCGATGACCGAGGAGGCGGCCTTCGGCGGCACGGAGAGGTAGTGCAGCCGGCGAACCCCCTCACCCAGGCGCTCTTCGCAGCGATGGACCTGCGCCGCCAACGCCTCCGGCCCGTCGACCTGGCTCACGTAGTGCAGACGGGGCGCGAACTTCTCCCACTGCTCGTCGGTCAGCTTGTGGTTGCCGAA
>JBBSOW010000146.1:0-6964 GCA_038259365.1 Propionibacteriales bacterium
ACGCTCGATGGGTTACGCAAGGTGTTGAACGGCCTCGTCTCCGCCGGCCCTCGATCTTGATGTCGTTTCGTGCTGTTGCCGCCCGTAACGTCGTTCATCGGATCTATCCGGGCTGCGGGCCAGAAGCGACTGCCTCACTTGCTAGGGGCGTGGATCGTCATTCGTTCTCTGGGAGGTTGTTGTTCTCGAGTTCGGAGAGGACGGGGCGGCCGAGGTTGCAGTAGATCTCCAGTTCCTGGGAGCGGTCACCGTTGGAAAAGACGGCGTCGATGTCGTCGTCGGGTCCGGATTCGTAGCTGATCGTGCGCCAGCCGGCGGTGAGGTTGGGGCGTGCCTGTACACCGATCGCGAATTTTCCTTGACAGGCCACGTCGAACTCGCCGAAGTCGTCGGAGAAGGTTTTCTCGAATAGCGATTGACCCGGGTCGGGAGTGTCGCCGCGATCGCTATCGAAGTTCGCGCTCCGAATCAGCTCGTTGTTGCCTTGTGGACCGCGGTCGCGGATTTGATCGCCCACACTGGTCACCGCTACCACTCCCACAGTGACCGCGATGGCCGCTGCGAACAGCCAGGCCGCCGCGAGCCCGATCCGCTGACGGACTAGTCCCCGATCTGCCATTGGGCCATCATCGCCGATTGATCGTCAGCGCGGCGCTAAGGGAAGGTTAACTAGCAGTTAATGTTCTCCCGGTTCCGGTCGCGGCTGAGCTGTCCTGCCGATCCCCGGCGCTAGGTTCGAAGCGTGACCCACGTGCTGATCATCGAGGACGACCCCCGCATCCGATCCTTGCTGATGAAGTCGCTGGGTGACCGCGGATACGCTGTCGCCTCGGCGTCTAACGGGGTGGACGGACTCACTCAAGCCGTAGAGTCCCGTCCCCAACTGGTGGTCTTGGACCTGGGGTTACCCGACTTGGATGGCGCCCAGGTGCTGTTGATGTTGCGAGCGGTCAGTCAGGTGCCGGTGATCGTGGCAACCGCCCGCGACGACGATAGGTCGTTGGTGGCCTGTCTGGACGCCGGTGCCGACGATTATGTGATCAAACCCTACTCCACGACCCAGATCGAGGCCCGGATCAGAGCCGTTCTGCGTCGAGCCGGTGAGAGTGGGGGCGGTCGACGGCTGCCTCTGGTGGTTGGCGAGTTGGAGATCGACATCGCGACGAGGCGGGCCTCGATCGGTGGGGCGATTCTGGAGCTCAGCCCTCGCGAGTTCGAGTTGTTACACCACCTGGCCGAGCGAGCCGGTGAAGTGGTGACCAAGAAGGACATTCTCGTCGAGGTGTGGCATCAAGCCTGGGGCGGTTCGGACAAAACCGTCGATGTACACCTGTCCTGGCTACGACGCAAGCTCGGTGAGACCGCTGCGGAACCCCGTTACCTCCATTCCGTGCGTGGCGTCGGGGTGCGTCTCGCGGCGCCACAGGACTGAGGGAGTCCGACCGTGAGGCGTCAACTGATAGTCACCGTGGCTGCTGTGGTGAGCATGGTGCTGCTCGCGATGCTGGTGCCAATGGCGGTGCTCGTTCAGGATTACGCCCTGGAGGACAGGTTGGCACTTGCCGCGTTGGAAGTCCAAGCCACCGAGACAGTCGTTTCGGGGGGAGATGACGGGGATGTGGCGATCTATGTGGCCACCATCAACGAGGACTCCGAGATCCAGACAACGGTGCTCTACCCAGGCGATAAGGCAATCGGGCCCACACCCCGTCAGGACAACCGTGTGGTCCAGGCCCGGTTGACCGGGGTCGCCAGGGTCGACGACACCGCAGAGGGGGCGGAGATTCTGGTCCCGGTCTCGCTGGGGGTGGGCAGCGGGACGCCGGCGACCACACCGGTAATCCGGGTCGAGGTCGCCGAGCCTAACCTGGGCTCGGGTATATACCGCGCTTGGCTGGTGTTGGCGGCCCTCGGGTTGGTGCTATTCGCCGGCGCCCTGGTGTTGACCGACCGGCTGGGCCGCTCGTTTGTGCAGCCCATCCAATCACTCGCCGACTTCGCCCAACGGCTCGGCGAAGCCCAGCCGCCCGAGCCGGTCACGGTCGCTGGTCCCCCTGAAATCCGTCACCTCGGCCAGGCGCTGAACCGGCTGGTTGCCCGGGTACAGGTGCTCTTGGCTCGAGAACGTGAACATGTCTCCGATCTCTCCCATCGGCTACGAACCCCGGTTACGGCCCTACAGCTACGGATCGATTCCCTTCCAGAGTCTGCGGACCGGGACAAGCTCGCCAGCGACCTCGAGGGACTGCGCATCCTGATCGACCAAATCGTACGAGAAGCTCGTCGATCCGAACGCGAGGGACTGGCACCCCAGACAGACGGCAGTGCCGTGCTCGCCGCCCGGGTTCGGTTCTGGGAACCTCTCGCCGAGGATCAGGGTCGCCCCTTCGTCGTCGAAGTGGGAGCGACCGATGCCACCCCGGTGCGTGCGGCCGAAGACGATCTGACCGCTCTGCTCGACGTCCTCCTCGACAATGTGTTCACCCACACGGCCGAGACCAGCGGGGCGCGAATCAGAATCGAGGACCGCCCATCCGGTGGGCTCACCCTGACAGTTGAGGACGATGGGCCCGGCTTCTCCACAACGGAGATCTCACGTGGCATCAGCGACGACGGTTCGACCGGCTTAGGGCTCTCCATCGCCGAGAAAACCGCTACTGCCTCTGGTGGGAACTTGAGCTTGGGTCGCTCCGAAAGCGGAGGCGGACGAGTCATGGTCGAGCTTGGACCACCGGACGAGATATAGGGGGTAGCTGAGCGCGGAGTCGAGCGTTGCGCTCATTGCTCACCCGGCGAACCCACGGAGGGGGCGGCCAGCGCTTTGGCCAGCGCGGCCTCGAAGTCGGCCACCGAGCCGGCGCAGGAGTCGAGCGCATCCGCGCTCAGTAGGCACCTGCAGCCGCCCTCGGCGGTGAGACCGACGACCACCGGCAGCCTCAGTTTCGCGATGTCGGCGGCCGCGCCAGCGGGTAGTTCGTTACGGTGCACCACCTTGATGGGGGCGTCGAACCGGTTGACGAGGGCGTTCCATTCCTTCTTGCGACGAACGGAGGAGTGGGTGATGTCGCACAGGCCGCAATGGGAGGTGCCGCGCAGCTTGCCCAGCACGTACCTCGCCTCTCCTAGCAGTCCGCCGTCCGCGTCGTAGACGCCCAGCAAGGATTCGAACGCGTGTGTGGCCATGGGTTCAACCTAAGCCCGGCCGGCATGGGATGCTGGCCGTTTCAACGATACGTTCGCGGACCGTAAGGGGGCGGGTAGGCATGGGCTCTGAGCCGGCGCTGCGAACGAAGCGGTGGGTAGGCCTATTGGCGCTGGTGGCGCGGATCGCCCTGGGCGCTTTCCTGGTCTTCGCCGGGATCGGCCATTGGCGCAGTACCGACAGCTTTATGGCCCAGGTGCCGCCCTTCCTCCCGGCGCGGGAGTTCATCGTGCTCGCCTCGGGTGTGGTGGAGGTGCTGCTCGGCCTGTGGCTAGTGAGCGGTATCCGCAGGGTGCTGGCGGGCCTGGTGGTGGCCACCTTCTTCCTCGCCGTCTTCCCGGGCAACATCTCCCAGTTCGTCACCGGCGCCGACGCGTTCGGGCTCGACAACGACGCCGCCCGAGCCATCCGGCTGATCTTCCAACCGGTCCTGATCGCCTGGGCACTCGCCTGCACCGGAGCCTGGTCTTGGCTGCGGCAGTGGTGGCGCGGACGCCAGGATGGGCGGCGTCGGGCCGCCGACTAGCTGGGCGGCCGGTCCCGCGAGACCGGGCACGACATGCAGCGCGGCCCGCCGCGACCCGAGCCCAGTTCCGATCCGGCAATCCGCAGCACCTCGATGCCAGCCTTCTCGAGCCGCGCGTTGGTCTCGTCGTTGCGTTCGTAGGCGATGGCGACCTTGGGCGAGATGGCCAGCGTGTTGTTGCCGTCGTCCCACTGTTCGCGTTCGGCGGTGACGGGGTCCAGCCCGGTGTCGATGAGGTGGAGTTGCTCGATGCCCATCGCCTCGGCGGCGGCGTCGAAGAACGGCTTGGGCGGCGAGACCACGAGTTCGTCGTTCTCGGCCCGCACGATCATCGCCGTCAGCCGGTGCGCGACGTTGGGATACATCACCATCTTGTCGACATCGACCATGGTGGCGATCGTGTCGAGGTGCATGGTGGCCCGTTCCTGATCGATCGGGACCGCGACGATGGTGTGGGCGAGGCCTTCGTTGAACACGGTGCGCGCGAGCCGCTCGGCCCCGGCGGGAGTGGTGCGCTCGCCGACGCCGATGGCCAGCACGCCTTCGGTAAGGGCGAGCACGTCGCCGCCCTCGACGTGCTCGAGATCCCAGCCGTAGATGGGCTCGGTACGCACGGAGGAATCGGGGTCGTTGAACCGCGGATGAAAGCGGTAGATCAGGTCGGTGAGCTGGGTTTCTCTCTTGCGGGCAGGCATTGCCAGCGAGGTGACCGCGGGGCGTTCCCCGATCCACACCGAGGAGTCCCGGGTGAACAGCAGGTTCGGCAGCGGATCGATGATGAAGTCGTCATCGGCCAGCAGTGAAGTCACGAGCGTGCGCTGGCCGCGGTACTCGTCGTTGCGCAGGCCCGCCATCATAATCCCGGCCAGCTCGTCCGCGGTCAGATCGTCGACCTGGCGGTGTAGTTGGCCGCGCAACTGATCTCCCAGCCGCAGATCGGTAAGGGTGAGATCGACGGCCCGGGCCCGCGCCTCGGGCTGCTCCAGGGTCTCGATCAACAGCCCGGCGAGGTAGAGCACCTCGACTTCATGAGAACGCAGCGTGTCGGCGAACGCGTCGTGCTCGTCCTGGGCCCGATCGACCCACGGGAGGCTGTCGAACAGCAACCCGTCGCTGTTGCGCGGGGTGAGTCGGCGAAGCTCGTTGCCCGGGCGATGCAGCATCACGGTGCGCAACCGGCCCACCTCGCTATGCACGCCCATGGGGTATGTTGCCGTCGCCGCGTCAGTCATGCCGCCGATGCTAGCGTGCGAAATCCTCACCTGCCCAGCAGCGTCAACCGAGATCGCCCTCTATTGTGGAGGCCGGTCACCCAATCGGGGCCAACCACGCAACATCGCCGCTGCCGGGCGATCACTGGCATCGACGTAGCAGACGGGGCGGGAGGTGTCATGGCTCGCTCGCGCAACCCACCAGTTCCGGCGGAGCCGCACCAACCGCCGACGGCGAGCCGGGTGAGGGCGCCGTGGTTCCGACGGCCGCGCACGGGGATCGCGCTCATCATCTCCGCGACCGTGTTGACCGTGTTCGTCGGCTTCCTCGGCCCGTCGGTGGTCACGTTGACTCTCGGCCCGCGGCGAGGCGCGTTCCCGCCGCCGTGGTATCTGCCGAAGGGTGTTTTCCCGGCGACGGACGAATGGCTGGCCTCGGCGATCGTGTGGCTGCTCATCATCCTCGGCGCGGTCGGATTGTTCATCTGCCTGCGCGCCATCGGGGAGGGGTGGCGGCCCAACCTGAAGAAGCTGTTCGGCCTCGGGTTGGGGCTCAACTTCGCCGCCATCATCGTCCCTCCGCTGACCTCGGCCGACGTGCTGATGTATGCGGCGTACGGACGGCTGCAGCGAATCGGCACCGACCCCTACGACATCACCCCCGCCGAGATCTTCCGCAGCCAGTTCGATTCTGTGCTCGTGTGGACCGAGCGTCCCTGGACCGACACGCCGAGCGTGTATGGCCCGATCGTGGCCTTCAGCCAGCTCGTGGCCAACTGGTTGGGCGGTCAGAACATGCACGACATCGTGTTCTGGCTGCAGATCTTCTCCGTGGTGCCGTTCATCATCACCTGCGTGGGGATGATCTGGCTGGCCCACGGGGATCGCGAGCTGCAAACCCGGGCCACCCTGTTCGGCATCTGCAACCCGCTGCTGATCTGGGCCGTCCCCGCCCAGGCCCACAACGAGGCCCTCTCGGTGATGTTCGCCGTGTTCGCGGTGATGATGATGCGCAAGTCGCCCTTCGCCGCCGGCATCCTGCTCGGCCTGGCGGGCTGCGGGAAGCTGAGCATCGGGCTGTACGGGCTCGCCATGCTGTGGGCCTATCGACGCGAGCCGCGCAAGGCGCTGACCATGTGCCTGGGCGTGCTGATTCCCATGGGGCTGGCCTACGGGGTGTGGCAGCCGAACGCGCTGTTTCAGGTGCTGCGCAACACCTCCTACGTGTCCGCCGGATCATGGGTGTCGCCCGTCTACGGGATCATCACCTCGTTCATGAGCACGACGGCGGCGAAACTGGTCCTCAACATCGCCGCGCTGGGGCTGTTGGTCATGATCGCCTGGATGCTCTCCCGCGTGCTGCCCTGGCGTCCGGCGCCCGGCCTGCCCCGTTGGGCGGACCCGCGGTCCGACCCGATCACGATCACCCTGCGCACCGCCCTGATCCTCTCGACCGCCTGGCTCACGACGTCGCTGTACACCCTCGCCTGGTACGACCTGATCGCCTGGGTGCCGCTGGCGGTCGTCGGCGGCACGCGCCTGGACAAGTTGTTCATCTGGCGTGGGTTGTTCCTCTCCCTGGCCTTCGTGCCGGGACGCTCGGTGGATCTGGGTCAAAGCCTCGACTTCGTCGCCAGTCGGGTCCGCGATACCGCCTCACCCTTAGTCCAGATCGCGGTCCTGATCGCCATCATCGTGTGGTGGTACAACAGCTGGTGGGTGCCCATCCGCCAGGCCCGCGCGGCGGGGATCGTCTTGCCGCGAGGACTGTGGGCCATGCCCCGTCGCCGCCCCCGGGACTCCGATCGCGTCGCCGCCGTTCGGCTACCGAGGCCCGAATAGCGGACGAACTCGAGTCCTTACTGTCGACGAGGCGTGCCGTTTGTTGACGCGGAGTGTCAACGCCCTTGACGCTGCCGAGGTGGCGGCGAAGGATTCGATCAGGCCTCGCCGGAGGTCGGGAACGCCGCCCAGCACACTCGGATCGGATCGACAAGATGTCGCAACTCAGCAGAGCACAGATCG
>JBBSOW010000147.1:0-6818 GCA_038259365.1 Propionibacteriales bacterium
CCGCATCGTCGCCGCGCTTCGGCGGGGCGGACGCCAGCGCGGCACGGCCAAGCTCGCCGAACGACTCCACCAAGACCTGCGTCGTCTGCAGCTGCGTCAGGACCCGATGGTGGAACAGGCGATGGGCGCCCAGGCGCTGCGGCTCTTGGCCACGCTCAATACCGAATGCGACAGCATCGACCAACTCGGTGACGCCGTTACGGAGGCGTTCGCTGGCCACCCCGACTACACGATCATCACCAGTTTCACCGGACTGGGTGACCTCACCGGCGCCCGCCTGCTCGCCGAGATCGGCGACGACCGCAGCCGCTTCGCCGACGCCAGATCATTGAAGGCTTACGCCGGCTCGGCACCGATCACCAAAACCTCAGGTCGCAGCCTGTCGGTCACCCATCGGCGGGTGAAGAACAACCGGTTGGCAGCAGCCGGCTTCGTTTGGGCGTTCGTGGCCGCCACGCACTCACCGGGGGCAAGCTCGCTTTACTACCAACGCCGCGAGCGCGGTGACCGACACGCCGCCGCACTGCGCAACGTGTTCAACCGACTCATCGGCTGCCTCTTCCACTGCCTCCAGACCGGTCAGACCTACTCCGAGGCCACCGCATTCCCAACACCTAACAAGCAGCCAAAGACCCTCGCCGCTTGACACTTAACCTCGATCCACCGACCGGTAGGGGCGTGAGTGACTGCAAACCGTTTTTGGTGGTGCAGGGCAGCCTCGTGCGCTTTGTCTGCGGATTATTGGTCTGAGGGCGTGAGGATCTGACGGACCTTGCTGTCCGTGATGTTCCAAGGTGTCCTCAGATCGCGCAACGGGGTGGCTGCTGGGTGGTCAGGCCGCTACCGCTGCGGGTGGGTCGTTGACCCGGTTGAACAGGCGGGTCCAGGCCTGTTCCCATGGCCATGCTGTGGGTAGGTGGAGCACGATTCGTCGGGCAGAGGACGCGATCCTGGCCGGGGTACGAACCAAGACCCAACAGGAGGCCGATCACCAGCGCAACCACGCCCCCAGCCAACGCACCGAGGACAATTTGAGGCCCACCCCGCCTGAGCTCCTCTCGCGTTGGAAGTCGCAGTCTTAGCCCTTGTGGTTCCCGAACCGAGCGACCTAGTCCCAGTCCGAATACCAGACCGATCACCAGGAACAGAAGCAGCGGTTGCGGGTGATCTTCGAGAACGGCACCGAGTCCTCGATGTACCGGCAGTCTCTCTCGATCCGCCTGCACGAGCAGGACGGCCTCGCCATGACCCGCACAGGAATCGAGGCACTTGAGCTCGGTGACGCAGACAAGGAGAGCGGGCACATCTACGTGCTGCGCTCCTTGAGCGATGATCCGCAGATCGCTGGGATCCAAGACTTGTACAAGATCGGGTTCTCGACCACCAGCCTCGAGCAGCGGATCGTCAACGCGGCCAGGCAGCCCACCTACCTCATGGCTCCCGTCGCGATCGTCGAGGACTACAGGGCCCACAACCTGCGGCCTTCCGCCCTCGAACACTTGATTCATCGCGTGTTCGCCGAGGTTCGTCTCGACATCACCCAGATTGACCGGAAGGGCCGAAACTACGATCCCTCTGAGTGGTTCGTCGTGCCGCGAAAGGTCATCAATCAGGCGATCACGATGATCATGTCGGGCGAGATCGTGCACTACGTCTACGACGCATCAGAACAGGCTCTCGTCGAACGCTCCTGACATCCGGCTACCAGCTGTTTTGGCTCGCTGGATCCCCTCCCTTCGACTGCGGCCCGCTATCCGGACCAGAGTGAGAACCGGGGCGAAGCAACTTGCCCTCCTAGCCAGTCACCGAGCGCAAGTATCCATCAGCGCCGATCGGCAGACCCGGGCATTGGGGGCTCATCACATTCGAGGGTGTACGGGTCGGCGGTATTGGCTGTGTGGACCGCAGAGCTGGTGCCCGACCCCGCCGGTGCGGCGTTCACGGGTTGCCTGATCGTGGGCGCCATCAGCTCGATAAAAGCGCCGACCGTCGCCGGTGCGCTCATTCCAGGCCTCGGGCTCGGGGCGCTGCCCATCCTCACCGCTGCGGTGTCGCTACTCAGCGGGATAGCGCTGCTGCTGCGTGGGTCGTAGGGACGGCTCGATGCGAAACCCGATTGCCGAGACTCGCCCACGTCCTGCCGACGTGCGCGCTGGCGTGTCCGCTATTGGTCGCTAGGCTTTTCGGCCCCAATCGGTTCGTCTGGGGAATCTGAACCGTTGTCGCCACCGTCGGGGTCTTCGATCGTGAGTGACCCGTAGTTCTCGGGATCCGCCATCCCAGTCTCGGGTTCGTCTTGCCCCTTCGGGATCTCGTCGGAATGTGCTTGGTTGCTCGACATCTCGGTCTCCCTCCCGTCGGCACATCCGGCCGACTTCTTTTGATTGTAGACCGCCAGGGGTGGGGGTGTGCTGGGCTGGTCTGGAGCTGGTCACCAGTGAGCCCCGCCCCCTCCGGCGAAAATTCCTCACGAAACATCTTACCAACGCTAACTTACCAATGGTAAGTTAGCTTCAGACGATTTAAGGAGATACCCATGGTCCACACGACGTTGATTTTCGCCCACGCCCTGGCTGGGATGCTCGCCCTCATAACCGGGTGCCTCGTGCTTGCACCGCCAGTCTCGCATCGGGCCACCAGTTTTCGCCTCTACTTCTCTGCCCTCGTCGCCATGCTTGTCCTGGTGGCGTTGGTGGTGGCCTACGACTGGCCTGCGCTGACCACGGGGCAACGCGTCACCTTCACCCTGCTCACCTTGCTGGCCTGCTACACCGTCCTTCGTGGAGGGCAGGCGCGTCGTAGCCTGCTGCAGTGCCCTCCGGGTTGGCGCACCGGTTACGTCGACCATGTCGGTTTTACCGTGATCTCACTGTTTGACGGATTCACCATCGTGGCCGCCATCGACCTCGGCGCCCCCCTGCCCGTGGTCCTGGCCGTGGGCGTGCTGGGGATCGTCGCCGGGATCTCCGCCACCAACCGGGTAAAACTCCGCCTCCAGTCGGCACCGGACACCACCACTCGATCCACCCTCACGGGCGCGCCAGCGATGGCCGAGACCCAGCCATGAGCGGGCGGCGCCTCGTCGTGGCAATCGTCCTCCTCGGCGCGACCAGCGTCGCCACCATCGTCGGTTACACCGCGTTCCGGGGGGCCGGTTACCCACAGTACTGGCGTGATCTCGCGGCCACGACGCCACCACGAGACGCATTCACACTGGTAGCTCTAGGAGATTCCGCCACCGTTGGAGTCGGCGCGCTCGACCCCGCCAACGGTCTCGTCGGGCGGGCAGCGGCCCTCATCACCGAACGAAGCGGAAGGCCGGTGCACGTGGTGAACCTCGCCGCCGGCGGTTCCACCGCCCACGATGTCCTCCACACCCAGCTTCCCGGCATCGACCCGTCGAACGTTGACCTGGTGCTGCTATGCACGTCCAACGACCTCGAACAAGGCGTGCCCTTGCCGCAGTACCAAGCAGATCTCGAAGCGATCCTGGCAGCGCTGCCCGCAGACCGGACGATCGTCTCCGATCTACCGCTTCTGCCGGGCCGGGAACCCTACCAACAAGTCCTGGCGCGGGTCGCCGACCAATCCGCTACCGCACGGGCGGACGTCGCCGCCGTCTTCAGAGGACACGGGCGCCGACTCGACATCTTCTCCTTCTTACCCCCGCACCTCAACGACCGCGGGTACGGCTACTGGTTCGACGCATTCCGACCCGGCATCCTCCACATCCTGCACCCGTCGTGATCGGGCATTGGTGCTGTCGCCTGGACCGCACCGTTGCGTCTCCCGTCCGCTCGCGACGCCCTAACGAAACGTCACTACCCGATGGGAACCCTCCTATGTCCCTCAATAGCCTCGATCTGCGCGTCGGCGACGGCGAGCGCGAACAGATCGCCGCAGACCTCGGCCAACACATGGCGCTCGGGCGCCTCACCCTGCACGAACTCGAGAGCCGACTCGACATCGCCTTCACCGCCAAAACTCGTCGCCAGCTGGACGCCCTGATCAGCGATCTTCCCCGGGCCGAACCCGCCCAGCGGCCCGCATCGGCACCTGTACAGGCGAACGAAAGTCCCCCATCGAACCGATCCTGGCGTCCATGGGCGCTCACCGGCGTGATCTGCCTGTTGGTGTGGTTGGCGACGTCACTCACCCAAGGCCACCCGGTCAACTTCTGGCCCATCTGGGTCATCGGGCCCTGGGGCGCCGTGATCCTCGCCCACGCCGTGTCCAGGCCTCGCACGTGAGACGTGTGCAGAACCGTCGGCGTCCTTCGGCGCTTACCAGCAGGTGTAGCCGCCGTCGACGGTGTAATCGCTACCGGTGACGAAGCTGGCCGCGTCGGATGCCAAGAACAGCACGACCGGGGCGATCTCGGCGGGCTGGCCCGGCCGGTTCATCGGGGTCATGGACCACCACTGCTGCACCATCTCTGGCTCCTGCTCGGTGACGACGTCCAACAGCTCGGTGGCGGTGTAACCCGGTGACACCGAGTTGACCCGGACTCCGCGTCGAGCCCACTCGCCGGCCAGGGACTTGGTCAGCATGATGACGCCGGCCTTGGAGGCGTTGTAGGAGCATTGGGCCTGCGGGGTGTTGGAGATGCTGCCCGACATGGAGGCGATGTTCACGATCGCCCCCGATCCGCGTTCCAGCATGTGCTTGCCCGCCTCGCGACACCCGTAGAACGTGCCGTCAAGGTTGACCGCCATCACCTGGCGGTAGGCCTCGTCGCTCATGTCCTCCGCCGGAGAGTTGAAGGCGATCCCGGCGTTATTGACCCACACGTCGACCCCGCCGTGGCTTCGCGCGACGGAGGCGACGACGGCGGCCACCGAACCCGAATCCGTTACGTCCACCTGGACAAACTGTGCGCCCAGGTCGTCGGCCGTGCGCTGCCCGACCTCGGGGTTGAGGTCGGCGACGACGAGCCGGGCGCCCGCCCCCACCAGCGCCTCGCCGATGGCGCGACCGATCCCCTGGGCACCTCCGGTGACCACGGCGGTCTTGGCGACGAGTGAGAACGGCTGGTCGTTCACGATCGCACCACCACTTTCCCGCTGGCGTTGGTCGCGGCCTGCTCGAAGGCTTGCGCCGCCTGGTCGAGATCGAACCGGGCGGTGATGATCTCACCCGCCGGAATCCTGCCGTTCACGGCCATCTCGACCGCCTTGGCGAAGTCCGCCTCGTTGTAGTTGGCCGACCCCTGCACCCGCAGCTCCCAGTCCTGGATGGGGCCCATCGGGAGCTGATAGTCCCCCGCGGGCACGCCCACGAGCACCAGGCTGCCGGCACGCCGCAGGACGTCGACGGCCTGCACCGCCGAGCGCGCGTTGGCGACGCAATCGAAGACGACATCGACCTCCCCGCCCGCGGCCCGCTTGACCTCCTCGACGAAGGAGTCGCCGGCCGCGTCCACCGCGGCGTCGGCCCCGTTGCGGGTGGCCCGCTCGCGCTTACCGGGATCGAGATCGCTCACCACGACCGTCTTCGCCCCACCGGCCCGGGCGGCCAGCACCGTCAGAAGCCCGATGGTGCCGGCGCCGATGACCAACACCGCGCCGCCGTCGAGGTTCTCCCCGGCGATGCGGGCCGCGTGCACCGGGGTGGCCAGGCACTCGATGAGCACCCCCTCCTCGTCGGTGACCGAATCCGGGATGGGGTATAGATTCTCGGCGGGCGCCAGCACGCGCTCGGCCATGGCCCCGGGGTGGCTGCCGGAGGGATCGCAGCCGATCCACTGCAGGGTTTGGCAGGCGTTGCTGCGGTCGGCGACGCAGTTCACGCACGTCCCGCACGGCACGTTCGGCTTGATCACCACGCGCTGGCCGGCCTCCAGACCCTGGACTCCCGAACCGAGGTCGTCCACCACCGCGATGGCCTCGTGGCCAGGAAAGTAGGGCAGGGTCAACATGGCGTGCTGGCCGGCCAGGGCGTGGGTGTCCGATCCGCAGATCCCCGTCAGGACCGGAGCCAACCGCACCTGTCCAGCAGCCGGGCTGGGAAGAGTTGCCTCCTGGACCTCGATGGTGCCTTCGGCCGTGGCTCGTACTCGCTTCATGGAACCGCTCCTTAATCGAATGCCGCTAGCTTCCCACGACGCGGATTCACCGCCTCGGGGGCGTGCCGCTTCTCACGTCCCCAGGCGGACGCCGACGTAGGCGTGGAAGATCTGGATCGCCAACGCCAGGGCAAAGAAGACGAACGGCGCTACCGTTGGTAGCGACGGTTCGACCAACCCCTTGTAGGGAACTCGCTGGATGAAGATGGTGAACATCGGAGCGAAGATCAACGAGGCGAAGCTGGCCAGCAACACCAAGAACAGCTCGGCGCCCGTCAGCTGCTGATCCGAGGTCAGGTTGAGCACCAGAGAGACCGCGACCATGATCCCCGTCGCCACCAGCCACGGAAAGATGCCCAGCGCCCGCATCTCGCCGGGGGTCTCGGCGGAGCGGCGGATCTCACGGCACAGCAGGTAGCTTAGGCTCAGCGTGCCGACGGCCCCGAGGGGAAAGAGCACGACGGCGATCCAGCCGGGCAGGCCGAAATCGGTGATGGCGGCCGCGATGTCGCCCGGTCCGCCGGCGACGGCGGTCATCAGATAGCCGAAGAAGTTCATCATCGAGGCCAACCCAAGCCACAGCGTCGCGGTCCTGGCGAAGCCGGGAGCGAGTCGCTGCGAGATCAGGTAGATCACGAGGCCGCTGACCAGCGAAAAGAGGGGGCCCGCCAGCGCTTCGATCCCCGCCTCGGCGCTGGTCAGCTCCCCGACCGCGCCAGCGCTGCTGCTGCGGACCTCGGCGCCGCCCGCCAGC
>JBBSOW010000148.1:0-6778 GCA_038259365.1 Propionibacteriales bacterium
CCCCTCGCTGGGAAGCACGACGGCGACCGGCTCGGCGGTGCTGCGTGCGGTCAGCAGGCGCGAGAACTTCGATGACGTCCGGGTCAGCTTGGATCTGGACGTTGCTGGCCTCACCACGACGCCGCGAACAGGTAGCCACAACTACGATGGCGTTCACGTGTTCTTGCGCTACACCAGCCCGGACAGCTTTTACTCCGTGAGCTTGTGCCGTCGTGACGACACCGCCGCCGTCAAGCGGAAACAGCCTGGCACCGACTCCGACGATGGGCTTTACCAAACCCTCGCTCAGGTGGGTATGCCCTGCCCCATCGGCGGTTGGCAGGACTTCGCGGTGTCAGTGGTCGACGAGCCCGACGGGGTCAGGCTCACCATCACGACTCAGGGCAGAACCGTCGTATCGGTGCTCGACACCGGCCTGGGAGGGGTGTCGCCGCTTCGTGGCCGGGGCCGGATCGGCGTGCGTGGGGATAACGCCGAGTTCCACCTCCGCAACCTGAGGGTCGAACGGGAACCCTGACGCAGTTGGAACGCACTAGGCCCTGTAGCGAGCCGGATGATCGCGTCGCAGGTGCCGATCTCGAGGCATCGGGCGGTCCACCACCGATAGGCCTGGCGACATCATCTTGGCGGTGCGATCTACTGACTAAAGGGGGGTAGTGCGTCTCGAGCGAGACGCCACATCGAAGGTCCCGCTTGCCAACGCAACCTCGTGAACCAACCAGCGACTGACAGCGTATGAGTAGACGAACAGGTGCAAGACGGCACCAGCATAGAGGTGGAGAGGACTCGTGCAACTTCGCAAGGGCATCGCGCTCGCCGCCGCGGCGCTTGTCGGCACGGCTGGTGGCGTTGTCTTCGCCATAACCGGGCCGGGAGCGTCCCCGGCCGAGCACTCCGCGACCCCGTCCACGGCTTCCGCACCGACCTCGACCGCCTCCCCCTCGGCGACGAAGGGCTCACCCTCGCCCAGCGAAGCTCCCTTCGGCTCCGGCAACGCCGAAGACAACGTCCCGCTGCTCTACGTCGCGGATAAGGAAATCCACGACGGCGACAAGGTCATCCCCATCGGCGGTATCGACGGCCTCGGGGTGCAATCGGTAGACCGCCTGGCCCGCGGGTATCTGGTGGGCACGATCCCTGGCGATGATCAAGCGAGCGACAACCTACACATCGTCGATTCCGAGGGTCGTACCAGGCACCTGGCCAAGGCCTTCTCCAGCTACGACATCAACCTCGCGAAGGACCGCATCGTCGCGATCGACTACGTCACCGAACTCGCCGTCGTGTGGTCCGACGAAGGCGAGGTGATCGCCGAATCGAAGGAACCCGTCGGCTACCCCGCGGAGGGGGCGGTCGGCTTCGTCGAAGATGATGTCGCCATCGTCTCGACGAGTTCCAAGGGCAGCCAGACGTCGCTGCACTGGAACCTGTCGATGTCGAAGACCACGAAGGTGTCCTCCCCTGGCGTACGAGGGATGGGGATGTCCCCCGGTGGTTCCTACCTGGCGGGGAGCACCATCACCGGAGGGCCCAACGAGGACCCCTGCTTGGGCGTGGCGAGTGACGAACGGGTCCAGGAGCCACGGGAATGGACCGCTTGTGGCTGGCGGAGCTTCGGACTTCAGGCCCAGTTCAGCCCCGACAACCGCTTGGTCCTGGCTGTCCCCGTCCTCACCGACGGCTTCGGCCCCAGCGAGTTCGCCGCCTTCGGCGTGCGAGAGGGCCCGAAAAAGCCCGCCGGCAGGTTCAAAACCCCCGACCTGACCACCGACGCGAAGTGGGCCGACAGCGCCCACCTCTGGCTGACGGGGGCTCGGGACAAGGACTACGACTTCAAGGCCGGCGCCTGGATCAGAGAATGCGACCTGGACGGTCGATGCGAGACCGTCGTCACCACCGAAACGCCAGGCGGAATCGTCCTGGGCGGTGGGATCTACTGAGGCTGGACGTTTTGCGGGCGAGTGATCGAAAAAGATGGAATCATCATCGAGGGGTGGAGGAGACATCGTGAGACATCGGACGGGCACCGCCCTTCTCGCTGCCCTTGTCGGGACGACGGGCGGTGTGGTGTTCGCCGTGATGGCGGAAAAACCTTCGGCCGGACCCCCCGCACCCCACGCAGAGACCTCCACGGCGGCCCCGGTCGCGCCCACCTCGCCCACCTCGTCACCGACGAAGAGCTCCCCCTCGCCCAGCAAGAGCTACTACGGCAGCGGTACCGCCGAGGACAACGCTCCGCTGCTCTACGTCGCGGACCAGGTCATCCACGATGGGCAGGAGATCATCACCATGGATGCTCTCGACGACCTCGACGTCATCTCGGTCGACCGGCTGAACGAAGGCTATCTGGTGGGCACGACCGGCTACGGGGATCAGGAGGACGCCATCTTGCACATCGTCGATCCCAGTGGCGGCACCAGGAAGCTGGCCAGGGCGTTCTACCCCTACGACATCAACCTCGCGAAGGACCGCGTCGTGGCGATCGATTCCGTCACGAAACGCGCCGTCGTCTACTCCAGCACGGGCAAGGTGATCGGCAAAACCGACAAAGCGCTCGACAACGCGGGGCGGGCGGCGGTGGGCTTCGTCGAGGATGAGGTCCTCATCGTTACCGAGGACTCCCAGAACAAGCAGAAGGCGGTGCGCTGGGATCCGAGGACGTCGAAGACCAAGAAGGTCGACGCCCCCGAACTATCCAGCGCGGGGGTGTCACCGGGAGGTTCGTTCGTGGCGGGCAACACCGCCGGATCCGAGGAGGAAGGCGGCTGTTTGGGGGTGAGGAGTGACAACCGCGTGGGCATTCAGCACAACTGGAAGGCGTGCGATTGGCGAAGCTTCGGCGCCCAGGGCCAGTTCAGCCCCGACGGCAGCTTGGTCCTCGCCGTCCCCGTCCTCACCGACGGCTTCGGCCCCGGCGAACTCGCCGTTTTCGGCGTCCGCGAGGACTCAGACAAGCCCGTCGACGATTTTAAGACACCCAACCTCACCACCGACGCGAAGTGGGCGGACAACGAGTATCTGTGGCTCACCGGCGCTCGCGGCGGAGACTACGACTTCAACGAGGGAGCCTGGATCAGAAAGTGTGACCTCGAGGGTCGGTGCGAGATCGTCGCGACCACCGACAAGGTGGGCAACGTCGTCTTGGGTGGGGGCGTCTACTAGGAGCCCAAGACCCTTGGCTGCCGTTTCGTCACTGGATCCTCAGCAGCGGACGCACCATCTCGCGCGCCCGGTGAATCCGCGATTTGAGTGTCCCCAGCGAAACGTCTAGCAGCCCGGCGATCTCGGCGTAGTCCAGTTCGTTGACGTCGCGCAACACCAGCGCCTCCGCGAGGTCCGGGTTGCGCGAGCCCAGCACCTCCAGAGCCTCGAGGAAGTCCAGGCGCGATCCGGCGATCACGCTCGTGGTTCGAGGATCGGCGGCGGTAGGAAACTCGGCCGTCGCCCGCTCCAGCGAGCGTCGCTTCAGGGTGCGGTAGGTCGATCTGGCGCTGTTGGCCGCCACCGCGTGCATCCAGGTGGTGAATTTGGCGCGCGTGCCGTCGAACTTGGCGATGTTGCGAGCGATCGAAAGCAACGCGTCCTGGGCGGCCTCTTCGGCGTCTTGGGGGTAGAGCAACATCTTGCCCGCGATGCGCTGCACCCGGGGCTGCACTAGGCCGAGCAGCTGTTCGAGGGCGTCGTTGTCACCGTCGGCGGCCCGTCGGGCCAGGTCGTTCAGATGGTCGTCGTTGTGGGCCAACTGGTTCCTCCGTGGGCTCGCAGCCGCGAAGATCGAGGCTCTAGGGCACAATAACGTGGGTGTCCCTCCCCGAGCGCCTAGGCCGACTTCGTCGCGTCGAGCAAATCGGTGCCGGCGGCTTTGCGACCGTGTGGCGCTACCACGACGACGAACTCGATTCCGACGTCGCGGTCAAGGCTCTGGCCGATAACTGGGCTCACCGCCTCGACATCCGGGAACGCTTCTTGACCGAGGCGCGGATCCTGCGCAAGGCCGACGCCGATCGCGTGGTGCGCGTGTACGACATCGGCCAGACCGAGGACGGAACGCCGTACTTCGTCATGAGCTATGCCGACCTGGGAACCGTGGCCGATCTCATCAGCTCAGGTGAACCGCTCTCGATCGTCGAAGTGCTCGACCTCGTGCGCCAAGCGGGAGCCGGCATCGCGGTGCTGCACCGCAACGGGATCGTGCACCGAGACATCAAACCGCAGAACCTGTTGCTCAAGAACGGCAGCGGCGGTGAGGTTCGGGTGATGGTGGCCGATCTCGGCGTGGCCAAGGCGTTGGCCCACTCCAGCGCATTGACCCAGGTGGTCGGGACGCCCGCCTACATGGCGCCAGAACAGGTGCACGGCACCGGGGTGGACGAGCGCGCTGACGTCCACGCCCTCGCGGCGGTCGCCTACGTGCTCCTCACCGGCCGCCCGGTGCGCGACGACACGCTCAACGGGTTGCTCACCGCCTGTCTACCGCCCCGCCCCTCCAGCCTGACCGACGACGTCCCGCGAGCCTTCGACGAACCGATCCTGAAAGCACTCGAACCCGATCCCGAGAACCGTTACCGCAGCATCGACGCCTTCCTTGCCGCGTTGACCGACGCGGAAACCGAGCACGCCACACCCTTCGCGGGCCCCGCCGACCCCCAGGACTCCGGCGAAACCGGCGACTACCCCGCGGCCGGGAATCCCTCCACGAGTTCAGCCGCCGCCAAGAAGCCCGTTGCGGCCCCAGCAGACGTTCGTCGATCCGAATCAGCGGCCGTCGCCAAGGCGACGAACCGGGTCCTGCCGACCGTGCTCTTGTTCGTGGCGGTCCTCGTGGCCACGTTCTTGGCGGCCTGGTTCCTGACGGGTATTTTTCTCAGGTGATGGCGCCACCCGGCTCTTCGGCCCGAATGCATCCCCCCTTGCACCGTCATCCGGGCTACCTCGTGGCCGTGTTTGTGGGTGGCATCTTGGGCACGGCACTGCGCTACGCGGGGCAACGGTTCATTGTTCCCGTCGGCCCCTGGCCGCTGGGCACGATGATCATCAACCTCCTCGGCGCCTTCCTACTGGCCGTTTTCCTGGGAGCGATGTTGGATCTCGGAGAACTCAGCAGGCGCCAGCACGCCCTGCGGCTCTCGATCGGCACGGGGGTGATGGGCGGCTTCACCACCTACAGCAGCCTGGCTGTGGAGACGGCGACGCTGCTCCACGACGGTCCGCTCGCGGCGGCCGTGCTGTACCCGGTGACCTCGATGGTCGCGGGCCTTCTGGTGTCGTTGGCCGGGTTGCGGTTGGTGGGAATTACGAGCGCACGGCGGCGGAGATGAGCGCCTGGGTGGTGCTGGCGGTCTGCGTCGCGGGCGGTCTCGGGGCCGGATCACGGTTCTTGATCGATGGGCTGATCGCCGAGCGGCACGCGCTACCCATGCCGATCGGGACGCTGTTGATCAACGTGGTGGGTTCGCTCGCCCTCGGACTGCTGACCGGCGCCCTGACCGCCGATCACCCATTGCTGGCCATCCTGGGGATCGGCCTGTGCGGGGGGTTCACGACCTTCTCGACGGCCATGCTGGAGGCCGCACAACTCGTGCGCTCCTACCGCGTGGGACTCGCCGCGCTGCAGGCCGTATCCATGCTGGGGCTCTCGGTGGCCGCCGCCGTGCTCGGTGTCGCCCTGGGCTCGTCGTTCTAGACGAAGCCCGGTGATTCAGCGAACCTGATCGGTGGCCTCGGCCCACAGTTCGGCCTCGGCGCGAGCGTTCTCGCCCCGGCGGCGGACGACGATGGCGACCGCCGCGGCGAGGGCAGCTAACAGGGCGAGGAGTTTGGCGTTCATAGGCTCCAGGTTAGCGCGGCCCGGCACGCTTCACCGGCCATCGTGCCCCGTCTGGGCCACGCGTCCCTCGTCCCCCGCATAGGTTGTTCACCATGACTCGCACCACCTCGTTCGTTGGCTCGTGCCTCGGCGTTGCCCTCGCCCTGGCCGGGTGCGCGCCCAGTTCCCCGCCCCCGCCCGGCGCCCCGAGCCTGCCGGTCACCGACCCTGCATCTCCGACGGCGGGCAACAGGATCGATCCCGATAAGCCGGCGGAACCCGACCGCACGATGGCTCCCACCCAGGCTCCTACCGGTGAGGTATTCGGCTTCGACGAGGCGGCACGCTTCTCCGACGGCGTGCAGATCGAGGTCCACCAGGTCACCGCCCAGCGGGCCGGCGAGGGAGATCAGGGCGCCGAGGGCACCGACGGTCAGATCGTCGTCGCGAACGTCATGATCACCAACGACAGCTCCTCCACCTTCGACGCCAGCCGGATCATCGTCCAGGGCTTCTACGGGGAGGGAATCGGTGCGCCGCTCGTGGTGGACGCCGACGGCGCCTTCGGCGTCGGATTCACCGGCGTCGTCGAGCCCAGTGAGGAAGTCCAGGCCACCTTCGCGTTCGCGATCCCGCACTCAGAACTCGAGAACGTGGCCATCTCGGTCTACATCCACACCCTGGACGAGCCCGAGCATCCCGCGATCCAGTTCCGCGGCAAGGTCGCCAAACCGTAAGGTTCACGCGGATCAGATCGGGCTCAGATTCAACCACCGTGTTCAACACGATGGACGTCGGCCGGCTTATTGCGTTGGCCGGCTCTCAGACCGATCCATCCCGGTCTCAGGACGCCATCGCCGCCATTCGCCGCTGGACGATCTTGCGTCATCCCACCCCTCATGGGCTCGACCCGTTGTCGCGTTTGAGGCGGGTGACCGCGAATGTCTACCGCGAGGGGCTGAACGCGAAACG
>JBBSOW010000149.1:0-6543 GCA_038259365.1 Propionibacteriales bacterium
AGAGGATTCGGGGTCGACCACGACGAACACGACCAGTCTCACCCCGCCGGTCCCCTCGTGACCACAGCAGAACGCGACACCCACCGGAATCTTCGCGCACCATGGTGCGCCAAGGAACGAAGGCGCCGCGTTGCTGACCTGGACATGTGCCAGATCGACTGTTGATGCACGATGACGACTTGCGGACGTCGTGAGGACAATCTGAGGACAACGAGGAAGCGGACTGGGCGTCCGCAGTAGGACCGCAGTCAATGGCCAACCACTGTGTCAACCCTACGCACGGGCGGGAGCACCGGTGCGGGCGCCAACGCGTACAGTGCCGGCGCCAACGGTTCCAACAGCCGATGGTGACGGTCCATCAGCGATCGTTTCAGCCCGAGGACTGGTCCGAGGCGGGGCACTTACGGAGGGGGACCTGATCATCGGTACCGACCTGCGCTTCGTGATTGGCACGAACCCTTGCGGTCAGAGCGGGCGTGCCTGATGCGGGCGAGCAGGAAGCACGAGTTCGGGTGCAGCGGATCTTGAAGTGGTGGCGCGCAGTGGCCGTCGCCCTGCGGGCGGCCGTCGCCTCGCTGCTTGCCGGTGGCACAGTGCGTGGGGCGGCGACAACGCTTCAACCGGAGCGGAGTCCTCACCACCACAGGCAGGCTGTGGAAGAACACCGAACTGCGCATCGCCCCACGTGCCGCCCTGTCGCCCTGCCGCCCGGAGAGGGCGATCGGAAAGTAGTTGGCAGTGCATGGAACCGCGCGAAAGCGTTGGTATCAAAAGGTTTTGGAGTGAGGCGCCATCGGCTGTCGTTGGACGTCTCCGGATACGGTGTGTGCCAGTTGTGCACCCGCTGGGGTGCTTCGCCGTACTTCGACGTCGAATCGGTGGGCCGATACGTGGCCCCGTGCACTCGTCGTGGTTAATTTCACAGGGGACGAAGCATGCGATTCGTCCGCTTGTACGTGACGGCTTTGTTGGTTTGTCTGACCGGTGGTGCCGACCGGATACTGAGGGGATGCAGACACGACAGATGAGGGCTGCCGAGGTGGAAGTGGTGGCCGCTCTCGCGCCGCAGCCGGGGATCCTGTGCCTGTCGGGTGCTGACATCGTGGCTGAGTTCGCGGCCGGACGGATGCGGCCCGAGTGGTCTTGGGTCGTGGAGGATGACCAAGGTCGCCTTCTCGGCCGCGCCTTGTGGTGGGGCCGTGATAGCAGCCGGCCCCTGGCTCTGGACGTGCTCGACATTGATGTCCCGACGCCCCAGCAGGAGGGGATCGGCACGATGCTGTTGCGTGTCGGACATGCCGGCCTGGCCCGCCTGGGCCACAAGGCGCCACTGGCTTACACGGTGCGCCTGCCGAACGAGTGGCACGACCGTCCGGACAGTGGTGATGCGCTGTCCTGGCGCATCGCTGCCGCCCGCCAATGCGCGGCCTGACTCTGGTGAACGAACGACTGCAACTTGAGTGGGCTCCCGTCCCGGCGGGCCAGCCGGACCTGTCCTCGGCCGGGGGGTTGACCTTTCGCCGCGGTGACGACGCTGAGTTCGTAGAGCTGTTCGCCCAGGCCGCGCTGGGATCGTTGGACGTCATGACGCGCCGCGCCCTGGCCGCGATGGATGCGCACGAGCTGGCGCGCGAGGAGCTGGACTATTACCGCTCCTGCCCCGGGGAGCGGGACTGGTGGCAGGTGGCCACCGGTTCACAGGGCGTGGTCGTGGGCTTCGTCATCCCGTCCGCGACGCCTACCAACCGCAACGTCGGCTACCTGGGCGTTGTGCCCCGCCATCGCGGGCATGGCTACGTCCACGGGCTCCTCGAGTTCGTGACCCGCTTCCATACGGCATCCGGCGCCCCGCGCATCACGGCAACCACTGACGCAAGCAACACCCCGGTGGCCACCGCGTTCGCGCGGGCCGGTTACGAAGTGGTCGAGCGTCGGATCGATATCGAACCGGCACCCTGAGGCCCACGACCAACGTGCCCGACGTCCCGCACTACCGCCGATCGTGGTGCTGCAACCTAGTCCGCGGACCGCCATGTCATGGACGTCGATCCACTGCTGGTCGAAAAGAGGACAGCCGAGCGACCAATGGCCTCGTCGCCTCTCGAGCGACGTCGATCGTGTCGTCCGGAACAGTCGGTCATGTTGGCCACGTGACTGCACGAGGTCCAAGAACTTGGAGCAGATCTGCGTGATAACCCGATCATGTATCGTGTGATACATGATCGCGAAGAGCGCCGTATCCTCTGCTCCAGTTGACCGGCTGTGGGACGTTGTCGCAGCCCTTGAAGCATGGCCGCAGCACCTGCCCACCTTCACATCCGTGGTTCTTTCCCCCGACTCCCCGGTTGCGTCGGGCCTGGGCGCCCGGTTCGATGTGCGCCAACCTGGTCTGCAGCGGGCGACGTACGAGGTCACGACGTGGCGGCCGCGCGAGTCGTTCACCTGGATCGCCCGTTCGCGGGGCATCGTCACAACGGGTGTGCACTCAGTCACGGCTCACGGGGGTGGCTCCAAGATCGAGCTGAGTCTTCAGTGGCGGGGACCTCTCGCCCCCTTGGTGCGTGTCGCGCTGGGTCGCCGGGTGGGCGCGATGGTGGAGCAGGAGGCTTCGACCTTCGCCGGGTTGGCTGAGGTCCATGGGTGAGGAGAGGGACGTCCTCCTCGCCAAGGTGGTGACCCACTACGCGACCCACGGAGTCCGCGATACCAGCTTGCGATCCTTGGCGACTTCTATCGGCACCAGTCAGCGGATGCTGCACTATCACTTCGGCTCCCGCACGGATGTGATCTCTGCGGTGATCGACGCCGTCGCCGGTCAACAGGCGGAGCAGATCAGGATCCTCTTCTCTGAAGAGGTCGACCCGTTCGCCGCTGGCTCCCGCAACTGGGAGGCAACAGTGGACGGCGCATTGACCTATGGCGCCTTGTGGTTTGAGCTGGCGACCCACGCCATGCGTCGCGAGCCATACGCAGACCACCTCGGCGTCGTCATGGTCGATGCCCAAGTCCGCGAGTTCACGCGCATCTACGCATCGCACACCGGCCTGCCCCAAGCGCAACGGCTGGCACGGCTGACCCTCGCTGTCGGACAAGGACTGATCTTCGGCTTCCTGATCGATCGAGACCGAGACGCTGCAGACGCCGCCATTCGCGAGTTCACCACCATGATCCGGCGCGAACTCTCCAACACCGCGGACTCAACGACCCCCAACACCGCGCCCGCCCACACTGGCTGAAGACCCCGACCCGTGGAGCGTCGCCCGCCAGGATGACATGGCAGACAACGAATCCCGTTGGCCCACGCCCCCACACCAGGCCATCCACACGTCGAGTCCAGTCGGACATGCCGCTCCTCGCGTGCGGGAGGATGGGCCGGTGAGTGCTTCCCTTCGGATCGAGATCTTTCCGGCTGACCTGCACGAGACGGTCGCGTTCTACTCAGCTCTTGGGTTCGTGGTCACCGGACGTAGCGCGGGACCTCCCGCGTACGCCTCTTTGACCCTCGATGCCGTTCGCATCGGCGCCTGCGAGGCCAGCCCCGTCGACCCGTCCCTGCGGGCTGTCCCGATCGGCACGGAGATCGTGATCGACGTCGACGACATCGCCGCGTGCCACGACAGGACCGTGGGCGCCGGGATCGAACCGACCCAAGACCTGCAGGAGCAGCCTTGGGGGCTGTTCGACTTCCGGGTGACCGATCCAGATGGCTACTACCTGCGCTTCACCTCACGTCGCTGACGTACGACGTTGCTGCACGTCGTGCCGGTGGGCGAGCGGAACTTCCGCACCATCACTGTGATGGCGCAGATCGTGCCGGATGGCGCAGAAACTCCTGTGCCACCGCGTATCTTCTGCGCCATCGCGTGTTCGGACGCAACAGATCACTCACTGTGGAGGGGTCTCGCCGGTTCACTTTTGTGGTAGCGATGGAGGCGTGTCGATCACAGCAGCACTGTCAGCCGTGGCCGTTCCAGATCTGGCAGAGGCCAAGGAGTTCTACTCCAACCTGTTCGGGCGCGGTCCGGATCTCGAGCCCATGCCCACCCTCGCCCAGTGCGACATCGAGAACGGCGGAGGCGTGCAAGTGGTCGAGCACGCCGAGAACAGCGGCTCCTCGATGCTGACGCTGCTCGTCACCGACTTCCACGCCCTTCTCACCGAACTGAGCGAGAAGGGCGTGGAGCATGGAGCGGTGATCGCCGGAGTGATCTCCCGGGTGACGCAGACGAGTGATCCGGCCGGGAACGTCATCACGTTTGCGGAGGTCAACCCCGACTCCTGAAGTCCGGGTTCGGCGCATCGGTTCGTCCATCGGGCCGTGCGCCTCGCTGGCGCCTCGAGATACCCCGTTGCCCAGATCAGTAGACGAACACTGGAACGTCCGGTCTTGCCGCGGAAAGCGCTCTCGGGGCTGATGGGCGTTATCGCCGCGGCCCGCTGAGACGCTGGGTCCGGCAGGTGCGCCTCAACATCGATCCCGACAGTGCGAACGTGGTCAGCCCGAGCAGGAGTAGCCCGCCAGAGCCACCACTTCTGCAGGATGAGGCGGCGGCATCAGCAGAGTCGACGCAAGTGCCGGACTGGCTCCCGAGGGCGGCTACGACCAGCAGTACCGAGGCGGCCAAGCCGATCCACCACATGACGAGTCTGGTCACGCTGGCATCCTCCCCTGCCGGAGACTGAGCTTGCGTGGTGACCGGATGAGGCGCCCCGAGGCTACGCTCCTCAGGTGACTCTAGAAGAGGTGGGCGAGTACGCGGAATCACTAGCGCAGGTCAAGCGCAAAGGCACTGAGGCCCGTCCTGCCTGGTACGTCCATGACCGTTTGGTCGTGCGCCTGCAGGATCCGACGACGCTGATGATCAGGGTCCCGTTGAGCGAACGGGAATCGTTGTTGGAAACCTACCCGGACAGTTTCGGTGTACCACCACGAATGGAGAGCCACCACAAGGTCGAGGCCTATCTGGATCAGGCCGACCCTGAGGCTGTTCGCGTAGCCATCGACCTCGCCTGGGACATGCAGCGTCGCTGAGGAACGCCCGACGCATGAACATGCAGCGGACGTGTGCGGTCATCACGCGGCGAAGTGGGTCAGTTCAGGAATCCCCGCAATCGAGCGGTGCCTGCCGGGAAGATGGCCCTCGTCGGGCCGACAGTGAGTAGCCTCATTTCCGTGTCCAGCAAGTCGGAGCGACAGGCTGCGCGTGCGGTGGTTGCGGACTATCACAGCGCACAGCTAGGAGCGCTTGTTGCTCGCGTCGGGGATGCTGTCGATCACTACCGAGCCGGTGACCTGGATGCCTTCGAGTTCGATCGTGTTCTCTTCCAGTACTCGCGAGCGGCGAAGGAGCTCTGGAAGTTCTGTAACTACCTTCAGGTGGAGGTCGCGGCGGCGATGATCATCGAGCAGCCATCCCACGACTGGTGGGAACGGGGAGCTCCGAGAGAGCGGTGACGTCGTCCGGCTTCACGGCTTGAGGTACGGATCCTCGCAGGGCAGGGGCCAATGCGATATGCGGCGGTGTGGGGCAACTTCCAGCGACGGCTAGCAGAATCAGCCAATCCGGAGAGCGGTGCCTGCTCTGATGCGGTCAGCGATGTACGCGACGTTATCGAGCTGCCCCGCCGCGACCTCGATGATGAGCTGGTAGGCCTCGTCGTTGGTGAGGGTGAGCCGGTACCCGTTGAGTCCCAAGAACGCAATCGTGGCCGCGAGAGCCAACCGCTTGTTGCCGTCGACGAGCGCGTGGTTACGGGCCAACGAGTGCAGCAGCGCGCCGACCTTCTCTTCGAAGGTCCCGTAGGCGTCTGCGCCGAACGCGGTCGCCTGGGGACGGGCCAGCGCGGACTCCAGCAACCCGTGATCACGCACGGGCACGTCGGGGCCGAGCGTCCGCTCGGCGACATGCAGCAGTTCAGGCAAGGTCAGGTAGATCACCGACCGAGCCGCTCCAACGCCTCTGCGTAACGAGGTAGCTCCTGGTCGAGGACTTGGTCGAGCAGCTCGGCCCGGCTGTGGTTCTCCACGTACTCCCGCACCGCCTCTCTGGCCACGTCCTGCATCGACCGAGACTCGAGCTGCGCGCGGCGGCGCAGCGCCTCTGTCTCCTCATCCGTGAGCCGTAGGGTCATCGCCACGTTCTGATGGTATCAGCAGTGACACCAGAGCCGCGCGGCTGCCCCGGAGCGCTGAACACGGCTACAGACGCGCTACGCGGTGGAGTGGGGCAGGTCCGACGCCAGCGACACAGCCCTGGACGGCACACTGCAGACATGGTGGAACAAAGTGCATGGATGCGGAAGGTGGCGGCGGACCCGAACCACTCGTCGTGGTACGTCGAGCGCTTCCGTTCGATGGCAGCGGCCGGTCGTGACTTGGCTGGCGAGGCCCGTCTGGTCGATGCGATGGTGGGGCGTGGGGCGCGCATCCTCGATGCGGGCTGCGGCCCGGGGCGCGTGGGAGCCGAACTGGCCCGGCTCGGGCATGACGTGGTCGGCGTCGACATCGATCCGGTGCTGATCGCGGCCGCGGTCGAGGATCAT
>JBBSOW010000150.1:0-6404 GCA_038259365.1 Propionibacteriales bacterium
GCGCCCCCTGGGGGGGCCCCCGCCGCCCTGGGGCCCGGGGCGCGACGCGGTACGGGATCCCTCGGTGGCGACTGCTGCTCAGACCGGGTGGCGCAGCGGTCGCGGACCCTAGAACGCCACGGCCCAGCCGGCGACGTGTCCACCCCCGAGGAAGAGCAGTGTCCCTACGGCGGCCCAAGGGCGGTGGACGGCCAGGGCACTGAGGTCACCACCGGGCGAACGCTGCAGAAGGCTCACGGCAAGGTCGTAGGCCCAGTAGAGCCCGTTGAGCACGATCGATACTCGCACCACCCTGGCGGCCGATGCGTCCGCACCGACCCCGATCAGCAGCGCGGTGAGCACGAGCGCGACGGCGGTCTGGAGGACGAACCCGGCCGAGATGAACCAGCCCAGCCACCGCAGCTCAGAGTCGTGACGAACGTAGACGTCCTGGTACTCAGGCTCGTCGGGCCCGTACCACCGGCCGTGTTCATCGGCGAGGGCGACGTGGCCCGGATAGGGCGTCCACCGCACCGTGATCGCTTCTGCCGGGACCCCGATCAGACGCCCGGCGGCGTAATGGCCAACCTCGTGGACCACGACGAAGCCGAGGAAAAGCACCGCCCCGAAGACCCACCAGATCACCATGACTCATCGTAAGGATCTGAGATGGGTAACTGAAGTGAGCCTGCACCCATACCTCACGACACCACCGCCCCGCCCCTCGCCTCGCGAGGGGGACCCGACGGCGCGTCTCCCCCAAGGGTCCTCCATCGCGACCGTGCACTGTCCTGGAGGGTCGAGAATGAGCGCACCGCCGGGGTCGCCCGATCAAGGATGGGCTCGCGGAGCGTGCCGGTGCGGGATGGTCACGCGGAGCGTGCCGGTAGCCGATCGTCTAACGGATCAGGTGAACCTGAACCGGAAGGTCCAGGTCGGCCCAGGCTCGATCGGCTGTCAGTACCTCGGCCGGGTCGCTCCGGACGGTGAGCGCGAGACAGCAGCGATCGCCGAGTGAGAGGGACCGACCGCCCTCGAGTGCCCGCATCGCTCCCGCGAGTTCGGCGTCGGCGGCGCTGAGCGGTTCGATAGTCACTCCCGCAGCTGCGAGCAAGCCTCGCAAGCGAGCGACGTCAAGCTCGGCGTCGACGAGCTTGCCCACCACTTCGGCCAGGTTCGCCGTGCTCAGCAGGGCTCCAGCTATACGGGCGGCCACAAGGTCACTTCCTGGCTCGTCGTGTACCAGCGCCAGGACCGCCGAGGCGTCGAGAACCGTCATTCCGCAGCGGCAGCCAGTCGACGTTCCGCGAGCAGCTCGTCAACGAGCGAGCGCGACTTAGACACGTTCTTGGCCAAGGCACGCAACTGATCGACAGCGTCTTGTGGCCGCTCCAACACCAGGCGCGATCCAGCGACATGCAGATGCAGCTGGTCCCCGGGTGCCAACCCCAGAGCGACGCGAACCTCGGCCGGGATCACGAGTCGACCCTGTTTTCCCAGAACAAGGGTGGCATCCATATCGACAGTATGGCACGTCATGACTCGCTGTGGCATAGGAACGAACAGCAAGAGTCTCGAGCGCCCGGCGGGGATGGTCGGACGGGACGCACCCCAGTCAGGACGGTCTGCCGACCACTTAGGTGCCGGGATTCCATAGGTAGGGGGTCTGTGGGATTCCTGCCGCGCTACTCCGAGGCCAAGAGCCCATACCAAGACCCACCGGTCTGCGGCTGTACTCGGACGGTGTGGCTCGACCGAAACGCCGTCACCGTGTCAGGCTGGCGCATCTTGCTCACCGCGGTGTCCTCAAGGTCTAGCAACGACGGGATGCCTTCAACGCAGAAGGAGAATCGTCATGAAGACTGAGTACTGGATCGGAGTCGGCGCGCTGGTTGGGGCACTGCTCGGCCTGCTGGCTATGGTCGTCTTCGACGTCGGCGTACTCGGCGCCACCTTCGGCATGCTCCTTGGAATGGCGGCGGGGTTGGCCGTCTACGGCTCGGTGCGTCAGCGACACCGCTAGACACGGAGCCCCCTCGCTCCACCAGAAACCCCGGCCACGAGGGACTACATGGGAATGTTTCTCGCGGCTGTCAGTCATGGCGGTGATCCTGACACCACTGGATCGCCGCGCCACCCGGACGCATCTCCCTGACCGTATTAGTCGGATCAGATCCCGATGGACGAACGTCGAACGACGGCTGAACCCGTCCCGACCCCGACCCAACCCCGGCCACCGCATCGCCATCGCCGAATGAGGAACCATGGCCGGTCACCCTGGCCGTCTCGATGGCGACGGAAGCCGACGTCCGCTGAGGTGTCGGATGCGGGACAGCCGATCCGCCACCGGCGCTCGAGTCAGTTGTTGTCGTCGCAAACGATTCTCAGCGTGCTGCTGTACGCGCCCGACGGGCCGGGCTCGTCGGCCCGATCCAGCGCCGGCTGCTCACCGGCAGGCCAAGCACGAACGGCGCGGTAGGAGAAGCCGTCCTGCTCAGCCGTTTCCCATTCGACGACGACCCACTGGCCAGCGGCGAGGCTCTTGTAGCCCGATATCGCGACAACGCTGAAGTGCGTCCAGCATCCTCCGGGAGTGTCCGGCGAGTCGATGACACCCCAGCCCTCCTCGTCGCGCCACAGGCGCACGTTGCCCACCGTCGTCACCCCCCGATCATGCACGACCTCTCATGGGCAAAATCGAAGTCTGCCCAACTTCGATCGTCACGCGGAGCGTGTCACAGCGGTATCCCTTTGCGACGTTCACCGATCAGGGTGCCTCGGTGACCACCGCTCGCCAGCCGAGATTGCGCCGTCCGCCGCAGTAACTGCCGTGTCGCTCAGAAGCCCATTCCGCGTAGCCAGGCCAGGAGCGCGTCCTCGCGCTCCGTGGCGTCCTCGGATCGATAGGTCCCGAGCGTCAGCTCATCGACGATGAGCCCGTCACGTAGGTAGATGACCCGGTCGCCACGGGCTGCGCATACCGGATCGTGGCTGACCACTACCAGCGTCGTACCCCCGGCGTGGACGTCGCTCAGCGCGTCCATCACCTCGATCGACATGCTGCTGTTCAGTGCACCGGTCGGCTCGTCGGCGAACAGTACGGCCGGTTCGGACGCCAGGGCCCTGCTGATGGAGGCCCGTTGTAACTGGCCACCGGATGCCTCGTTGATGCCGTGTCGCTTGATGCCCACGATGCCGAACCGCTCCATCAGGGCGTCGACGCGCTCGATGGCGGCCTCCTTGCCGCGCGGTGCTGCCTTGAGCGCCGGGAGAAGAATGTTGTCGCGGATATTCAGGTTCGCCAGGAAGTAGCTCTGCTGGAAGATGAAGCCCATCTGGGTCAACCGGACCTGGCTCATCTCGTCGTCGTCCAGGGCGGTCAGATCCCGGCCCTGCAGGGTGACGTTGCCGCCGGTGGGGCGATCCATCCCGCTGATGTTGTAGAGCAGCGTGGACTTTCCCGAGCCGGATGCCCCCATCACCGCCAGGAACTCGCCTTCCCCCACGGTGAGGTCGATACCGTTGAGCACCTTGGTCGGCGGATCCGTGGAGTAGAAGGTCTTCTCCAGGTCCCGGCACTCGAGGATCGCCTGCGAACTGTCGGACATGCTCACTCCTGTCATCCTTTGAGCCATGCGCTCTTGTTGGGGTCGCGCAACCGCGATGTCAGCGCCACTGCGCCGATGAATCCGGCCGCGATCAAGCTCAGTGGAAAGACCAGGTAGACCAGCCACGGGTTGGTGATGAAGCCCAGGTTGGAGATCCCGAGACCTGCCTGGGAGATCACCGCACCGACCAGCCATTCCCCGGCTGTCGCGGCGAAGACCACACCGAACAGGGTGCCTGCCACGCTGGCGAGCAGGATCTTGAACCTGACCTGGAAGGCGATCTCGCGCGAGGAGAAACCGATCGCCGCCAGCACACCCATCCGGGCCCGCTCCCGGGCGAGGCGGAGTTTGAGAAACAGGCTCGTGATCAGGAGCGCGACTCCGATTCCGAAGACGAGGGCCAGGATGGCAGCGCTACGGAAGGCGTCGGTGACGTAGGCGAGTGTCTGCTCGACGTACTCACGCATCGGGATGACGCTGGCAGTGGGGTGCTCGGCGCTGTACTCGCGGGCGATCTCGGCAGCCTCGGCGTCCCCGGCCGTGTCGGCATAGGTCACGTATCCGACCGGTTCGACGGTCGCCCTGCCCTGCAACTTGGCGGTGTAGCCGCCGCTGGTGACGTCCTGGTAGGTACCGCTCACCACGACGTCGGTCGGTGTCTCGCTGCCACTGCGGATCGAGATCTCGTCGCCGGGTGCCACGTCGTACTGCTCGGAGTTCAGCACAGACAGGGCGATCTCGCCCTCGGTTGGTGCGGTGCCGTCGAGGAACTCCACTGTGCCCTTGGAGTAGTCACCCACCTCGACCCGCAAGGTCTCCCAGCCCTCTTCACCAGGGGTCTCATAGAGAACCTTGGCGAAGTCGCGTACATCGGTGAGTCGCTCGTCGGACTCCATCTGCTGGAGAACCTGTTGATGTGTTGCCTCGAGGTCGTCGGAGAACTGCAGGTCGGCGCGCAGATCGCTCTCCGGGGCCCCCATGTAGGTCACGAAGCTCGGGCTCTGGAAGGTGGTCAGCAGGTTCGTCGGCAAGATGATCAGCACTGCTGCCAGGGCGAAGACAACCGGGATCAGAATCCACTGGCCCGCCTCCGCTCTGAGGTCGAGCAGGGCCAACTTCCGGTTGATGTTGCCGCCTGCCGAGGAGGCCAGATCGGTACGTCGGGCGCCGCGGGCCAGTCGCTTGGCACGCCGGGACGTCTGCTTCTCGTCCAGGATGCTGCCGTGCACCAGGGCGCCGATGACCTCGACCCGGCGTACGCCTCGGAGGACGCCGCGGCAGATCCCGATGACGAGCAGGCAGACCACCAGTAGCGCCACCATCGGCACTAGGAAGGTGAGGAAGCCGACCGGCGCCTGGGCGTAGTTCAACTGCACGCTACGGGTCAGGAAGCGGGTAGCGATGATCGCCAGTACGCCGCCGATGACGCACCCCAGCAGGGCCATCACGCCGTACTTGGTCAGGTAGAGGCGGGTAATGGTCTTGTTGGGCAGGCCGACGGCCTTCATCACCCCGATCTCGCGGACCTCGTCCTGCAGGGTGCCGCGGATGACGAAGCGCAGGTTCAGCAGGGCAATGATCATCAGCAAGCCACTGACGAAGATCAGCGCCAACGCGACCAGTCCGTCACTGAAGACGTTGACCAGCCGGATCAGCCGGTAGGTCACTGCTTGCCCGTTCTTCGGCAGGGCGTCATCGGACTCGTAGGCCGTCTGGAACGTGGAGATCAGAGAGGTGTCGCTGAGGCGGTATTCAGCGATGATCTCGGGATCGCCACCACCGGCACTGGCCAGGTCGGCGAAGTCGTCGTCGGAGACCAGGAACCGCGTCGCAGAGGACAGGGAGGATGCCATCTGCGAATCCCGGACGAAGCCACGCACCGTCAACGCCAGGTTGCCGGCATCGGTCCGGATGGTGAGTTCGTCACCGGTCTCGAGCCCGAAGCTCTGCTGGTAGGCCACCGGGACGTAGACCTCGCCGGCTGAGGGTTGGGCGATGGCACCCGTGCCGTCGAGCAGGAAGTCGAACTCCTCGTTCTGTACGACGAAGAGGTTGTCGATCAGGCTGTTGGAGAAGTCACCGGACTCATCTGTCGAGGGTCGTTGCCAGGAGAGCGCTGCCCCGTCGAAGCCGAGCATGTCCTCAATGAGCCACGAGTCGATCTCGGGGTGGTCGTTCGCGAACTCGTTCAGCGCGTCGGTGTCGTAGTTACCCTTGTGCATCTGCAGGAAGTGCGGTGGCTTGGCCTCCTCGAAGAGCGCATTGACCGAGCCCACCGAGCGCTCCATCACCATCGCCCCGGTGGCCATGAGGAAAGCACTCATGATGACGATGATCAACAAGGCGGCATTGACGCCCTTGTTCTTGGTCAGGTCGTTGTAACCGTGACGAAGGAACAGTGATCCTTCATTCATGGCTGCGCGCCGAAGCGGCCGAGAACCAGACTCATGGACGACTCCTGATGTGGGGTTCCTTCCACCGTAGGCCGCCGCCTTGCCGCGTGGCATCAGTGGTTGCCCCTACTTTCACCCCGAGATCAGGGAACTGCGTTCGAGGATCCGCACTACCCGGCCCCCTCATCGATTCTCACCCCACTCGACTAAGCGATCTCTGCAACGTCCCGTGTGCGGATCGGCTTGCGGGACGGTCGACGGCGCATGGTCATCACGTGCCAGGCTGTGGCGCATTATCCAATAGTTGAGTCCAGGGACGTGGTGTACGACGGGCCCGACCTGAGCGTGGCTTCCTGAGATCAGGACGGCCACCGCGTGATCCTTCAGAAGACCTTGCGAAGTCCGACTGAAGGAGTCACCACGA
>JBBSOW010000151.1:0-6099 GCA_038259365.1 Propionibacteriales bacterium
GGCGGACAGCGGCGGACCGGCCAGCGAGGGCAGGACCCAGGCCGTGGAGATCCAGGTCATCACCTTGGGCCGTTCGGATTCGGGATAGGCCAACGCCACCACCACCGTCAGCGACAGGTTGGCGGTGCCCACCCCGATGCCCTGCACCACCCGGCCGACCAAGAGCTGTTCCATCCCGGTCGCCGTTCCCGCCACGACGAGCCCGGCCAGAAAGATCAGGATGCCCACCACCGCGGGGCGGACCGGTCCTATCCTGTCGGCCACGCGTCCCGCGGCGACGGTGGCAGTCAGCGTCCCCACCACGAACAACGAGAACGCCCAGGCGTAGACGTTAAGGCCGTCGAGGTCCTTGGCGGCGGCGGGCATCGCCGTCGAGACACCGGTGGCCTCGAAGGCCATGGCGATCACCGTGACGAAGATGCCGATCGTCATCGCCCGGCGTTGCCGCTCGTCGCTCAGCTGCGGCGCGGCGGCGGACTGCTCGGGCGTGGGCGGTGGGGACACCGGGCAATCTCATCACTTCGGAGGCGCATTAGCCACCAGCAATTCCTCGGCGTTTGCGCTGCCGACGCTTAGACTTGGGGATGTGACCCAAGAACAGTTCAGCCCCGGCTCCCAGACCATCGTCGACGAGCGCGAAGAGCTCCGCCTGGAGGAACCGGGCGATCACGAGCGCTTCTCGCACTTCGTGCCCAAAGACAAGCTGATGGAGGCGATGGTCATGGGGACGCCGCTGGTGGCGCTCTGCGGCAAGGTGTGGGTGCCCACCCGCAACCCCGAGCGGTTCCCCGTGTGCCCCGAATGCAAGGAGATCTGGGCCACGATGAACCCCGGCGAGGATCAGGGCGGCGACGAGTAACGCCGCTTCCCCGGCCATGAAGCCTTCGACCTTCCCGGTCCCCCTCGCCCCGATGACCGCCGCCCCGGCGCTGAGCACCGACTTCCCCGACGAGGACGCCTGGGGTTTCGAGATGAAGTGGGACGGGGTGCGCATCCTTGCCCACCTCGACGACGGCACCGCCAGGCTGTTCGGCCGGAGCGGGCGCGAGGAGACAGAGCGCTACCCCGAGATCGTCGCCGGGCTGGTCGAACTCGGTTACGACGGCGCGGTCCTCGACGGCGAGGCGGTGGCGACCGACGCCGCCGGACGGCCCAGCTTCCCCGCCCTGCAGCGGCGGATCAACCTCACCGGAGCTTCGGACATCCGGCGGGCCGTCAACCAGGTTCCGGTGCAACTCATGGTGTTCGATCTGCTGCGTTGGGATCACCAATCGCTACTCGAACTGCCGTACGCGACCCGCCGCGAGCTGCTCACCGAGCTGATCGGTTCGACGGGCCGGGTGCAGGTGCCGCCGAGCTTCGAGGGCGACCTCGGCGCGGCGATCGAGACCAGCGGGACCCTGCAGCTCGAAGGGGTGCTGGCCAAGCGGCTGGATTCGCCCTACCGGCCCGGAGCTCGGGACCGCAGCTGGCTCAAGGTCAAGCATCAGCGCCACCAGGAGGTCGTCGTGGTCGGCTGGAAGGACAGCCGCACCGGGGCCGACCGGCTGGGCTCGCTGTTGATGGCGGTTCCCGACGAGGAGGGCGCCCTGCAGTTTGCCGGCTGCGTGGGTAGCGGGTTCAGCGCCGCCGCCCTCGTCGAGGCGGAGAAGCGGCTGGCCGGCATAACCGCCGACCAGGCGGACCTGAGTGGGCTCGGTGAGGAAGATCTGCGCGGCGTGCACTGGATCATCCCCGACCTGGTCGGCGAGGTCGCCTATGGCGAGCGGTTGAGCAGCGGCCGGCTGCGCCATCCGGTGTGGCGGGGCTGGCGGCCCGACAAGCGCCCCGATGAGGTGCGTTGGGAATAGCGAGCCCCTACATCGCCGCCTCGGTGGGCACCTCCGCGGATTGGGCCTTGGGGTCGATGTCTCCGGTGTAGCCGGCCCGGATCGCGCGCCGGCCGAGCACGCCGACGTAGACACCGAAGCCGATCCACACGAGGGCGCCGATGATGACCCGCAGGATCGGATGCAGCGGCGAGCCGGTGAGAAAGCCCTCGAGGGCGCCCGAGACGGCCAGCACCAACACCAACCCGAGCGCCACCGCGGCACCGGTCCGGCCCTCGGTCGCCAGCGCCCGGGTGCGGGTGCGCGGGCCGGGCGAGATCCACGCCCACGCCACGTTCAGCCCGGCCGCGCCGGCGATGAAGACGGCGGTGAGCTCCAGCAGCCCGTGGGGCGCGATGAGCAGGAAGAACACGTCGAGCTTGTCGTACAACGCCATGAAGCCGGCCGTGGCGCCGAGATTGAACGCGTTCTGGTAGAGCACCACGACCAGGGGGAGGACGAGCACGCCGAGGCTGATGGCGATGGCCGAGACCCGGGCGTTGTTCACCCACACCAGGAAGGCGAAATCGCCCGAGGGATTCTCGGTGTAATAGTCGGCGAAGTCGTGGTTAACGAGTTGTTCCTGCTGAGCGGCGGGCAGCAGCGAGTCGGCCAGGCCGGGCACGTCGAGGACCCGGTAGGCCACCAGGGTGGCGACGGCGATCGTCGCCGCCGCGACGCCCACGGCGAGCCAGCGCAGCCGGTAGACCGCCGCCGGGAACACGGCGCCGAAGAAGATTCCCAGCGCGTTGAGGACCGCGACGTTCCCGCCGTTGATGGCCGCTCGGGCGTTGGCGAGCACGGTGGTGAGCCGGGCCTCCAGTACGGGATCGTAGGCGGAGGCCCGCACGAGCGAGAGCTGGGTGCCGACCCGCTGGTACAGCTCCACCAGCTCGTCGGCCTCGACCCCGGTGAGGCGGCGCTTGGCCGCCAGTTCCGCCAGCCGGTCCCATTGCCCGCTGTGCGCCAAGATGTAGGAGTCGATGTCCACCTCGGCAGCCTAGCGTTCCGGTCCGCGCGGTCGCTGTCTATCCTGTGAGCCATGAGCATGATCGCCCCGTGAGTATCGTCACCGCCGAGGCGGTCCGGCTCGACATCCGGCCGGCCCGGCTGCCGACCCGGATGATGGCCACGCTGGTCGATCTCGCGCTCGTCGCAGGATTTTTCTACCTATGGTCGAAGGTGGCACCCGCCGTCACCGGATCCCAGGCCCGTTTCGACGCCATCAGCCTCGTCGCCGGCCTGCTGCCCACGCTGGTCTATCCGATCACCATGGAGACCCTGACCAAGGGCCGGACGGTGGGCGCGTTCGCGCTCGGGTTGCGCGTGGTCCGCGACGACGGCGGATCGATCACCTTTCGGCACGCGCTGATCCGCTGGCTGATGTACTGGTTCGCCGACTTCTCCATCCTCACCGGCTTCTGCGGCGGCATCATCTGCTCGATGATCAATCGCGACGGCAAGCGCCTCGGCGATCTCGTCGCCGGCACGATGGTGGTGCGCAACCGGCCGCCACGAGCGCTGGCCGAGCCCCCCGAGGTGCCCGAGGCGTTACGCGAGTGGACCTCGCGGCTGGACCTCAGCCGGGTCAACGCCGAGCTGTACGCCTGCGCCCGCAACCTCGTCCAGCGCACCGGCAGGATGCGCCCGGGCGCCCGCCTGCAACTGGTGACCGACGTCGTCGCGCAACTGGCCCGCCGCACCTCTCCCCCGCCGACGTTCCCGATCTCGGACGAGGAGTTCCTCATCAGCATCGTCGGCGAACGCCGGGCCCGCGCCCGACAGAAGATGAGTGAGGCCCAGGCGGCCGAGCAGCGCCGCAGCTACGACGAGAGCCTGAGCAGCCTCGCCGGTTCCGCACCCGGCTACGGGCAGCTCGGTTCCGGGGGTTTGGGCAACAGCCAGTTCGGCGCCCACGACTCGGTGCCCACCGCCGAGCAGTTACCGCAGGGGTGGCGCTAGTTCCGCGAGCTCAGTAGCGGTACGAGTCGGGCTTGTAGGGGCCTTGGACGTCGACGCCGAGGTAGGCGGCCTGCTCGGTGGTCAGCTCGGACAGCTGCGCCCCCAGCGCGCCGAGGTGCAGCCGGGCCACCTCCTCGTCGAGGTGCTTGGGCAGGACGTGGACCCCGCTCGGATACTCCTGGGGCTTGGTGTACAGCTCGATCTGGGCCAGCACCTGGTTGGTGAAGGAGTTGCTCATGACAAAGCTCGGGTGGCCCGTGGCGTTGCCGAGGTTGAGCAGGCGGCCTTCGCTGAGCACGATGACGACGTGGCCGTCCTCGAAGCGCCACTGATCCACCTGCGGCTTGATGGTGCTCTTGACGGCGTCGCTACGACCCTCGAGCCCGGCCATGTCGAGCTCATTGTCGAAGTGGCCGATGTTGCCCACGATGGCCTGGTGCTTCATCCGCGACATCTGCTCGGCGGTGATGACGTTGACGCACCCGGTGGCGGTGACGAAGATGTCGGCGATCGGCAGCGCATCTTCCACCGTGGTGACCTGGAATCCGTCCATCGCGGCCTGCAGCGCGCAGATCGGGTCGATCTCGGCGATGAGCACCCGGGCGCCCTGCCCGCGCAGGGATTCCGCGCTGCCCTTGCCGACGTCGCCGTAGCCGCAGATCAGCGCCACCTTGCCGCCGATGAGGACGTCGGTGGCGCGGTTGATGCCGTCGATGAGGGAGTGGCGGACACCGTAGCGGTTGTCGAACTTGGACTTGGTGACCGAGTCGTTGACGTTGATCGCGGGGAAGAGTAGGGAGCCCTGCTTGTGCATCTCGTAGAGCCGGTGGACGCCGGTGGTGGTCTCCTCGGTGACGCCGATGATGGCGTTCGCCAAGGCGACCCAATCGGTCTTGCGGGCGGCGAGGTTGGCGCGGATCAGCGCCTTGAGCACCTTGAACTCCTCGGAGTCGGACTCCTCGTCCTCGGGCCCCTCGCCCGCCTTCACCGCGTCGACGGCCATGTGCAGCAGCATGGTGGCGTCGCCGCCGTCGTCGAGGATCATGTTGGGCTGTTCGCCGTCGGGCCAGTTGAGGATCTGCTCGGTGCACTCCCAATACTCGGCCAGGCTCTCACCCTTCCAGGCGAACACCGGGACGCCCTGGAGATCCTCGGCGGTGCCGCTGCCGACCGCGACCGCCGCGGCGGCGTGGTCTTGGGTGGAGAAGATGTTGCAGCTGGCCCAGCGCACCTGCGCGCCCAGCGCGGTCAGGGTCTCGATGAGCACGGCCGTCTGCACCGTCATGTGCAGCGAACCGGCGATCCGCGCCCCGGCCAACGGCTGGCTCGCATCGAACCTCTCGCGCATAGCCATCAGCCCGGGCATCTCGTGCTCGGCGAGGGTGATTTCGGTGCGGCCGAAATCGGCCAGGGCTAGGTCTGCGACACGGTAATCCACAATGCCCGAGCTTAGTCCCGCGCCCGCCCCGCAGCCAAAGCGGCGCGGGTTGGTTCAACCGAGCGCGCGCAGGGCGAGCCGGTAGCCCTCGATGCCGAGGCCGACGATGACCCCGGAGGCGTGGGCGGAGACGACCGAGTGGTGGCGAAATTCCTCTCGGGCGTGGATGTTGGACAGGTGTACCTCGATCACCGACGCGGTGAGCATGGCGACCGCGTCGGCCACCGCGTAGGAGTAGTGCGACCACGCCCCGGCGTTCAGGACAATCGGGATCGAGCCGTCCGCGGCGGCGTGCAGCCAACCCAGCAGTTCGGCCTCGTCGTCGGTCTGGCGGACCTCAACGTGCAGATCCAGGCTCTGCCCGAACTCGACCAGACCCTCGGCCAGCTCGGCGTAGGTCGTGGATCCGTAGATGGTCGGGTCGCGGGTGCCCAGCCGTCCCAGGTTGGGGCCGTTCAACACCCACACAGTCGTCATGGGCTGAGCTTAACGACCCGCCTCAACCACCGCGGCCATCCCCTCGAACAGCCGAAGTCGGTTCCTGCGTGTCCCAAGACCCTCCTGGTTCGCGCTCGGATCTCACCAACCCAGGCCTTCAACGTGCGTCACGAGCCGCGTCCGCGAACTCGCACGTCTTGCAGGCAATGGTGCCGCCGCCGTGTACGCCTTCGGAATGTTCTGCTGTGCACTCGACCACGGCGGCCTGATCGGCAAGAGCCGCGAGATAGCCCCGATCGTCGTCGTCGAGGTCCTGCCCAGGCGCGAGATAGACCGCCACCTCGCCGACCACCACGCCGGACACGACGAGCGGCAACAACGCCATGTCCTCCC
>JBBSOW010000152.1:0-5998 GCA_038259365.1 Propionibacteriales bacterium
AGCACCGCGGGCAACGCCTCGTGGAAGCGTTGCACCGGCCCGGCGAGGTCGTCGCGCACCCCGGTGACGTCGATGGGAGACCGACGATTGTTCAACACCCACCGGGCCCCACGCTCCACCAGGGTGCGGAGATCCATGCGGAACTTCGTGAGCCGGTCGGCGGCGATCTCGGAATCCAGGGTGCGCAGCTCCGCCTCGTAATGGGCGGCGTTGAAGATGCTGCGCGAGGCCAGCTGGGCGCGGATGACGTCCTCGGGCTTGGCGCCGGACTCGCTGCAGAGCCGGTAGGCCGCGGTAATGCCGGCCGAATCCACGAAGCGGTTGATAGCCACCGTGGTGATGATCTCGCGACGCAGGCGGTGCTGTTCCATCTGCTGGCGATAGTCCTCGCGCAGGGCGGGCGGGAAGTAGTCCACGAGGCGCTGTTGGACGAACTTGTCGTCGGGCAGATCGCTGGCCAAGATCACATCGTTCAACCAGATCTTGGTGTAGGAGAGCAGGGTGGCCAGCTCGGGGTTGGTGAGCCCCTTGTTCTCGCTGATCCGCTCATGCATGGCCTCGGAGTCGGGCAGATACTCGATCCGGCGGTTCAACAGCCCCAGCTCCTCGAGCCGGGTCATCCACTCCTCGTGCACCAACGCCATCGCCCCGGCCGTGGAGCACGCGTTGCCCAGGGCGGTGTTCTGATCGACGTTGTGCCGCAGGACCAACCGCGCGACGTCGTCGGTCATCGAGGCCAACAGCTCGCGGCGATCCTCCTCGCTGAGCCTGCCCTCGGCCACCTCGGGCCGCAACAGGATCTTGATGTTGACCTCGTAGTCGGAGGTGTCGACGCCGGCGGAGTTGTCGATGAAGTCGGCGTTGATCAAGCCCCCACTCTTGGCGTACTCGATCCGGCCGAGCTGGGTAGCGCCCAGGTTTCCGCCTTCGCCGACGCAGCGGGCCCGCACCTCGCTGCCGTTGAGGCGCACGTGATCGTTGGCCTTGTCGCCCACCTCGGCGTGGCTCTCGGATTCCGCCTTGACGTAGGTGCCGATGCCGCCGTTCCACAACAGATCCACCTTGGCGCGCAGGATATGGCCGATCAACTCGTTGGGCTGCATCGAGCGCTTGTCGTCGGCGATCGACAAGGCCTCACGAACCTCGTCGGTGATCGGGATGGACTTCGCCGCCTTCTCATAGACCCCGCCGCCGGCGGAGATGAGGTCGGTGTCGTAGTCGGTCCAGCTCGATCTCGGCAGCTCGAACAGCCGCTGGCGCTCCTCGAAGGAGGTGGCCGGATCGGGATCGGGATCGAGGAAGATGTGGCGATGGTTGAACGCGGCGAGCAGCTTCAGGTTGCGGCTCAGCAGCATTCCGTTGCCGAACACGTCGCCCGCCATGTCGCCGATGCCGACGCAGGTGAACTCGGAGGTGATACCGAGCTCGCGGAAGTGCCGCTCCACCGACTTCCACGCGCCCCGGGCGGTGATGCCCATGGCCTTGTGGTCATAGCCAACCGATCCGCCGGAGGCGAAGGCGTCCCCGAGCCAGAATCCGGCGTTCACGCTGATGGCGTTGGCCAGATCGGAGAACGTCGCGGTCCCCTTGTCCGCCGCCACCACGAGATAGGGGTCGTCGGAGTCCCAGCGCACCACGGACTCCGGCGCCACGATGTCGCCGTCGACGATGTTGTCGGTGACGCTGAGCAGGCTGGCGATAAAGATCTGGTAACACGCCTTGCCCTCATCGGCGCGATCGGCGGCCCCGACCGACCGCTTGCAGTAGAACCCGCCCTTGGCCCCCACCGGCACGATGACGGTGTTCTTGACCATCTGGGCCTTGACCAGGCCCAGCACCTCGGTGCGGAAGTCCTCGGCCCGGTCGGACCAGCGCAACCCGCCGCGGGCGACGGAGCCAAAGCGTAGGTGCACCCCCTCGACCCGGGGGGAATAGACGAAGATCTCGAACTCGGGCCGAGGCTCGGGCAGGTCGGGGATCTCGCTGGGCAACAACTTCAGCGCGAGGGCCTGGGCGTCGGACTGGAACGCGTTGGTTCGGATGACGGCCAAGATGGCGGTCAGGAAGTAGCGCAGGATGCGGTCGTGATCGAGGCTCTCCACCGCCTCCAGACTGTCCACGATCGCCTGCTCTCGTTCGGCGGAGCCCGCTACCCGCTCTTCGTGCTCGAGCCCACATTCTGGGGAGAACCGGTGTCGGAACAGCTCCACCAGGCTCGTCGCGATGTCTCGGTTCGCCACGAGCGCGTCGGCGATGTAGGCCTGGGAGAACGTGGTGCCGGCCTGCTGGAGGTAACGCGAGATCGCCCGCAGCCAACTCACCTCGCGCCAACTGAGCCCGGCCGACATGACTAGAGAGTTGAGGGCGTCGGATTCGGCGCGGCGGGCGTAACTGGCCGCAAACGCCTCGGTGAAGCGGGTCCGCCCCTCATCGGTCCAGGTGTCTTCGATCTCCTTCTCCCCACCGCGCAGGCGGAGCCCGAAGTCCAAGATGAACGCGGGATCCCCGTTCGGCAGGGTGACCTGATAGGGCCGCTCGTCGATGACGTCGACGCCGAGCATCGCCAGGTGCGGCAGCACCCGAGACAGCGGCAGCGGTTCGGTACAGAAGATCTTCAACCGCAAATGAGCCTCGTCCTCGGAGCGCTCGGGGCGGTAGACGACCATGGAGATGTCGTGCTCCCCGTCGAGGCGGGACAGCTTGTCGATGTCGAGCACGCCCTGGCGGGGGCTGAAGTCGTCCTTGTAGCCAGCGGGAAACACCTCGCTGACCTCGTCGCGACGGACCTCGGTGTCCGAGGCGGCCACCGCATCGTAGAGATTGTCGTTCCACGTCCGGGTGGCCCGGCTGAGCTCGGCCTCGAGTTCGGCCACGTCGACGTTGCCGAGCCTGCGGCCGCTGGGCATCCGGACGATGAAGTACAGGCGCGCCAAGACCGATTCGCCCACGCGCGCTTCGTACTCCACCGAGGCGCCACCGAGGGCGTTCTTTAGAATCTCCTCCATCTGGACGCGCACCTGCGTGGTGTAGCGATCACGGGGAAAGTAGACCAGCGCCGAAAGGTAACGCCCGTAGGGATCGCGTCGCTCGAAAATCCGCACCTGGCGACGCTCGCGCAGGTTCGCGATGCGCTCGACGATGGGCGCCAACTCCTCGGCGCGGGTCTGGAACAGTTCGTCGCGGGGGTAGTTGTTCAGGACCGCCAAAGCGGCCTTGCCGCCGTGGCTATCGGGGTTGTACCCGATGATGCGCATGATCTCGCGAGCCTTGGCGCGAAGCACCGGGATGCGGCTCACCGACTCCGAATACGCCGAGGCGGCGAAGAGGCCCAGGAAGCGGCGCTCGCCGATGACGCGGCCCTGTTCGTCGAACTCGCGCACCCCGAGATAATCCAGATAGGTGGGGCGGTGGACGGTGGAGATCTGGTTGTCCTTGGTGACGAGGACCAGCTGCGGCAACGTGGTGGTGGGCGGGTTGGCCCCGAACCGGTTTCGGCTGGCCTCCTCGGAACGCAGCAACCCGAGCCCGGTGTCGGGAACCGGCTCATAGGTGCGGGTACCGTCCCCACGGACGAGCTTGTACTCCCGGTAGCCCAGCAGCGTGAAGTTGTTGGCCGCCACCCAGCGCATCAGCTCAACGGCGGTCTGGCGTTCCGCTTCGGTGTGCGGGGTGTCGGAGCTAGCGAGGTCGTCGCTGGTCTGCAATGCGTTGGCCCGCAGCGGGCCCCAATCGGCGACCACCACGGCGACGTCGTCGAGCACCGAGCGCAGGCCGTTTTCAAGCTCCGCCATCGTGTCCGGCTCCGGTTGCTTCCCCGGTGCCGGCACCGCCTCGATGTACATCCACGACTCGGCCACCTCGTCGTCGGCGTCCTGTTGAGCCGCCTGAACGACGCCGGGAATCCCGGCCAGCTCGCCGTCCTGGCGGCGCACGCGCAGCTGCGGGTGGAGGAGCTCGCGCAGGGTCCACCCCTGACGCAGGATCTCCATCTGCACCGAATCGACCAGGAAGGGCAGGTCGGCGGTGACGATCTGGATGACCGTGGCTGCCCCGGGTGCCTCCCAATGGTCCTCGGCGACGCTCGGTGTCCACACCCTGATCGCGGGTTCGCCGGCCTTGCGCTGCTTGCCCAGGGCGAGGTGGCTCTCGATCAGCCCCTCGAGGACATCGAGATCGCGATCCTGCAAAACCTCGACATCGACGTGGCGGAAGTAATCGCGACACAGCCGATCGCGATCTTGGATTTCGGCGGCGGCGGCCGAGTCGCTGAGGCAGGCGGCCAACTCCTCCAAACGCGCCTCGACTGCGGTCTTTGACTGTTGCGCTTGTGCCATGCCTCACACTGTAGCCATCCCCGAGGTCTCCTGGGGCGGAGCCACTCCAACTCCATCCCATCATCGGCTCCGCAGGCATGATTCGCGTGATGAGCACCCGGTGGGCATGATTCATGCATGGACATCACCGCTCGCGCCCACTTCGACGACGCCACCCCGGGCGAGGTCTACGACATGATGATGAGCCCCGGGTACCAAGAGCTGGTGTGCCAGGCCAGCCACGCCGAGGACTACTCCGTGGCGATCGAGGGATCGGTTCTAAAAACCTCGCGCCAGCTCAAGGCGCCGTCGATAGTGGCCAAGTTCACCGGGGGCACCCTCAACGTGGTGGAGACTATCGAGTGGCGACCTCCTGCCGCCGACGGCACCCGCGCCGGAACGATCACCATCGAGGTGCCCGGCCAGCCGGTCCGGTTCGCGGGCACCATCAGTATCGGTCGGGTGAACGGTGGTTCCGCAATGGTCATGGCCGGTGACTTGCGCATCAACGTCCCCCTCATCGGCAAGAAGATGGAACAGTCCGCCGCCCCCGCTATGGCCGCTGGCTTTCGCACCCACGAGCACGTCGGCGGGCGCTGGTTGGCCAGCGAATGAGCTAAGGGGCCGGCGCAGGTCGCCCCTATTGGGCCAGCGCCGAGTCGATCTCCCGACGCCCGGAATCGGGGCGCTTTCGACCCAGAAGCTGTTCCGCCTGACGTTAGCCACGCCGGGATCTTGCATCATGCATAGATCAGTGTCAATATTTACATGTGTCGAACTCTCAAACCCCCCAGCTCGCTATCGAGACGGCGTGCTGCTCAGCCGCGTCTGGACAACCCCTCAGCATGATCGAAGCCGAGCGGCTAACGCCGCGGCTCAAGGCCTTGGCCGATCCGGTGCGGCTCCGGTTGATGTCGATCGTGGCGTCCCAGGCCAACGGCGAGGCCTGCGTGTGCGATCTGAACGACAGCTTCGAGTTATCCCAGCCCACCATCAGTCACCACCTCAAGGTGTTGCACGATGTCGGGTTACTCGAGCGATCCAAGCGAGGCGTGTGGGTTTACTATCGAGTCCGCTCTTCAGCGCTAGTCGATCTGGCCGCCCTCATCGCCAACCCGACCGCATGACCCCTCGAAGGAGTCTGCAGTGCATAACCCCGCGTCCGTCCACGACGCCGCACCCGCCGCCCAACTGTCCAGAACCGATCGGTACCTGCCGGTATGGATCGTCGCGGCCATGGCGCTGGGGTTGTTGCTGGGCCGGTTGACTCCCGGCCTGGCCGGCGCCCTGGACGCAGTGAAGATCGGCTCGGTCTCGGTGCCGATCGCCATCGGCTTGCTCGTCATGATGTATCCCGTGCTGGCCAAGGTTCGCTACGGTGAGACCCGCCAGGTGCTCGGCCATCGACGCCTCATGATCACCTCTCCGGTGATCAACTGGGTGCTCGCGCCCGCGTTCATGTTCATCCTGGCCTGGGTCTTCCTCGCCGATCTACCCGAGTACCGCACCGGCTTGATCATCGTCGGCCTGGCGCGTTGCATCGCCATGGTGTTGATCTGGAACGACCTGGCCTGCGGGGATCGGGAGGCGGCCGCGGTCTTGGTGGCCATCAACTCGGTCTTCCAGGTGCTCGCCTTCGGCGCCCTGGGTTGGTTGTACCTGCAGGCGCTGCCGTCGTGGCTGGG
>JBBSOW010000153.1:0-5904 GCA_038259365.1 Propionibacteriales bacterium
CAACCATTTGTGGATGAGGCTGGCGACGCGGGGCAGGAGCTGGCCGCCGAACGCGAGCGGGCACACGAGCTGGAGGCCCGGCGCCGCGAAGACGCGCAGCGCGATCTGGAGCGGCGGCGGCGAGAGCTCGCCGCGGCCGAGCGGGCGGCCGAAGCGGCGAAGGCCGCCGCGGAGCGGGAGGCGGCGGAGCGGATCCGGATCGAGGAGCAACGTCGAAGCGAAGCGGCCGAGGCCGAGCGGCAAGAACTCAAGCGGCGCCGGGCCGAGCGGCTGCGTCGCCACGCCCACGAGGCCGCTGCCCGAGTGCAGAGCCAGCGAGCCGAGCGGCGCGCCGAGATCACCGAGCTCGTCGAAACCGCCGAGCGCGAGGGCCAAGGCGAGGCCGAGGTGGCCAGGCTTCGCCTCGAACTCGCCGACCTGGATCAAGCCGAACGCGACGCGGCCGCGGAGCTGCGCGACGCCCTGGCGGCAGCAGAGTCCCTAACATCGATTCCGCCCCCTGCCTCCTCGGAAGCCGACGGACAAGCCGCAACTCCCGACCCGGTCAGCGAGCCGGCCGCGACAGACCGCGAGGAGCGGGCGCCAGCTCCCGCCGAGCCTCACGAACCCCCTCCGGAGCCACCCGCCGTCGACCCGGCACAAGTAGCGCCTGAACAGGCAGAGCCCGAACAAGTAGCGCCTGAGCAGGCAGAGCCTGCACAAGTAGCGCCTGAACAAGCGGGAGCGAAGGCGTTAACCGACGATCTGGCCGAGGCGGAGAGCGCCCTGGCCCAGGCGCGCGGCGGCGGTAACCGCAAGGCGACCCGGCAGGCCTGCGAGCGGCTGGTCGATCAGTTACGCCCGCGCGCCCAGGCCGACCCCGGGAGTTTTGGTCCGCGGCTGCGCGCGGAGTTGGAGGAACTCGCCGGGTTGCGTCTGCGCGGTGGCGACCTGTTCGGCTCCCGCGCCGCCATGAAGGAGGCGAGGGCCCTCGTGGCGAGATGAGGGGGTACCCACCATCGGCGTCACTGGCGTGGCGGGCGTGGTGACCGGGGCCGTCGCGCAGCGCCTGGGCAGCCTTAGGGTCGCGGCGTTGTGCCTGGTAACGGTGGCTGCGGCGCTGGCACTCCTCGGGGCGGCCATCGACTCCGTGGCCGCACTCATTGCCTCGGCGGGCATCTTCGGCGTGGGGTACATGACAGTCGTCCCGGCGCAGTCCCCGGACTGTGGGCACACCAGATCTGTCCTATCCCCTGCCCCTCGCCAATGTTGAGGGTTCTCCCCTCCCCTCGGAATCCACCCAGATCTTGGGCAGTTCTTGAGCCGACGCTGATGTCAACCCGGGCCGACGTAAAGGCTGAACTGTCAATCTATTGGAGGTCGACCAATACGGCTACCAAGCCTGACAGACCACCGATCTCGGACCCACTGCCACGTCGGGGGACGTGACAGCACTCCAGATCGGACCGGGTTCAAGATCAGTTGTCACTCGTCGGGGGACGTGACAACACCGGCCCAGAACCCTCGCCGGTTCCTGGCCCACACCAAGTGGGCCAGGAACCGGCCCTTTTGGCTTTACCGACGTGCCGTTCAGATGGGCTGTTGTGTCCACGCATCGTCCACGCGATCCGCGCGCCGCTGACCGGTGTCTTGGTGCCTAACACGTTATTGATCCAGGCTCTACCTCGGCATCTTCCATGGGTAATCGCCGGGATGCCGACTCGCCCACGAGTGCCCGCTACATGTCGAGCTAGGGTCCTCCGGCGGCCCCCACCAAGGCCAGCGGTCTTCGCACCAGTTCTCACCTGTGAGCATGCCCATGACGACGATGAAGCCGACGAGCGCGATGCACGCGACAAGCCCCAACGTCAGCCCGATATAAAATTTCCTGGTCACGGTCGCACCCTACGCCGAGTCGCTGATGGGGTAAGCACTTTGCACGACATCGCCGTACCCACTCCACAGCAACCGCTCATTGCTGTTGGGAGCAGGACCAGACCGGTCATCCACGAGGGCAGCAGTGGGTGACGTCCCTGCCCGGCAAGCTGTCCAAAATCTCACCGTGCACAAATCAAACCAGCACAGTGGGGTCGAATGGGGTTGTCATTATCAAACGCCCATACATAGATTCAATCGCCGCCGACCATCAGATGCCTTGAATCAGAGACTCACGAACAAAGCTCCGCGGATCGAGGCTCAGCTCAGTGCGCGCCGAGCAGACCTGCAATCGCAGCGCACGGCGCAGACCCGCCCTCAACGGAACACTGGCTCACTCACCACCGGAACAGTGGCTCTCCCCGAGCGCAATATCCACCCTGGCTCAGGGTTTTGAACCCGGATTCGAACGCCGTCGACACACCCCGACCTGGGTAAGAGCCGAGGCAGAGGAGGGGACCTGGAGGACGCGCGCTCGCGGGGTGCGTGCGAGGACCGGAGGCCGGTCCACGCATCCTTCGGTTCAAGCGATTGGGGGTGCCGGTTAGCAGCCCCGGACGCCCGACCCGAGCCCACACCGTTCCCGCTCCTTCAATCGCTCCAGTTCAACGACCACGAACCGAAAGCGTTTGAGCAACGCGGACGTATCCTCGAACGCGACCTCGGAGAAGAGTAGATTGAGCAATCTGGCGATCCCAAAGGAGGCTGACTTGCCCAAAGTGCGAGAACTGCGAGTCATCCATACCACCTCGAAAAGGACAGACGCGGACACCGATAACTTTTTCGCCATTTGGATGCGGGACGGGTTGGGAAACTGGCATCGGTTCACGTTTCCGCGCCTGCCTTATGATGCAAGAGAACGCGGACGGACGGACGAGTTCAGCGTTGCCATCAATAACGTAGACATTCTGTGGCAAACGCTTGCAGGATCCCACCTGGCCCTACAAACAACGAGCCAAGACGCGTGGCTTCCTCAGACCATGTGGGTGCTGGCTCGAAGCGACGAGAACCTTTGGCGCCTTGTGGTCGCCATCCCAAACTGGCCAACGGACCAGTGGTTCAGCACCCAGGCGTCGGACGATAACGGCGAGGCCAAGCCTGCCTGGAGCTTCGACACCATCAACCCCAATCCGTCACCCCCTCTTGGGAATTAGTGCGCAGGTCCCCGACTGACACTCTCCGACGGTCCATTGGAGAGAGTGGCTCCCCGGCTCCCGGGCTCACTGGCACGACCCAGAGCGAGCGGAGAGTCGCCGTCGCTGGCTCGGTTTGGATCCGCAGGAGTAGTCTCTGCGGGCAGCTGAGGGCTATCGTCCCGCTTTGGCACTTGGAATAAGAGGGGGTGCTCAGCGTACCGAAACCTGATCGAAAGAGGTAAAGCTCGGGAGTACAGCAGCGATCTCCTTGTCTTTCATCACCCGGTCGAACGCTTGCTCAACCACCGACAATCGGGGCTAGTCCCGTGTCTCGGTGGGCAGATGGTCTGGGCACCAGGTGAGGTAGGCCCGGTCGGTTTCACCGCGGAACCCACCGACACCGTGCTGGCCGGCGACGTCGCCGGGGCAGTGACCTGATCCCAGTGGCGGCCCATGTCACCGATGAGGTCGAGAATCTGCTGACGAGCCGGTCCAAGCGCTCGTGAACCCGTGGAACCGCAATATGATCCCGCGGTTCCTGCTGTGGCCCCAAGGGATGAGCGGTGCGTTGAAGAAACAGACCAGGGCCTGGCCCGGCGAGAACTCGCCCGCCACGACCGGATGGCCCTCGACGAGGCGGTCGTCACCGGAACAGGAGACCTTCGGGGCCCGGCCTACCTCATCCACGTGGCCGGGCCGAACCTACGCTGGAAAGCCACTCCAAAGGGTGTGGCCGCGTGCGCTCTCCATGCCGTCGTCGTCGCCGCCCAGCTCGGCGTCACGTCGATGGCGATTCCGCTCATCGGCGCCGGCACGGGAGGGCTCAGCGCACACGACTCTCGCGCCGCGATCGCCAAAGCCCTCGACGAACTCCTCACCACCACCGCCGGCGTTGACGCCGTGATGGACGTGCTGGTCCTCACCCCCCAGCGGATTACCCGCTCCCAGGTTAGGTCGACGTCGTGAGCGCTGGTGGCCGCCGGTGTGTGTGGTGCGGGGCGCCGGGCGAACTTCAAGGAGCACGTCTACCCGAAGTGGCTACGTAAGTAGCTCCGCCCAGGCCAGAATCTGGCCAAGCGCAAGGGTCGCAGAAAGTGCGCTCGCTCCACGGCGCGCTGGACGATACAGTAGAGTTGAGCGCCCTGGAGACGCCCTGATCGGGGCGCTAGGCCAACGTCAAGCGTTGCAGTTTCGAAGTGCAGAACTGGGGGTTGAACGTGCGGGACCGGCCCCCTCATACCGCGAGCAATCCAATCCCGCGGGAACCACCTGGTGCCCACAGGGGCGCGGATAGGCGCGCGCCGCAAAATCCACTTCGAGTCGGGCCGGAACAGCTCATGGGGTTGCAGCGCGCCGCTGGGAACCGAGCCGTAGGGCACCTGATCGGGAAGCGCGATCGGGCGCCAGGCCCCGTGGTCGTCATGCTCCTCGGGGGGCCACCAAAGGTTGCTGAAGCCCCAACATACACAGCCCGCACGACCCGCCTCGTGCCGCTCTACCGCTTCAGCGGCAGCAGGAGGCGGAAGGTGACTGTGGGTTCCGAGTCCTACGCCGCAGTTGCGGGCGGTTCTGACGTCTCACTACTCGATACACATCCCGACCGGCCCAACCTCATCGAGGTTTCCGCCCCGATCGTCGAGGTGAACACGCGGACCGGGAAGGCGGGCACGAGCACTCAGACCGCCAGCGGCTGGATCGACCGGGGCGCGACCAATCTCGCTGTCGGGCGCCCAGCCTCGACGGAGAATGATCGCTTCGCCCAGGACCTCGACGACATGCTGGACGCTGACATTCTGCCCAACATCGACCGCTGGCTGGAGGGAGCTGCGGCGCAAGGACGCGCCTATACGCTCGCGTACGAGCGGTTCGCAGACACTGTCAAGGGAGCGGCAGCCGACGAACAGGCCAGGCTGGCGTGGTGGGCAGCGGGATTGACAGCAGTCAGTGCAGGATCGCTCGGTTTCCTTGGAGACCTTGTACTTGCTGGGAGACCCGTGTCCGCAATCATGGGATCTTTCGAGGACGCGATACAGGCTGCGGTCGGCGAGGGAATCGACATCGGCCAGGCTGCACTGACGTCGTCCGTGAGCGTTCCCTTACTGCCTTCGCTGTACGGCAGCAAGCTTCGAAGCGGACTCATCGGACTTCGTCGAGATATCCGCGGCCACGTGGGCACAACGAAGGCAGCGATCCGCCGATCGGCGAAGCGCGTTGATCGGGCTACTGCGCTCGTTCAGATCTACCGATACTGGGACATGGCTCGGGCAAGTCGACCGCCGACCTCAACCAACGAGGATGAAGAAGCGATGGCCGTCGAGTTAGAGAAGACTTTCTGGCAACGGTACATCTTGGAGGAACTGACCACGCAGGCTGAGCAACTGTACGGCCACAAGAAGGGGCTTGGAATGCGAACTTTTCATCATCCCGAAGACTCGGTCCAGAAGAAGCTAGATCAATTGGGGATCTCCGACCAAGCCGGGATCTCAGAGTGGGACAGCTGGTACCAATTGACTGACACGAAAGGGCCGCGCGACCGCAAGGATCCGAGCGGCAAGACGTATCGAACCAGCGGATCACCATGGACCGAGAAGCTCCACCATTGGGCGCTCGGACACCGCCCTCGGCAGTTCTCTTAGGACCGGGAAGCAGCGCGTCTCGACGACCGCCCGTTCGCGGATGCGAGTAGCTGGAACGACACGCAGGCCTTGGTGCGGAGAAATAGTCAAGACCTAATGAGTCTTGAACGGCGGCGATCCTGGGCATGGATGCCTTGTCAAGACTCGGGACGGTTGAGCCCTTTCCACAGACAGGCGGCGTGTCCGGGATCGTTGTCGTGACCTGCTGACGCAGGGTG
>JBBSOW010000154.1:0-5824 GCA_038259365.1 Propionibacteriales bacterium
CCGGTTCATCTCGCGGTGCTGGAGTCCTTGAACGATCACGACGATGCCGAGGTCCACCAGGCCCCAGCCGATGTGTTGTTGGCCGAAGGCCTTCCACCACCGGTTCCGTCGGGTGGCCCAGAACGTACCCGCGGCCAGGCTGGCGATGGACCAGGCGATGGTGGTCTTGGCTAGGGTTCGCTGCTGCTGCCAGGGGTCTGTCGCGGTCTTCATTGAGCGAGCTTAGTTAGTCACTCGATATACTCACGTGCTTACGTACCTTTGCGCACCGATACTTCACCTACGCCGACCCGCGCCGCTGGTCCCGGTGAGGTTTGTACCGGGCGCAGGACTTCCACTCGAGCCCGAGCGGCTGACACGGGGGCAAGCCGAGTGGGCTGGCCGTGTCGTCGGTTGTGTTGGCCACGCTGACGAGGCCCTGCGGCCAGGGTCGGTGGCTACTCGTGGGGGGTCCACATTCTCAGAGTATGAACACCGTGACGGTCAGGGAAAACCGCGTAGACAAGCCGGTGCTGGATGTTGATGCGTCGCGAGTAGCAGCCCGCTATATCGCCAACGAGCTTTTCGTTTGCTTAGCCTACGATGTTGCGTACGCTCTGGCCACGCCCATGTGCAGGCTTACTGCCCCCTAGCGCTCGGCCAGCGAGGCGTCCACCGCCGCCTCGACGTGTAGGCGCGTGGTAGCAAAGACGGGCACGGGGCTGTCCGCCGCGGAGATCAGCAGCTCGATCTCGGTGCAGCCGAGAACAACCCCTTGCGCCCCCGCTTCGACCAGGCGCTCGATCACCCTGCGATAGATCTCGCGCGATTCCTTTCGAACCGTTCCCAGGCAGAGTTCGTCGTAGATGATGCGGTGCACCTCGGTCCGATCCTCTGCCGACGGCACGAGGACCCCCAGACCGTGGCCGGCGAGCCGGTCCCGGTAGAAGTCCTGCTCCATGGTGAAGGCGGTCCCGAGCAGCCCGACGCGGGCCAACCCCGCCCGTGTCACCGCCAGGGCGGTGGCGTCGCCGAGGTGTAATAGCGGGATACCGATCGCGGCCTCGATTTGATCGGCGACCCTGTGCATCGTGTTGGTGCAGATCAGCAGCAGTTCGGCCCCGGCGGCCTCGAGCCCAGTGGCGGCCTCGGCGAGGAGCCGGCCCGCGTCGTCCCAGCGACCCGTCACCTGCAACGCCTCCACGTCGGCAAAATCAACCGACGCCAGGACGATCCTGGCCGAATGCAGCCCGCCCAACCGCTCGCGCACCAGTTCGTTCGCGAGGCGATAGTAGAGCGCGCTGGATTCCCAGCTCATCCCGCCCAGCATCCCGATCACCCGAGGGCCGTCAGTCCTCACCCTGCCCATGCTGCCACGTCGTAGCATGAGGCATGGTCGAGATTCCCCCGCTAACCGCCCACGTTACCGTCGGCCTACCCCGGGAGGAGGCCTTCGAACGGTTCACCGACGATTTCGGCACCTGGTGGCCCGCCGAGTTCAGCTGGTCCCAGCCCGGCCTGCTGCAGCGCATCGGGATGGACTGCCGCCTCGGCGGGTTGCTGTCCGAGATCGGACCGCATGGCTTCCGGATCGACTGGGGACAGATCACCGCCTGGGAACCCCCGTCGTCGTTGAGCTTCCTGTGGCAAATCAGCGCGGAGCGCGTGCCGATCCCCGACCCAGAGCAGGCGAGCACGGTATCCGTCGCCTTTAACGATGCGGGCGAGAGCACCGATGTTCAGGTCACCCATAGCGCGTGGGAACGCCATCGTGAGGGGGCGAAAATCTACCGAGACAACTTCCAAGAGGCTTGGCCGACGGCCCTGGACCGGTTCCGGCAGTACGCACGGGACTGATCACCGCCCCGTCCGAAACCCGTCAACATCCTGGCCGGTCCAGCTAGATACTCGAGTTCATGACAATCGCGATCGTGGCCCTTTCGGGCTCGTTGGAACGAACCGTTTTCCGCATATGGCTCGACGACGAGGGCCGACCTACCGTGAACCATCGCGCAGCGGTCAGTGCTGAGGCGGATCGCGTGCGTGGCGGCCCCTGCCGGAGTCATCTCACTCCAACATCCTGTTGGTGTGCAAGCTGTCGGTGACCGAACCATCCAGGTCGCCACGGTGCCGATCTACGGCCGCCGGGAGCATCAACCTCGCCGCCGCCATGCGCGGTTCCAGCCACGGTCGTAGGGGCCCCTCCTGGCATATAGACCAGGAGAGCATTGCACGACCGAGGCTGGAACCGACCACCCTCTCGTCCACACGGTGCGCGTGCTCGCTCCCGACGGTGGCGGTGAGCGCATCGCCAGGGTCGATCTCACCGCGCCAACGGCGTGGCTGCTCGGCAACGAGCTTGGAGTTGTCCGAGGCCTGCCGCCCTGGCCAACGAGATCGTCCCTGCCCATGCGGGCCGGACACCTACTCGCCGGTCGTTCCGTCGAGTAGTTCGCGGACGGCGTCGGCGTGGCCGGCGTGGCGAGCGGTCTCGTTGATCGGGTGAATCATTACCCACCGCAGATCGGTGTCGACACCTTGGGAGCAGGGGCTGTCGAGCGAGGTCGACGCCACGACGGCATCAGTCGCAATCGCCCGTTCTCGGTACGCGCGGACCGCATCGGCCAGCGTCAGCTCCGGGCCAGGAGTGAACTCGTCCTCGCTTCGCTGAACCGGCGCGGCGAGATCCCGCCGTCGATCCAGCGCCACTCGACGTGGGTGAGGTGGTTGAGGATCCCGACGAGGGAGATGAGCTTGCCCTCCGGTGTCCAACGCGCGTCGTCGTCGTTGAGGCCCGCCACCTTTCGGAGCACGGCTCCGCGCAGAAAGCCGAGACAGTCCAGCAACAGCTCACGTTCGTCGGCGTTCCCCGTCAGAAAGTCCTCGGCCACCTCGTTCACGATACAAAACTACCTCGACGGCGACCGGCTCCACCGAGGCGAGCGAACGTCATCTCAACCTCCAACGCTGGGCCCAGGTTGGTACACGTTCGGTACACGCGACGTGTAAGATACGTGCATGTCAAAGGTGCGAACGAACATCGAGATTGAGGACGACCACGTTCAGGCGATCATGGACCGCTACGGGATCCACACGAAGACTGAGGCTGTGGCGGTGGCATTGCGACACTTGGCGGGTCAACCAATGTCGCGCGAGGAGGCATTGGCGATGCGCGGCGCGCACGCGATGGATGACGTTCCGTTCGATGCCTCTCCGCGCGGCGCGGCGTGATCTTGGTCGACACCTCGGCGTGGGTCGAATACGGCCGAGCCACCGGCACTAGGGCCGACCAACGGGTTGCAGAGCTGATTGCCGTCGGTGGGCCCCTGCTGGTCACCCAACCCGTGCTGATGGAGATGCTGGCCGGGGCGCGTAGTGACGCGCGGGAGGAGAACCTGCGACGCCTCCTACTGAGCTTCGGATTCGCCCCCTTCGATGCGGTCACCGATTTTGATGCCGCTGCGAGGATCTACCGCCGCTGTCGGAAAGCGGGCGTCACCCCTCGTGGGATGGTTGATTGCATGATCGCGGCGGTCGCCCATCGTTGCAGAGCCGCAATATTGTCCTGGGACGTCGACATGGACCGGGTCGCGCAGATCGTCGGCATCGAACTGGATGAGGCATCTCTGCGCGCGTAACTCCGGCAGAACGACATATCGTCATGAGAGGAGAACCGATGAATGAGCGCACCTACGGCCACACTAATCGTGGCGATCCGATCCACCGGGGGAGCCGACGATGACCGAGGAGTTGTTGATCGCGACGAATCCCGATCCGGACTCCAAGCTGGGCTTCTTGGTGCTTCTACCCTTGAGCGGCGGCATGGTGTTTCGCACCTCCGGCACCTGGCCCCGAGCCAAGGCCTTGTACTGCCACCCCGTCGAGCTGACCGAGTGGCCCAGCGAGCCCGACATCGTCGAGCGACTTACGATCCGCTCCTGCGTGCGTCGGGGGGCGGCCATCGACCTCATCTTGGAGCGCGGCCGCGAGAACCGGTCCCAACTGGTGTTCACCAAGGCCCGCGGACGAGACATGGTGTTCTGGCAATCTCCGCGCACGCGCAAGCAATCGCGACCCAGCGTCACCACCCCCAAGGCCCGGACGGCCGGGGTGACCGGGCTGGAGATTATCGTCGACACGCGCGAGCAGTACGCCTACCGCTTTGGGGCTCAACAGGCCACGACCGTGAAGCGGTCCCTGCCGTGCGGTGACTACGGCGTGACGGTCGCCGACCGGCTCGTCGCCTCGGTCGAACGCAAGTCGCTGGCGGATCTGGCGTCGAGCCTCACCAACGGCAAACTTCGCTTCGCTCTGGCCGAGCTGGCCGCCCTCCCCCGCGCGGCGGTCATCGTCGAAGATCGCTACAGCCAAGTGTTCAAGCTGGATTGGATCCGGCCCGCCGTCGTCGCCGACGGTCTGGCCGAGCTGCAGATCCGCTTTCCCGACGTGCCGATCGTGTTCGCGGAGAACCGGCAGTTGGCCGAGGAATGGACCTACCGCTACCTCGCTGCCGCTCTCGCCTGGGCCGACACCGAACTCGTCGCGGTCAAGCGGATGGGCGAGGGGAACCCGCCGCCACCTGGGCCTCCGGCACCCGAGCCGAGCACCCGCGAAGCTCGCGCCTGGGCCCGCTCGGCCGGGCTCGCGGTACCAGACGGCGGCCGGCTGCGGCCCGAGATCTGGCAGGCCTGGCGCGACGCCCACCAGCCACAGGTGTGAGGCGGGCTAAGGGCATGAGAGGGCCCCTCACGCACCCGACAGAGCTCACTTACCCTTGCTGTCTTCCGACCCTGGGGGAGTTGGGCGAGATACCGCCGCGAGAGGGGCTTGGCAGGAGTCTAGGGCATCAGCCGAGCATGCCCGCAACTTCTCCGCTATCGGTTGGCCGCGTAGTACTCGCCCATGGTGTCGGAGCGGAGGGCCCTGCTGAGCTGGGCCAACTTGGTCTTGTCCACGTTGACGATGGATTGACCATCGGCGCTAGTCCCCACGCCTGCGATCGGCGCCAGGAGCGACTTGATGTCGTTCCCACCCTTGAGCCGCATATCGAGCCCGATGTCGACGATCTCACCATTGTCTAGGGCCTCGTCGACGGTGAAGTTGGGGCCGAGCGTGGTGACGGATTCGCGGAACATCGACGGGTTCGTCAGGACTCCGCGCGAGATGAGCTTGCTGATGATGGCCTTGAGGACGTCGCGTTGCCGCTCGGCACGGCTGAAGTCCCCAGCGGGTAGGTTCTTGCGCTCACGCACGAAGTTCAGGGCGCTATCGCCCGTCAGCTCGACCTTGCCCTTCGGGTAGGTGAAGCGACCACTGGAGGAGGCGTAGCGGTTGTTGACGGTCACCCCACGCAGGGCGTCGATGACCCCGACGAAGCCGTCGAAGTCGATGAGAGCGGTGTGGTCGATCGGCACGTCTAACAACTGTTCCACGGTCTGGACTGTCAGCGCCGGCCCGCCGTAGGCGTAGGCGGCGTTGATCTTGGCGGCGCCGTGGTCGGGGATGGGGACCCAATAATCGCGGGGAAGCGAAACCAGGTAGGCCTCCTTACGGTTGCTGGGGATGTGTAAGAGAATGAGGACGTCGGAACGCCCCCGCTCGCCCGATCCCCGGCTATCGGAGCCCATGAGGACGAAGTTCAGCGGCCGGTTCGACTCACCCTCTTTCGGCGGCACCGGTTCCGGGCGGTTGGTACTGGTCGGCATCAACGTCGGGTCGCGATTGATGGAGTCCAGCGCGTCCTTCGCCGCCTGTCCGTAGTACCCCGTGACCGCGGCGCCCGCCAGCAGGACTACCACGACGATGCCGACCAGGGCGAGGAATAACCAACGATCCCGCAGGCGTC
>JBBSOW010000155.1:0-5741 GCA_038259365.1 Propionibacteriales bacterium
CCGGATCGGCTTCGCCGCGGTGGGCCGCTACAACGAGTTCGAGAACCTGCGGATTGCCGGCATCCGGCACGCCGACCTGCGCGGCTACTCCTACGACCGTGCCGACGTCACCGGGCGCGGACTGGCCAACAACTACGCCCAGCTGCTCGGCACGATCTTCTCCTCCGGTGGTGAGAAGCCCTACGAGGTGGAGATCGTCGTCGCCGAGCTTGGCACGGAACCGGCCGGTGATCAGCTGTATCGCCTCACCTACGACGGCTCGGTGGGCGATGAGGAGCACCTCGCCGTCATGGGCGGCTCGGCCGACAAGATCACGGTTGCCCTCCGGGCCGACTACCGTGAGGGTCTCAGCCTCTCGGAGGCCGTGACGCTAGCGGTCTCGGGGCTGCAGGGAGCGGGGGACCGCTCCGGCGACAACGCGTTGGGGGTCGACGCCCTCGAGGTCGCGGTACTGGATCGCGCCCGTAACCAGCCGCGCAAGTTCCGTCGCATCCCGGCCCTGGCCTTGGCCGACCTCCTGGGCTGGGCCGAGCCGACAGCGTGACGGATCAGACGCCCGAGCAGCTGGGGCCTGTCGTGCTCGTCGGGGCCGGCTTGGTGGGGGCCTCGGTGGGGTGCGCCCTGACGAACGCGGGCGAGCAGGTGCACATCACCGACCTCGTGCTCAGCCACGCCCGCGTCGCGGTCAGCAGGGGAGCGGGCACGCTGAACCGGCCCAACCCCGACGACGTCCGTCTCGTCGTCGTCGCCGTGCCGCCGCGCGCGTTGGTCGAGGTCATCGAAGCTGCCCTGCTGCACTACCCCCAAGCGACCGTCACCGACGTCGGATCGGTCAAAGCGATGGTCGTCCAGCGGCTGTCGAGCACGCAGGACCGTGAGCGCTACGTCGGCTCACACCCCATGGCCGGCTCCCACCACGCCGGCCCGCTGACCGCTCAGGCCGACCTGTTCACCGACCGCACCTGGGTGCTGACCCCGCACGCCGAATCGGCCGCCACGTCGGTGCGCCGGGTCCGCGCGATGATCGCGCTGTGTGGAGCGCGGGCGGTGGAACTGAGCCCAGGTGATCACGACCAGGCGGTGGCCCGGGTGTCTCACCTGCCACACCTCATGTCGGCGCTGGTGGCGGCCAGCCTGCCGGGCACCGCGCCGGAGTATCTCCGCCTGGCGGGCCAAGGGCTGCGCGATGTCACGCGGATTGCCGGCAGCGACCCGAAGCTGTGGGAACAGATCATCGAGCTGAACGCCGCCTCGGTGCGCCCGGAGCTGATCGCGCTGCAGGGCCGCCTCACCTCCCTCATCGACGGCCTCGAGGACACCAGCAACCTGTTGTCGCACCTCGAGTCCGGTTTCGTCGGCACCCAGCAGATCCCAGGCAAGCACGGGCGGACGGTCGCCGAGTACGCCGAGGTGGTGGTCGAGATTCCTGACGCGCCGGGCGCACTGAGCCGGCTGTTCGCCGACATCGACGCCGCCGGGATCAACGTCGAGGACGTGTCGATCGAGCACGACGCGGTCCGCGAGGTCGGCTACCTTTCGCTCTCGGTGACCGCCGACCATCAGATGGAGCTGCTCGCCGCCATGGAGGCCTCGGGCTGGAGCCTGCGCGCCTGAGGATTACCGAGGACCCGAGCCCGTCTCTTAGAGTTGAGCAGGCCCAGGACAGAGACCACGAAGGAGAACCAGGCGTGATTATTGCGATCGACGGACCGAGCGGATCGGGCAAGTCGTCGACCTCCCGCGGGGTGGCTACGAAGCTCGGCTACGACTTCCTCGATACCGGCGCCATGTACCGCGCCTGCGCCTGGCAGATGCTGGCCGACGGCCTCACCGACCCCGAGGAGATCACCCAGTTGGTGCGCTCTTCCAAGCTGGACGTCTCCCTCGATCCGGCTAATCCCGGCATCGCCATCAACGGCCACGATGTCACCGCCGCGATTCGCGAGCCGCAGGTCTCCGCGGCGGTCAGCCGGGTGGCGACCATTCCGCAGGTGCGCACCGACCTGGTGACCCGCCAGCAGGAGATCGTCGCGGCGTCGGCGGGCATCGTCGCCGAGGGTCGCGACATCACCACCGTCGTCGCTCCGCACGCCGAGGTTCGGGTGCTACTCGTCGCCGATGCACAGGCCCGGATCGCTCGACGTCAGGCTGAGCTAGAGGGTAAGGCCGACGTGGCCGCGGTCACCGATCAGGTGTTGCGGCGCGACCGCGACGACTCGACCGTGGCCGCGTTCGAGCAGGCCGCCGAGGGCGTCACCGTCGTCGATTCCACTTACCTGAACCTCGACGAGGTCATCGCCGCGATCTGTACCCTGGCTGCCGATGCCGATGCCGATGCCGATGCCGACGCCTGAGCCTTTCGTGCGTCACGACGGCGCGGCCGCTCGGCTGGGGGTCAGTGCGGATCTGCCGCACCTAGGCGCGATGCCGCCGCTGAGGCTCACCGCCCTCGGCATCGCTCGGCGGCCTTTTCGCTGGCTGTTCAAGCTCGTCTGGTCCATCGAGGTCAGCGGTGAAGAGAATGTGCCGACCTCGGGTCCGGTCATCCTGGCCGCTAACCACATCGCCGTCGTCGACGGGCCCCTGCTCGTGGCGATGACGAGGCGCCGATCCCTGGCGTTGGCGAAGGTCGAGCTGTTCCGCTCTCGTGGCCTTGCCGCGTTTTTGAGCTTCGTCGGTCAGATCTCGGTGGATCGCCGCGCCATCGACACCACCGCGATTCGCCGCGCCGTGCAGGTGCTCCGCTTTGGCGGGATTCTGACGGTCTTCCCCGAGGGGTCGCGGGGTAGCGGTGACATGGAGAGGATCCGTAGCGGTGGGATCTATCTGGCGATGCTCACTGGTGCCACCATCGTGCCCGTGGCGCTCTTTGGCACAGCTGGCCCGCGCAACGCCAAGTCAGCGATTCCGCGGTGGCAGGGTCGCATCGCTATCATGTACGGCGAACCGATCGTTGTGCCGCAGCGGCCGTGGCCTCGCAGGCACGCCGAGGTGGTCGAGCTCACCGAAACGATCCGTCGACAACTGGCGGCGCACGTGGGCGAGTCAAGACGACAGGTTCAGGCTCGGTCGACCCGAGTCTCGTCGTAACCGATTTATCCATCTGAACCCGTCAGCGCCCCGCCGTTCCACGATTGCGGGGGGTTGGCTCTTTCTGCTGTTGGCTCTATTGCCCAGGTTCTGGGCAGTGAGACCGACAGGAACAGACACCAGGAGTAGCAGTGACCGAGTTTGATATCGACCCCGAGATGCTCGCGGAGTTCGAAGAAGCACAAGCCAACCGCCCCGTCGTCGCGGTGGTCGGGCGCCCCAACGTGGGTAAGTCCACGCTGGTGAACCGCATCATCGGCCGCCGCGAGGCCGTCGTGCAGGACGTTCCCGGGGTGACCCGAGACCGCGTGGCCTACGACGCCAACTGGAACGGCCGCGAGTTCGTCCTCGTCGATACCGGCGGCTGGATCCCCGACGCCAAGGGTCTGGCCGGCCAGATCGCCGAGCAGGCGGAGTTGGCGATCTCCATGGCCGACGCGGTCCTGTTCGTGGTGGACGCCACCGTCGGCACCCAGGACGTCGATCAGGCCGTGGTGCAGGTCCTGCGCCGATCTTCCAAGCCGGTGGTGCTGGCGGCCAATAAGGTCGACGACACCCGCACCGAGGCCGAGGCCGCGTCGATGTGGAACCTCGGATTGGGGGAGCCCTACGCGGTTTCGGCCCTGCACGGCCGGGGCTCCGGCGACCTCCTGGACGCGCTGCTGGACGCCCTACCCGAGGCGCCCGCCGAACGCTTCGGCGAGGTCGGCGGCCCGCGCCGGGTGGCGATCGTCGGCAAGCCGAACGTCGGCAAGTCGAGCCTGTTGAACAAGCTGGCCAAGCAGCGGCGCTCCGTCGTCGACGACGCCTCGGGCACCACGGTCGACCCCGTGGACGAACTCGTGCAGATCGGCGACACCGTCTACCGCTTCATCGACACCGCCGGCATCCGCAAGCGGGTAAACCAAGCCTCGGGCCACGAATTCTACGCGAGCCTGCGCACCCAGGGCGCCATCGAGCGCGCCGAGGTCTGCGTCATCGTCGTCGACGCCTCCGAGCCGATCACCGAGCAGGATCTGCGCATCATGAGCATGGTCGAGGACGCCGGGCGGGCGCTCGTCGTGGCCTTCAACAAGTGGGATCTCACCGACGAGGAGCGCCGCCACTTCCTGGGGCGCGAGATCGAGCGCGACATGGTGCAGTTCGGCTGGGCCGGAGCGGTGAACATGTCCGCGCTGACCGGGCGCCACGTCGACAAGCTGTCCACCGCCATCGAGGAGGCCCTGGCAGGTTGGGAGACCCGCGTGGGCACCGGTAAGCTCAACGCGTTTCTGGGGCGTATTGTTGCCGCCCACCCGCACCCGGTGCGGGGTGGCAAGCAGCCGCGGATCCTGTTCGGCACTCAGGCACAGACGAGCCCGCCAACGTTCGCCCTATTCACCTCCGGACAGATCGACGACGGGTACGTGCGGTTCGTCGAGCGTCGCCTACGGGAGGAGTTCGGCTTCCGCGGCACGCCGGTGCATGTGTCCGTGCGAGCACGGGAGAAGCGCAAGAACCGCTGACGGTGGACCGGTTCGTCTCACGAGCCAGCCGTCTCAGCAGATTCTTATTCTCTCTCGATCGCATGCGACCACCGGCAAATCCCTCGTGCGACATGGCTAGCGCGGCAAAATCTATCGAAATCCTGCGGTGGTGGGGGGTGGCCAATCGTTTAGGCAGGTGATCGTAGGGAATTCTATGAAGCGTCGGCTATCGCTGCTGGAGGATTACCTCCCTCTGGGGGTATCCAAGCCGGGCCGGTGTCCCATAGATTGCGAATGCAGCCGGTCACCTGCGGGTGACCGGCTGACCAACGTTTGAAGGGCTTCTTGCGCCGCCAGCTTTGCTAGTGATGTTTACGCGTGCGCTTCGCTGGGGCGGGATGACGCTCGTGCAAGGGGTGATCGAGCACCTGCGGCCGCTTGGGCTGAACCGCATCTTGCTGATCACCGGGGACGCGCACGAGCGGTAGCGGAACGCCGGTCTTGCGGAGTTGAGCCGACCCGAAGACTGGATGGTCTTGCCTGTCTCGGCCGACTGAGGCGCCAAGGCGCTCGACTTGTCGGAGTCGCGTCGAAGCGGTGTAGTATCAACCCTCGTGGCCACGGCCACTTCGGGCTGTAGCGCAGCTTGGTAGCGCACTTGACTGGGGGTCAAGGGGTCGCAGGTTCAAATCCTGTCAGCCCGACAAGGTGTTTAACCTTGTCCGACGTATGTTGTGGTATCTAGTGCGTTGCCGCGCATCGCTCGTGCATGACTCAGCGTTCAGAGGCGTCACAGGTCACTAAGCACAGGGTGCGGCATCCGCTCATTGTGGTGACCCCCTGGGGCTCGCATTAGAACCGCCGGTGACGTCGTCAACTACATCGTGCGCCATGTCCGCGAGGCGGTGGACTCGACCGCAACAAACGGGATGAACGACACCCGCATTCGGATGTGCCGCACGTCGAGCTTCACCGCAGTCGCGACCGACGCCGAAGCTGTTGAGTCGACAAGCACCAGGCGCGGCAGATGAGTGCCTCACTAGCCCCAATACCGTTCAGTTAGTGTGTTGGATGATGGTGGGTTCTGGGGTGTTGAGGGGTTGTGGCCAGAGGTTGTGAGCGGCCCGTTTGACCTGCCACTTGGTGTATTTGCGTTTCACCACGCGTGGCGCTGATCGTTGTCGC
>JBBSOW010000156.1:0-5724 GCA_038259365.1 Propionibacteriales bacterium
CACCGTCTCGATGGAGGAGATGCCCGACGAACCGCCCGGCCAGAACCCCACCTCCGGAGGCCAGCAGGTTCGTCGGGTACATCGCACCGTCGCGCAGGACACCCTCAGTTCGGTCGCGTTCAGCGAGTACGGCGACCCGGCCAAGTGGCGAGCCTTGGCCGCGTTCAATGAGATCGACGACCCGATGCGATTACGAACGGGGACGGTGCTGTTGCTGCCTTCCCCCGAAGAGCTGGGGGCCAGCCGATGAGCACCTCGAGCACCTGCCTGGTAGAAATCGGCGGCACCGTGCTGCCCGCCGATATCGCGCCGCTGTTGAGTTCGGCCTTCGTCGACGACAGCCAGCAGTTGCCCGACATGTTCGTCCTCCGGTTTCGTGATCCCAACCGAGACGTGCTGGAGAAGGTCGGCGCCAAGATCGGCGCGACGATCAAGATCAGCGTCCAGACGTCTTCCTCACAAGCACCCCAGGACCTGCTGCAAGGAGAGATCACCGCCCTCGAGGCCGAGTTCGACACCGGGGGCACCTTCACGATCATCCGCGGTTACGACCAAACCCATCGGTTGTTCCGCGACCGTCAGACCCACAGCTATCTGCAGATCACCGCCTCCGACATCGCCACCGAGGTAGCTCAACGCCACGGGTTCACGATCGGCCGGGTCGACGCGACTCCGACGGTCTTCGCCCACGTCTGCCAGGCGGGTCAGACCGATTGGGAGTTGTTGAGCGGATTGGCCCGCGACAGCGGATGCGAGATCTCGATCCGCGACGGCTCGTTCTCCTTCTCCGCACCGAACCCGGCCTCGGACGCCCCGGACGCGTCCGAGGGCGGCGCCGAGGCGGATGCACTCGTCATCCAGCTCGGCCGGGACCTGCTGCGCTTCCGCTCGGTACTCACCTCCGCCCAACAAGCGGGCGAGGTGGAGGTTCGCGGGTGGGACGTGGCCACCAAGCAGGCGCTGATCGCCACCGAGCCGGCCGCGACCCGTACCGTGGATCTGCCGACGGTCACCCCGGCCGATCTCGCCAAGACCTTCGGTGATATCACGCACGTGTCGACCGACGTGCCGTATCGAAGCCAGGCCGAGGTGGACGAAGCGGCCAAGGCACTGGCCGAAGAGTTGGCGGGCGCGTTCGCCGAATTCGAGGGTGTCGCGCGCGGCAATCCGCAGATCCGGGCGGGGGCACCGATCACGGTGGACGGGCTCGGGGTCCCGTTCGACGGCAAGTACACCGTCACCACGTCGCGCCATCGCTTCGACCCCGGCACCGGCTACACGACGGCGTTCTCGGTAACGGGCAAGCACGACCGCACACTGCTCGGTCTTGTTTCCACGGGCGGGCGCTCCACGGGCGCGCCGGCGGGCGCGGCGATCGCTCAGGTGAGCGATGTCACGGACCCGGAGAAGCTCGGCCGGGTCAAACTCACGTTTCCCTGGCTATCCGACGACTACGTCAGCGACTGGGCGCGCACCGTGCAGCCAGGGGCAGGCAAGGATCGGGGCTGGACCGTGTTGCCGGAGGTGGGCGATGAGGTGCTGGTCTGTTTCGAGCAGGGTGACTTCGGCCATCCCTTCGTCCTCGGCGCGCTGTTCAACGGGGTCGACACGATGCCGTCCGGCCCGATCGAGTTGATGGATTCCGGCTCCGGCGCCGTCAACCGCCGATCGATGGTCTCGCGCCGGGGCCACCGGATCGACCTGCTCGACGCCGATGACCGGTTCGAAGGCGTCCGGCTGGCCACCTCGGAGGAGAAGCTGACGCTCACCCTCGACAGCGTCGGCACCGTCATCACGATGCACGCCGACGGCAAGGTCAGGATCGAGGGCTCGCAGGGCATCACCATCGATTCGGCGAACTCGGACATGGAACTCAAGGGCGGCAGGATCTCGCTCAACGCCACGCAGGGGATCGACGTCGACGGTGGTGGTGGCGCCGTGTCGGTGACCGCCGGCAGCCAGCTGAGCCTGTCGGGTGCGACGGCCAAGCTCGAAGGCAGTGCGAGCACCGAGGTCAAGGGTGGCGCGATGTGTTCGGTGTCGGCCGCGATGGTCAAGATCAACTGAGAACGCAACCCGTAGGAACAGGGAGAGGAGCACACCATGCCGATGTCAGCGCGAGTCGCAGACCCGACCGGACATCCCGGGGTGATCGGACCGCCCGGGGTCCCCACGGTCCTGATCGGGGGGATGCCGGCCGCCACCGTCGGCACTCCCCACGTCTGCTCGTTCCCACCGCCCGCGGTGCACCCACCGACCGCGATCGTCCCGCCGGGATGCCCGACCGTGCTCATCGGGGGCCTACCCGCCGCCCGTATGGGCGACCTGGCCGGGTGCGGTTCGCCGATCATTTTCGGCTGCCCGACCGTGCTGATCGGGGGCTGAGATGACCGTCGACTTTATCGGTGCGGGATGGTCCTATCCGCTGGGGACGGACGCCACCGGATCGGTGGCCCTGGTCGCGCACGAGCGCGAGATCGAGCAGGCGATCACGCTGATCCTCGGCACGGCGTGCGGTGAGCGCCCGATGCGGCCCGAGTTCGGTTGCCGCATCCACGACCACGTATTCGGATTGGCGACCTCGACGACCGCGGGCCAGATCGCCTACGACGTGCGTGAGGCGCTGGAGCGCTGGGAACCGCGGATCGACGTCGGTGACGTCGGGGTGAGCTTCGATGCGATCGAGTCGGGCACCCTGTACGTCGACGTCGGCTACGTCGTTCTCGCCACGAACGACCGCCGCAACCTCGTCTTCCCGTTCTACGTCATCCCCGATCACGAGAGCGAGGGCCAGCCGATGCTCGCCACCGAGGCGCGTCCGCGCCTGCCGGCGCTGGAGCACAAGCCGTCACCCCGAAACAGGCAGTGAGGAGTTGAGACGCAATGTTGCCCGCACCGAACCTCGACGATCGCCACTTCCAGGACCTGGTGGACGAGGCCAAGCGACTTGTTCAGCAGCGCTGCCCGACATGGACCGATCACAACGTCTCCGATCCTGGCGTGACGTTGATCGAAGCGTTCGCCCAGATGGTCGATCAGCTGATCTTCCGCCTCAACCGCGTCCCCGACCTGCACTACATCAAGTTCTTGGAGTTGATCGGGGTCGAACTCCGCCCGCCCGCGGCCGCTCAGGGATCGGTGACCTTCTGGCTGTCCGCGCCCCAGCCGCAGCCGGTCGTGGTCCGGGCGGAGTGCCAGGTTGCCACGCCGCGCACCGATGTCAGCGAGGCGGTCGTGTTCAGCACGGTCCGCGAGCTGCGGATCCGGCCGTGCTCGTTCGCCACGGCCGGCTCGCAGCGCTCCGACGGTTCGATACAGGACGGCACGGCGGCTCTCGGTGGTGGCGGCTTTCGTTGCTTCTCCACGCCGCCGGTGACCGGGGACGCCTTTCTGGTCGGGTTGTCGAACGCGGTGCCGTCGTGTGCGGTATTGCTGCGGCTGACGTGTGAGGTTTCGGGTCTCGGCGTCGATCCGAGACGGCCGCCTGTGGTGTGGGAGGCCAAAACCGAATCGGGATGGTCGGCCTGCGACGTTGGCTCGGACGAGACCGGTGGGTTGAACAAGCCGGGGGATGTCGTCCTGCACGTTCCCGATGCTCACCACACGTCGATCATCGGCGGGGAGCGCGCGGGATGGCTGCGCTGCCGGCTGGTGGAGCCGCAGCCGGACCAGCCGACCTACAACGCGTCGCCGACGATCGTGTCGGTGGAGGCGATCACCATCGGCGGGACCGTGTCGACGGTGCACGCCGAGACCGTCCGAGGCGAGGTGGTGGGCCGCTCCGATGGGACGCCCGGCCAACGGTTTGCCTTGCGGAGACGACCGGTCGTCGCGTCGGAGCATCCGGCGTCGGTGATCGCCCTGTACGGGGATGAGGAGGAGCTATGGGAGGAGGCGCCGGACGGTCATTTCGCCTTGTCCGAGCGCACCGACCGGCACTTCCGGATCGACCCTTACGCCGGCGAGGTCCAGTTCGGCCCGGCCGTACGGGGGGCAGGCGGTGAGCTGATCAACTACGGAGCGGTGCCGCCAGCCGGCTCGGTGCTGCGGGTGGACAGCTACCGGACCGGCGGGGGCCGGCGCGGTAACGTCGCGGTGGGCCAGGTGCGGGTGTTGAAGACGAGCATTCCCTACGTCGCTCGGGTCGAGAACCGCGCTCCCGCCATCGGCGGGGCCGAGGCCGAGACGCTCGCCGACGCCAAGGCCCGGGGCCCGCTCCTGCTGCGGTCCCGCGGGCGCGCGGTGACCACCGAGGACTTCGAGCAGCTGGCGCGCGACGTCGCACCGGACGCTGCGCGGGTCTGCTGCGTGACCGACGCCGAGCACCCGGCCGGAGTGCGGCTGCTGGTGGTACCGCACGTGGTCGGCGACGAGGTCGGCCGGATCCGGCGCGAGGATCTCGACCCCCCACCCGCCACGCTGGAGCGGATCAGCGCCAGCCTGGACACCCGCCGGCTGGTCGGGACGCGGTTGTTGGTGCAGCCACCGGACTACGCCTGGCTGACCGCCGTCGTCAGCCTGTCGGCTAGACCACGGTTCGACCGCGCGGAGGTGCGTGGCGAGGTGTTGCGAGCGCTGTACCGGCTCTATCACCCGTTGCTCGGGGGCCGCGACGGCACCGGCTGGCCGTTCGGCCGGTCCGTGCAGTCCCACGAGGTGCATGCAGCGCTGGCGCGGATTCCGGGCGTGGACATGTCCCAGCGTGTCCGGGTGTCGATCTTCCCGGCCGAGGCCGACACCGGAAGGCGGGGCGACCCGGTCGAGCGCCTCGACCTCGCGGACACGGCGCTGGTGTACTCGTTCGAACATCAGGTCAGGGTCACCTGATGAGGGGCTCGATCCCAGGTCTGGCGACGCCGACGCCGCTGTCGCAAACGCTGCCGTCGATGTTGCGGGAGGATCCTTTCGCCCACGGATTCTGCGCCGGCCTGGACGAGGTGTTGGCGCCGGTCCTGCTGAGCCTGGACTCGTTCTCCGCCTACCTCGACGTGGGGACGACCCCCGAGGACATGCTGCCCTGGCTCGCCCAGTGGGTGGGCCTTAGTGACGATCAGGCTCAGGCGCGCGGCGGACAGCGAGAACTGCTGCGCAGCGCGCGGGACATGCACGCCCGCCAGGGCACCAAGCGCGGAATCGAGCTCGCGGTCACGGCCGCGCTCGGGATCGAGGTGAGCGTGGTGGAAACGGGTGGGGCGGCATGGTCGAGCCGACCCGATGCCGAGTTGCCCGGCGAGTCCGAACCCGCGATCGTGGTGAGAGTTCGTCCCGGCCCGGATCGAGAGGTCGACATCGATCACTTGGATGCGGTCGTCCGCGCGGCCCGACCCGCCCACGTGCGGTACGTCGTCGAGGTGGCCGATCGATCGTAAGCCGCCCGGAGACGCGAAACTGCGAAAGCCCACGCCTGAACGCGGATCACCTGCCCAGCTCCGCGCTCATCCGCGAATGGTCACGCCGGGCGATCGCGGCCGCGCTGTGGTCGCCAATCCGCTCGAACCCCTCGGCCAGCAGCTGCCACGGCCGGTCGCGGTAGGGGTCGAGCTCGATCGAGCGCCGGGCGGCCCGGACAACGACCGTCAACTCCCCGAGGCGCAACGCCAGCCGAGCCGCGTCGGCGGTGGCGCGAGCCCCGAGACCCCGCAGGGGCCAGCGCGCCGGGACGACACCCACGGAGCGCCCGACGTCGCGGTGCAAATCACCCAGTATCAGATAAGGGACCGACAG
>JBBSOW010000157.1:0-5721 GCA_038259365.1 Propionibacteriales bacterium
AGATCTTCTACAACCGCCAGCGACGCCACTCGGCCCTGGGCTACCTCAGCCCCATCGAGCACGAACTAACCTCACCCACGACCACCGTTTCAGCCTGACGACTCACCACCAACACTGGAACCCAGGCTGTAGGGCACGTCATCTGATCTGTGGTGCCCAGGGGTGCCGCTGGAAGGATGTAGATCGTGCCGAAGCCCTACCCTCAGGAGTTCCGCGACGACGTCGTGCGCGTGGCGAGGAACCGTGAGCCTGGTGTCCATCTCAAGCAAGTCGCAGCCGACTTCGGGATCAGCGAGTCCTGTCTGACGAACTGGCTCACGAAAGCCGACGTCGAGGACGGCACCAGACCAGGGACAACCAGCAGCGAGCAGGCCGAGCTGCGTGAGGCGAAGAAACGGATCCGGCTGCTCGAGCAGGAGAACGAAGTCCTCCGCAGGGCCGCGGCCTATCTTTCGCAGGCCAACTTGCCGGGAAAAGGCTCTACCCGCTCGTCCTCGAGTTGAGCCGCGACGGTGTCCCCGTCACGGTGACGTGCCGGGTCCTCAAGCTCGCCCGCCAGCCCTACTACCGGTGGCTCGCCGCCCCGGTCACCACCGCCGAGCTGAAGCAGGCCCACCGGGCGAATGCGTTGTTCGATGCCCATCGCGACGACCCCGAGTTCGGCTACCGGTTCCTGGCCGATGAGGCAGCCGAGGCCGGCCAGGTGATGGCGCCGCGGACCGCCTGGCAGATCTGTACCGACAACGGGTGGTGGAGCGCGTTCGGGAAACCCAGGCGTGGCAAGGCCGGTCGCCCCGGACCACCGGTGCACGAGGACCGGTGTGCCGTGGTCGACGACAAGGGCAGGGTGCGTCACGAGTTCACTGCGCAGGCACCGAACGAGCTGTGGCTCACCGACATCACCGAGCACTGGACCAGCGAGGGCAAGCTCTACCTCTGCGCGGTCAAGGACGTCTTCTCGAAGCGGATCGTGGGCTACTCCATCGACTCGCGGATGAAGTCCCGCCTGGCTGTCGCCGCACTGGGCAACGCGGTCGCCCGGCGGTCCGCTGAGGGTGCCGATGTGGCCGGCTGCGTGGTCCAATCCGACCAGTTGAACTCGCCCAGTTCCGCAGCCGAAAATTCGTCCACGCCCTGAACCGCCACGGATGGTCGGATCGATGGGCCGCGTCGGTGCTGCTGGAGACAACGCCGCCATGGAGAGATTCTTCTCCCTGTTACAGAAGAACGTCCTCGACCGCCGCACCTGGGCCACCCGACAAGACCTCCGGATCGCGATCGTGACCTGGACCGAAAGGACCTATCACCGCCGACGCCGCCAAGCCGCACTCGGCCGATTGACCCCGGTCGAATACGAGACCATCATGCTCCCAACCGCCACCCAGGCGGCCTAACCAAACCTGTCACCAGTTCGTGCAGCAGACCCGAACGTCTTGCAGCCAGTACGCAGCGGCGAGGAGGTTCACTTCCGTCCGCCGGCCTGGGTTCAGCACGGTCGCTGCGGCACCATCGATGTCCCAAGCGGCCTTGATGCTGTCTGGGTCGAGGGCACTGGTGTGGTCCGCCGCGAGCTCGCGTCCGTGCTGGACCGGTCGATCTACGTGCAGGGCGACCTCGATGTCCAGGAAGGCGCCTGATGGCCCGTGACGGCGACAGCCCCGAGCAGCGGGAGCACATCGCCCGCTGGATGGCAGAGGAGCTGGCGTTTATGACGCGCGAGGAGCCGTGGGCTCGCGCCTCGATGGTCTTGGACGGCGCCAGCGACCTCGTCCACGACCCGGAAGCCGAACTGGTGGTCGCGTCGCCATGCGGGCGTGAATTGCCCCATCGCCCCCGCAACTAACCGGTGACGATGGTCGTGGGACGCGTCGGTGACGGCGGTCGAGAACGTTGCCGCAGACTGCTTCCTTCGTGGGACGGTCAGACCCACCGCACCATTGCTGGAGGTGGGACGCGCAACGGAACTTGTGTCGGGTCGGGCAAGCCCAAGGCGCCTCGCGTGGGAGTTGCATCGATGAACCTGTTGGTCGACGTGGGTCGAAGCAACCATGGGAACGATCCGCGACCGGGGTGACACCTTCGACGGAGTCAAGTTAGGTCGCCCGGCCACTGGCGCCCTGATCGACGCCGGGTACACCTGTCTGTGGGAGCTACCAGTCGATCTGGACCGCCTCCGAGAGCTTCACGGCGTCGGCCCGGCCGCCATCGAGCGGCTCAAGGCCGCGCATCCCTGATGGCGGATCGGCTGCTGTGAGACGTGTCCACGTCTGTTGAGTGGCCACGTCTGCAGTCGGCGGAGGTCATTGGGCGCCCGTGGCACGGGATAGGGCCTGAGCGTCCCTGAGGTACCCATAGCCGCCTCGACGCGACACCGAGCAGACCTCGGTGTCACCTTGCCGTGGCAGCCACCTTGCGGATGTGGGCGATTAGGGCCGCTGTAGCGGGGATTGTCTCGGCACCGCGCCGGTGGGCGAGGCCGATGTGGCGGCGCCCGAGGGCAGCCAGGTCGATCACGCGCACATCGGGGTGACGGTATGCGGCGAGCGCGGACGCGGGCAGCACCGTGACCCCGAGCCCGCGGGCCACCAGGTTCTGCACGACCACATAGTCGTCGGTCGTGTGCCGCAGGTTCGGTAAGAAGCCGGCCGCCTCGCAGCAGGCGACGAGGTGGCTGCGGCAGCGCGCGCAGCCGCCGATCCAGTCGGCCTCGGCCAGCGCCGCGAGGCCGCGGCGTCCCGGTGCTCGCATGCCGGGTGGAACGACGAGGTGCACGGGTTCGTCGAGCAGGGGCTGCCACCTCAGCGTCCCGACGCCCTCCGGCGGGCCGTCGTACCCGAAGACCAGGGCGAGGTCGGCGTCGCCCGCCGCGACGGCGGCCATTGCCTCGGGCGGCTCGGCCTCCTCGAAACTCACCTCGATCTCGGGGTGCTCGATCGCGAGTGCACCGATCGCGTCGGGCACCAGCGTGGCGGCGGCCGAGGGGTAGGACGCGAGACGGACTCGGCCGGCCCGCAGCTGCGTGAGGGCGGCCAGCTCCTCGGCGGCGGCGTACAGCTCAGCCGCTACCACATCGGCACGCTTGAGGAGTGCTAGGCCGGCCTCGGTCGGGGTGGCACCGCCAGGGCCACGCAGGAGCAGCGGCCCGCCAACGTCTCGCTCGAGCCGGGTGAGGTGCTGGCTGACGGCGGGCTGGGTCCAGCCCAGATCGCGGGCGGCGGCGCTGATTGATCCGGCCCGAGTCACCTCGCGGAAGATTAGGACGCGTCGAGGGTCGAGGGTCATGCACTTAGCATTACTTATGGACAGTCGAAGTAGAACCGGTATTCCTTGGAGGCGAGTCGACCACTCACCATGGGGCTATGAAGACGATCGGCCTTATCGGTGGCATGTCCTGGCACTCGACTGCGACCTACTATCGGCTGATCAACGAGCAGGTAGCCGCCCGCCTCGGCGGGCACGCATCGGCCCGGATCTCTCTGCAGTCGCTGGACTTCTCCGAGGTGCGTGACTGCCAGGTGCGCGGCGACTGGGCCGGCTCGGCCGAGCTGCTCGCCAACGCGGCGCGCCGCTGCGAAGCCGGCGGCGCCGACTTCGTCGCGATGTGCACCAACCTCATGCACAAGAACTTCGCCGACTTCGAGTCGGCGGCGAATGTTCCGGCGATCCATATCGCCGACGCGGTCGCGGCCGTCGCCGTGCGTAAGGGCTGGAGAACGCTCGGCCTGCTCGGCGCTCGCTGGGTGATGGAGGAGACGTTCTACGCAGACCGCCTCGCCAGCCACGGGATCGCGGTCGTCGTCCCCGACACCGCTGGCCGCGAGCTGGTCGACCGTGTGGTGTTCGACGAGATCACTCAAGGCCTGTTCCTGCCCTCCTCGCGCGCGGCGTACGTCGAGGTGATGCGCGACCTCACCGGTCGCGGCGCGAACGCCATCGTTCTCGCCTGCACAGAGATCGGACTCCTCGTCGGCCGCGAGGACGCCCCTGCCCCGATGATCGACTCCGCCGTGGCTCACGCCGATCTCCTCGTCGAGCTAGCCCTCGCGGAGAGTGCTAAGAACTGAGGCGTCATTCAGCCAGCGCGCGGCTCCTTGAGCTTTCAGTCGCGCGGCGTGGTTGAGGAGTCGACGCTGAGGAGGGTCGCGGATGCCGGGGCACGGACCCCGATCTGCGCACCGGAAGCCTGCCCGTCGGTAAGGGTGCAGCACCCGTTCGTGCAGTCTGCGGGGTCATCGGTGCAGCCGCATGCTCCGGTGGGAGGGCCGGCCGCGTGTTCCCCCGGCCGGGTAGTCGCGCAACACCCTTCACCGCGCCATGTCTGACGGCCTTCCCTCACTGCGACGGCGGCGATGACCAGCCCGGCGATCGGGTCGGCCCAGTACCAGCCAAGGGTTGCATTGAGTACCAGGCCGGCTAGCAGGACGGCGGACATGTAGGTGCACAGCAACGTCTGGGTGGAGTCGGCAACGACGGCGTTCGAGCCGAGCGCGCGTCCGGTGCGGCGTTGGGCCCAGGACAGGAACGGCATGATCACCAGGGAGGCGCTCGCGAGGACGATGCCGACCGTTGAGGCGTCCGGCTCGTCGCCGGCGGCGAGTGCTCGCACGGACTCGACGGTGACGTAGGCGGCGAGTGCGAAGAACGACAGGGCCATCAGCCGGAGTGCGGTGTGCTCGCGTGCTTCGGGCAGCGGGTTCCGGAACTGCCACAAGATGATTAGGCCCGAGGAGACCTCGACGATGGAGTCAAGCCCGAAGCCGACCAGAGCGACCGATCCCGCGACGAGGCCGGCGGAGATGGCGATGGCGGCTTCGATGACGTTGTAGCTCACCGAGGCCCCAGCCAGAAGCTGCGCGTGACGTCCGTACCGAACGCGGCCCTCGGCTGAGACCACCGAGTCGTGGCTGTGGGTCGTGCTCATCGGGGGCCCGCGCTCGTGGGGAGGGTGGCGGTGCCGTAGTTGGAGCACAGTGCCACGCGGTCACCGGTCAGGCTCAGGAGTCGCTCTGCTGCGGCCCACAGGTCCATGAGAGCCTCGGCGTGATTGAGGGAATACATCGTGGCGCGACCTTCGGGTCGGGCGGTCACGAGGCCGCAGTCACGCAGGCAGGCGAGGTGCTTGGACACCGTGGACTGCGCCAGCCCGATGTGCGCAGTCAGGTCGACCACGCGATGCTCGCCCAGCGACAGGTGCTGGAGGATCGCGATACGCGAGGGATCGCTGAACCCGTGGAACAGGCAGGCCGCGGCGGTGAGACCGCTAACCTCGGCTGGCTTTCGTCCCGCAGGTTGAACGACGTCCGCCTGTCTCATCGCCATGCGACGATGATTGCTGGCCGGTGGCCATAGGTCAACCCCACCCGAGCGTGGCTCGTGCGACCCTTCGGCGTCGGGGTGCGCTCGGCGGGGCCGCGGTCCCAGTTCAGGAATCGCCACGGCCGTGACCTGCGCGTCAGAAAGCTGAAGACGCCGGGCGCCCCCTGAGGTGTCGGCTCGGGACGGACCGCTCCGATAGCTGATCGGCCCGCGGAGCGCGCCAGTAGCCGATCCCGTACCGGGTCGCTCCGCGAGCCCATCCAGTATGGGCACGCTCCGCGAGGAGCACTACCCGATGTGGGCGTCTCGGTATTGGTCCACGACTTCGGTAGAGACTCGGCCTCGGTCGGCCACTTCGATGCCCTGGCTCTTGGCCCAGGCGCGAACCGCCGCGGCGGCAGGCGC
>JBBSOW010000158.1:0-5685 GCA_038259365.1 Propionibacteriales bacterium
AAAGCCCGATGGTGCCGAGCACCCAGGCCGGCGGGAACAGCGAGGCCAACAGCAGGGCCCGGCTGCCCATCTCCAGCTTGCGCTGTACCTCGATCACCTTGCGGATGTAGGCGGCGTCGTCGCCGCTGCGAGAGGAGATGACCCCTTCGCGGATCGCGTCCAGCTCGCGCGCCAGCTCCTCGACCTGGGCCGCGCTGAGGTGCGCGGTCGGGTCGGGCTTGCCGGACGGTTTCGGCACGTGGTGGCGTTCGGTCAGCTCGCTGCCGAGCCGGGAGTTGATGGTCGGGGTGTCCAAGGTGGTTGAAGTCATAAGCGGTCTCCTAGAGATCGGTGTTACTAAAGATCGATGGTGCAGGTCCCGGCGGCGGCCGAGATGCAGGTTTGGATGATGATGTTGTCGCCCTCGTTGGCGATCGTGAGTTCCCCGTTGCGCAGGTCCCGCACGGCGCCGGAGGTCAGTGGGGCGACGCAGCCAAAGCAGATGCCCATCCGGCAGCCCGAGGGCATGAGCGCACCCGCGCTCTCGGCGGCGTCGAGGATGGGGGTGTCGCCGGGGGAGTCGAAGGTGAGCTGCTGGCCCGGCAAATCGACGGTGCCGCCGGCGCCCTCGGCGATGATCGTCGCCCGGAAACGCTCGGTGTACAACGGCTGCGCGTCCTGCTCGGCCCAGTGCGCCTCGAACGCGTCCAGCATGGCCGTCGGTCCGCAGGCCCAGGTGGTCCGCTCGCGCCAGTCGGGCACGAGAGTATCGAGTTCGGCCGGGAGGAGGATGCCGTCGGTTTGGGTATGGCGGGTCACCAGGCGGAGCTTGCCGTGCTCGGCCCACTCGTTCAGCTGATCGGCGAACATCGTCGATTCGGGGGTGGGGGCGCTGTGGATGATGATCGCGTCCTCGAGCTCGTCGAGGTGATTACGCAACATGCCGATGACGGGGGTGATGCCGCTTCCGGCGGTGACGAAGAGGGGATTGGGCGGGGGGGTGTCGGCGAAGCCGAACTCGCCGGTGGCCTGATCGAGGTGCACGAGGGTGCCCGGTGCGAGATCGGTGAGGATGTGGTTGCTCATCTTGCCGTCCGGGATGGACTTCACGGTGATGGTGATGAGACCGTCGGGCGCGCCGACGAGCGAGGTCAACGAGTAGGCGCGCCAGGTACGGACGCCGTCGATGTCGAGGCCGATGCGGATGTACTGACCCGCCCGGTGCTGGCGCCAGGAGCGACCCGGGCGGATGGCGAGCGTGGTGGATTCGGCGGTTTCCCGCGAGACGGACACGATGCGTCCGCGCAGCTCGGCGCCCGTCCGCATCGGGGCGAACATGTCGAGATAATCGGCCGGGAACAGGGGCGTGGCCACCGCATCGGCCAGCCGCCAGGCCCAGCCGCGCAGTTCTCCCGGGCTTTGCTTGGCCGACGTGTGCACAATCCAAATGCTACCTACTGCACCGTAAGTTACGAAATCGTAGGTTGGGTGTCCACATCGGGAGGGCGGGAGAAATATGGGCCTGGGGTGACTACGGCGACAGCGACCCTGACGGGGTCTCGCTCAGCCTGGACAAGATGGCCCACGCGTGGAGCGCCGACCGCAACGCTCGACGGGGCTCCTTCGCCACCTTCGCGCCTAAGCCTCTGTTCCGCTACGTCGCAAGACCTCGGACAGCCGCTCGGCCGCGGCGATGACAGCGGGGGCGTGCATCCGGCCCGGTTGGCGGGAGAGCCGCTCGATGGGGCCCGAAACGCTGACGGCGGCGATGATCTTGCCCGAGGGGGAGCGCACCGGGGCCGAGACCGACGCCACGCCGGCCTCCCGCTCGCCGACCGACTGCGCCCAGCCGCGACGGCGCACCGAGGCCAACGCCACCGCCGAATAGCGCGAGCCGCGCAGGCCGCGCTGCATCCGGTCGGGCTCCTCCCAGGCCAGCAACACCTGGGCCGCCGAGCCGGCGCTCATCGTCAGTTGGCTGCCGATCGGAACGGTGTCCCGCAGGCCCGAGGTGCGCTCGGCCGCGGACACGCAGATTCGCGTGTCGCCCTGACGCCGAAACAGCTGCGCGGACTCGCCGGTGATGTCGCGCAGCCGGGCCAGTACCGGCCCGGCCGTCGCAAGCAGGCGGTCCTCGCCGGCCGCGGAGGCGAGCTCGCTCAACCGTGGGCCCAGGACGAATCGGCCCTGCAGATCACGGGCCACGAGCCGGTGGTGTTCCAGCGCCACGGCAAGGCGATGGGCCGTGGGGCGCGCCAGGCCGGTGGCGGTGACGAGACCGGCCAAGGTTATCGGCCCCGTCTCGAGCGCCCCCAGCACGAGAGCAGCCTTGTCGAGCACGCCGACTCCGCTAGAGTTGTCCATAACTTGATATTGCCGTCTCGAATGGTGATATGCAAATCATCGGGTGGCCGGGGAGTGTTGCCTGGTAATCGACGTTGCACGAAGGAAAGCCGGGGAGCCCGGCGCGAGCAGAAACGAGTAGGTCATGAGTGAGACAACCGACGGCGGCAAGACCCTGAGTGAGAAGCTCTGGGACGATCACGTCGTGCGCAGCCACGCCGGCGAGCCGGACCTGCTCTACATCGATCTCCACCTCATCCACGAGGTCACCAGCCCTCAGGCCTTCGACGGGCTGCGGGCCGCGGGTCGCCCGGTGCGTCGACCGGACCTCACGCTGGCCACCGAGGATCACAACACCCCGACGCTGAACATCGACCAGCCGATCGCCGATCCCGTCTCGCGCGCCCAGGTGGACGCGCTGCGCGCGAACGTCCGGGAATTCGGGGTGCGGATTCACTCCCTGGGGGATAAGGACCAGGGCATCGTGCACATCATCGGTCCGCAGCTGGGCATCACCCAACCCGGGATGACGATCGTCTGCGGGGATTCCCATACCTCCACCCACGGAGCCTTCGGGGCGCTGGCGTTCGGGATCGGCACCTCCGAGGTCGAGCACGTGCTGGCGACACAAACGCTGCCGCAGTCGCGACCAAAGACGATGGCGGTCAACGTCGACGGCGAGCTGCCCGACGGGGTCACGGCCAAGGACGTCGTGTTGGCCCTCATCGCCAAGGTCACCGCCGGTGGCGGGCAGGGCTACGTCGTGGAATACCGCGGATCCACCATCGAGGCGCTCTCGATGGAAGGCCGAATGACAATCTGCAACATGTCGATCGAGTGGGGCGCCAAGGCCGGCATGATCGCCCCCGATCAGACCACCTTCGATTACCTCCAAGGCCGCCCGCACGCCCCCACCGGTGCGGACTGGGACGCCGCCGTCGAGTACTGGAGCACCCTCAAGACCGACGACGACGCCACGTTCGACCTCGAGGTGGACATCGACGCCACGGCGCTGACCCCGTTCGTGACCTGGGGAACCAACCCCGGTCAGGGGGTTCCCCTCGGCGCCTCGGTGCCCTTCCCGAGCGATTTCAGCGACGACGCCGAGCGCAGCGCCGCCGAACGAGCCTTGGTCTACATGGATCTGCGGGCGGGCACGCCGATGCGCGCTATCGGTGTCGACACCGTGTTCTTGGGCTCGTGCACCAACGGGCGCATCGAGGATCTGCGGCTCGCCGCGGGCATCATCGAAGGCAAGAAGGTGGCCGAGGGTGTGCGCATGCTCGTCGTGCCGGGCTCGGCACGGGTCCGTCTGCAGGCCGAGAGCGAGGGCCTGGACAAGGTCTTCCTCGCCGCCGGCGCCGAGTGGCGGGCCGCTGGTTGTTCGATGTGCTTGGGCATGAATCCCGATCAGCTGGCGCCCGGCGAGCGGGCCGCCTCCACCTCGAACCGAAACTTCGAGGGACGCCAAGGCAAGGGGGGGCGGACACACTTGGTCTCGCCTCCGGTGGCCGCCGCCACCGCTGTTTTGGGCACGCTCGGCGCGCCCGCCGACCTGTAATCTCCGCCGACCGAAAGCCAGAGAACCTCATCATGGACAAGTTCACCACCCATCACGGCACGGCGCTGCCGTTGCGCCGCAGCAACGTCGATACCGATCAGATCATCCCGGCGGTCTACCTCAAGCGGATCACCAAGACCGGATTCGAGGACGGCCTCTTCGCCGCCTGGCGCAAGGATCCCGACTTCGTGCTCAACCAACCTCGGTTCACCGGCGCCGACATCTTGATTCCGGGGCCCGACTTTGGCACGGGGTCCTCGAGGGAGCACGCCGTTTGGGCGTTGCAGAACTACGGGTTCAAGGTGATCATCGGATCGCGGTTCGGCGACATCTTCCGCAACAACGCCGGTAAGGCGGGCCTGCTGGTGGCCGTGGTGAGTCAGGCCGTCGTGGAGCGGCTGTGGGATCGCGTGGAGCAGGATCCGGAGATGCAGATCACGGTCGACCTACAGGACCGGCGCATCACAGCCGGTGAGTTCAGCGAGTCCTTCGACATCGACGAGTACACCCGCTGGCGGCTGATGGAGGGCCTCGACGACATCGGGCTGACGCTGCGCCACACCAACGCCATCGACGACTTCGAGGCCGCGCGGCCCAGCTTCAAGCCGGCGGCCCTGCCCGCCCGAACAGCGGGTTGAAGCCCCTAAACATAGACACTGACCGCTCCGGAAGCCTCGCAGGCCCTGAAATCGGCGAAATTGTAAGGAAATGCTGAGCTATTTTGGCGCGGGTCTCGTGCGCATGCCGGCTCAGGCCCTACCCTGATAGCACAGCACAATCGGGGGTGAACCTATCGGGGGTTTGCTTTGTGCAAAGGGGGAAAGAATGAATAAGGCTGAATTCGTCGAGACGCTTGCAACCCATTTTGGGGGCAACAAGGCGGCGGCAGGTCGGGCACTGGATGCCATCACAGGCACGGTGATCGAACAAGTAGCCAGCGGGGACAAGGTCTCCATCGCAGGCTTTGGGGTATTCGAGCAGGTCCACCGGGACGCCCGCGTGGTCCGCAACCCCAAGACCGGCGAGCGCAAGGCGGTGGATGCCATGACGGTGCCTCGCTTTCGTCCCGGCTCGCAGCTCAAAGGGGCTGTGATCTCGCACGAGGACGGCGCCTCGAACGGGCAGGCGCACTCGAACGGGCACGCTCAGTAGGTTGTCGCCAGGGTGGGTGGCTTCGGCTCGGCCTCGTGGTTCGACCCGAGTCGCCCCCCCGGCGGGATCGGTGGCCTCAGAAAGGCGTGGGGATGGTCTTAGCCGAAGAACAAGTCGGTCGGTGCGAATCGTGCCAGCAACTGGCTCGTGTGCGGGCCGAGTCCTAGCTCGACCGCCGAGCGAAGATCGGCGAGCGTGTCGACGTCGCGTCGCGCCGTCCTGGGCAGCGACAACCGGAGCGCCCCGGAGCGTTGGTGTCGGGCGGCTGAGGCGCCCTCGAACATCGGCCCGAGTCGTGTGCGCCTGGCGATCAGCATCGTGGTTCCCGTCCCGGAGAGATCGGGACAATACCAACGGCGTCGGGCTCGCGTGGACGGTCGCGGATCGCCGCTGTGGGTCCTGCTCGCCACCTCCTCGAGGGCGGTTGCCACGTCGGTGCTGCGTAAGCACGGCAGATCGGCGACGACGGCCACCACAATGTCGCTATCCGCGGTCGCAGCGCCGTGCTCGAGCGCCGCGTTCAACCCTGTGGTCCCCCCACAAGCCGCGGGATCGGCCAACACCCGGGCGGTGATGCCAGCCCGGAGAAGATGCGGTTGGAGTTGGGGTTCGTCGCTGACGACGATGACGTTGGGGATCGTGGACGACAG
>JBBSOW010000159.1:0-5585 GCA_038259365.1 Propionibacteriales bacterium
ACCTGACCAAGGAGATCACCGGTGGGCGGGCCAGTGTGGTCACCGGCTCGATGGATCGGCTGGTGCCTGAGGGGGTGCGGTTGGCCGACGGGGAACTGGTGCCGGCCGAGGTTATCGTGTCCGCCACGGGCCTGCGACTGCCGAGGTTGGGCGGCATCGCCTTGAGCGTGGACGGAGAACTGGTCGATCCGGCCTCGCGGGTGGCCTATCGGGGGTTGATGCTGGAGCGGGTGCCCAACCTGACGTTCACCGTCGGTTACGTGAACTCGTCCTGGACCCTGCGGGCCGACCTGGTGGCGCGCTACCTCTGCCGGTTGCTCGAGTTGATGGAGCGCCGAGGGTACGCCGCCGCCACCCCCGCGAACGCCCCGGCCGGCGAGCGAGTGCCCCTCCTCGGCCTGAAGGCGGGGTACGTGCTCAGATCCTTGGACAAGCTGCCCTCCCTCGGGACGAGGCGGCCGTGGACCTATGCCCAGAACTATCTCGTCGAGGCACCCGAGCTGTTGCTCGGCCCGCTGGATCGCGAGATGGACTTCATTTCGTCCCGAGGACGGCCCATGCCCAGCACCAATCGATCCCGCGGTCACGACGAGTTCGCCGGAGGCACCGCCGTGGTCACCGGCGCGGCCGGCGGCATCGGCGAGCAACTGGCGTTGCAACTGGCCGAGCAGGGCAGCCACCTCGCCTTGGCCGACCGGCGCGCGCAACCCCTCGAGGCGCTCGCCGCGCGGTTGCGTGGCGCCCACCCAGAACTTCGCATCAGCACCCACGACGTCGACCTTGTGGACCGCGCGCAGGTGGCCGGGCTGGCCGATTCCGTGCTCGCCGAGCATTCTGAGGTGACCCTGCTCATCAACAACGCGGGCGTAGCCTTGGGTGGACGATTCGATCAGATCAGTGACGACGAGTTCGACTGGCTCATGCAGATCAACCTGCACGCCCCCATCACCCTGGTCCGAGCCTTTCTGCCGGCCTTGTCGGCTCGGCCGGGAAGCCGGATCGTCAACCTCTCGTCCCTGTTCGGGCTCGTCGCTCCGGGCGGCCAGACGGCGTACGTGACCAGCAAGTTTGCCCTGCGCGGGTTCAGCCAAGCTCTGGCCCAGGACCTGGCGCACCGAGGGATCGGGGTTACCTCGGTGCACCCCGGCGGGGTTCGCACTCGGATCGCGACGGACTCCCGCACCGGCAGCGGGCTGGACGAGCGCGAAGCGAAGAACAGCCGAGAAGCCTTCAATCGCTTCCTGAGCATGGACCCGGCCGAAGCGGCCCGGATCATCCTGCGAGGGGCGGCGCGTCGCCGCTCCCGGATCGTCGTCGGGCGATCCGCGAAGGTCCTGGATGTGGTGGAACGGGTGGTCCCGACCGCTGGCGGGCGCATCCTTTCGGCAGGGGCCAAGCGCGTGGAGCGGCGCGCCCGACCGTCCGGGCCCTCCGAGGAGGCAACGCCTGGGCTATCGGGCATCCACACCATCGAAGCCGCGGAAACTCGGGTTCGGGTGCGGATCACCGGGCCCGACGATGGCGACCCCGTGCTGTTGGTGCACGGCATCGGGCGCAGCCTCGAGGACTGGACCGAGCAGCACGACCTGCTGAGCAGCCACCGCGTGATCAGCCTCGACCTGCCGGGGTTCGGCTACACCCCAGCCTCTCCGGCCGGGATGGAGCTCCCCGTCCTGGCGGATGCGGCGGTTGGCGTCCTGGACGCGCTCGACGAGCACCGCCCCGTGCATCTGGTCGGCAACTCCCTCGGCGGGGCTGTCGCGATGGCCCTGCTGTCCCGGCACCCGGACCGGGTCCGATCCCTCGTTCTGGCCGACAGCGCCGGCTTCGGCTCCGAGGTGACCCCGGCGCTGCGGGTCATCGCCGTCCCCGGTCTGGGGCCGTGGCTGCTGACCCACTCCAACCGCTCGCGCACCGCGGCGGTCGAACGCTCGCTGTACGCCGATCCGGCCTTGGCCACCGACGAGCGGGTCGACCGAGCGATACGGTTGGCGGCCATACCGGGCAGGGCAGGGGCCTTCCGGGAAGCCTTGCTGTCAGTCGGCGGCATGCGCGGAGTGAACTCGGGGTGGCGCAAGACCCTGCTCGATCGGCTGAGGTCATATCCTGTGCCCACGCTGGTCCTCTGGGGCGAGCGGGATCAGGTGCTTCCCGCCTCGCACCTAGACGCCGCCGTCGTCGCTTTGCCGCACGCGCGCATCGAACTACTCCCGGACGCGGGACACCTGCCTCAGGTCGAGCGGCCCGAGCGCTTCGCCGAGCTCCTCCGCGATCTGTGGGATCCTGCGGCTGACCGGTGAGTTCACTCGGCGGCAGGTGGGAAGAACCGGACACCGTCGTCGACGAAGGCCGCGCGGGAATGCGTAAGTTGGCGCCACTGCGTCGTGGGGGTCAGCTAGCCGTCAGTACTCACCCTTACGGTTAGTCCATGTTCGAGCAACGCCCGTCCTCGCACGCCATGGTGCGTTGCGTGTGGGCGGCTGGCGATGAGGACGGTTCGTTCGTCGATGCCGCGAACGAATGCTGGGGAATCGCCGTCACCAGGCGCCGGGATGGGCGCTGTCTGCCGAGCTGGCCGGCCCTTCGGCCGAGGCAAGACGGATGGAGTGGCACGCCGGTGATTCTCACTGGGGCGTGGACCTGGAGAGCCACGTGTTCTGGCAGGGTCTGGACAAGCTCGCTGTCCTCGGCGAACTACGGCCCCTTCCGATCGAGGACGACCGCGTCGAGTCGGCCGGCTCGTCGAGCACTGGCCCGACGGCTTCGACTGGCGCGCCGTCGAGGCCCGGCTCAACCGTGAGGATCATCGCCTGGCCCGGGTGAGGGGACTCGACCTGCATCTCGTCCTGCACCACGCCGAGGTCGCCACGGGGCTGCCGGTAGTGCTGCTGCATGGGTGGCCCGACACGTTCTACGGCTACCAGCGCGTGGCACCGCTGCTGGCCCGCTGGCCGACAAGTATCGCGCCTGGACCAACCGCGAGCCCGACCCCCACGACGTGCTCACCCAGGTGAGCCTCTATTGGTTCACCAACTCCATCCGATCCTCGATGAGGCTGTACGCCGAGGGGTTGGGCTCGTGGGACGCCGACTCCGATTGGGGCCACGACGACGCGGGGCAGTGGGGTGATTCCAGCCCACGGCAGATGCCGACCGCCCTCGCCCTCTTCCCCCACGACATCACTGTGCCGCCGCGTAGCTTCGCCGAGCGGTTCTTCGACGTTCGTCGCTACACCGTCTTATCCTCCGGTGGTCACTTCGGTGCTTTGAAGGAGCCGGCGGCGCTCGCGAAGGACGTCGTCGATTTCCTGGCGTCGCTGGAAACCTGAAGCAGAGTCCGAGTGAGGTGCGCGAGAACGCGGCGGTCATGGGATTGAGCCAATGGTGATCTTCCACCCCTCGCCCTCGATGTGCCACGATGGATTGATGATCGGGCGACAGCACCACGTGGTTATCGACGGCCCGGACCCCTCGGCGTTGGCCGGGTTCTATTCCGAGCTCTTCGGCTTGCCCGTGACCTACCGCTCGGACGACTGGGTGGTGATCTCGGAAAACGAGACGACGTCGGGATTCGCCTTCCAGGGAGCGCCCGATCACCGACCACCCCGGTGGCCAGAGCCGGCCCATCCGCAGCAATTCCACCTCGATGTCATGGTCGACGATCTCGCCGCCGCCGAGACCGCGGTGCTGGCTCTCGGAGCACGACGACTTGCCGAGGGGGATCACGTGTACGCCGACCCGGCCGGCCACCCCTTCTGCCTGGTCGCCCGTCCACCCTGGGCTCCACCGATCCGTCGCGGCGGTTGAGGACTCCGGGACGACACATCCGACCCGCTAGCTCTGCGGGCCCATCGAGTTACGTCCGGTACGCATCAGAGCGGTGCTTTACATCGACGACGAACACGGTCTGCGACTGATCCTCGATCCGGTACAGCACCCGGTAGGGGCCACGGCGGGCACCATGAAGACCAGCCAGCTCTCCACCAAGCGGCTTTCCCACCCTCCTTGGCCGGCGGGCGAGGTCACCAAAACAGAACTCCACTATCGCTGGCACGACGCGGGGCGGGATGCCGCCCATCGCTCGAGAAGCCTTCGGGGTGAATTTGACGATCCACAGCGCCTCCGGAAACTGCTGGCCGCTTTCATCAGAGGTGGTGTCCGCCACGGGTCAGTGCGATCTGGGGACCGAGAACTGGGCCCTAATCGCAGCCTCATCGAGCGCCCGCCCGGCTGCGATGTCCTCCTCCGCCTCGCTGATGGTCTCGCGTATCCCAGGCTGAGAGAGCCAAAACAGGGTCTCTTGCAACGCCTCCCACTCGTCAACCCCGATCAGGACGGCGGCCGGCGATCCGTTCCTCGTGATCGTCACCTGCTCACGGGTACGCGACACCGCATCGATGTACTCGTTCAGCTTCGCCTTGACCGTTGAAACTGGGATCGTTTGCATGGTCGCCATTCTAGTCCAAATATGGATCTCGGCAAGACCTATACAGCGATATTGGCGAAACCTGCCGCTAAGGCGGACGCTCTTCTCGTACGAGCTGTGGTTGGTATTCATCGTAAGTTCGGTTCCCGTTCAGGCTCGCCCCTGTCATGTGCGCACTACGGCTATCCTCTAGCCAGCACGGCGGATCCGCGGGTTCCGCAATCATCGTCCCCTTGATTCGCCCTTCTTCCTACCCGAAGCCGTTGCTCGGGCGTGTCTCGGCGGCATCGTGGAGCGGATACCGGTCTCAGCGCTGGCTAGCGCGGGCGGTTGGTCCGAAATCGACGCTCATAGTCCAGCGCTGGGCGAAAGCAGCCATGGCAGACTCAGCGGTGAACGCTGACGAACCTGGTGTGGGGGTGTGTGGTGGAGACTCAACTGAGCTTGGACGACGAGTTGGTCGCCAAGGCAGCGGAACTCACCGGGACGAAGGACGTGCCCGAACTCGTGCGAACGGGCCTGGAAGCGTTGATACAGCGGGAAAGCTCGTGGCGGTTTGCCCTGATCGGGCAGAGACACGGCGGCCGAATTCGGCGCCACGGTTCCGCGCAGCCGATCAGTGGCACATCACGAGAATCGACGATCCAGCGGTGCTGGTCGCGGCGTCGGACCTCTTTGACTTTCCGGTGTCACCGGACGGCGCGGCGGACTTCTTCGCTCGCCGGGGGCACGTTCTGTTGATGGCGTCTGACTTCGCCGAGCACGCGATCGGTTTTGTTTCCGGTGTCGAGATGCAACATCCGGACAAGGCGGCGGAAATGTTCGTCTACCGATCCCTCGGCGCCACCATCGACGAAGGGTCCGTCTTCGTCACCTGGGACGAGGACCGAACCCAATCCGGGTGCCCGCAGAGCTAGCCGAGGGCCTTGCGGTGACGAACACGAACTCCGGCCAGGCATTGTCTCGATCCCGACCCGCACTCCCTCGCCGACCGCGAGGCGCAATTGAGGGCGCTCAGGAATCTCGTGTGCGACCCTAGCCACTGCTTTGCTCACACTCGGGAGTCTAGTGTGACGTTGGGCGTGGCATCCACGCCTTGTTCGTTTCGATGAATCGAGCTACTTTCGACATCACTCAAGGGGAAAGCAACGTGACAGCGA
>JBBSOW010000160.1:0-5559 GCA_038259365.1 Propionibacteriales bacterium
CCCGCGACGCCAAGCCGGTGCCCGTGGCGGGCCCCGCCAAGACCGGGGGCGACCCCTTCAAGGCGTCGGGGAAGAAGCCCGACGCCCCGCTCGCGGAGCCGCTGGCGAAGCAGGACCCGCCTGCGGCTAGGTGAGCTCGGCCCTGGAGAGCCCGAGGATCCGGCGTGTCACGATCAGCTGCTGGATCTGCTGGGTTCCTTCGAAGATGTCGACGATCTTGGAGTCGCGGGCCCACTTCTTGAGCAGCTCGACCTCGCTATGGCCGATCGAGCCGGTGACTCCACACAGCTGAGGGTGATGTCTGAGTCCACGCGGCCGGCGTTGGCCTTGGCCGTCGGCTCCTTGAGCGAGTTGGGCTCGTGGTTGTCGGCCATCCAGGCCGCCTGCAGGGTGAGCGGTGGGCGCCCTCCCAGTCGGCATTGCCTCGAATTGCAGGCGGGACAGCCCGAGGGTGGGCGACTCGGGAGGCACGTGAGGGCGGCGGACGTAGTCGGCCGGTGAATGCTCCAGCAGGCCGTCGATGACGCAGGTGCGGTAGAAGCCGGTGACCACTGATAGGCGTCTGGAAACGGTCGAGAGTTTGTAGCGAGCCTCTTCCTGCATCCGTCGGACGAAGAGCTCGATGTGGGGTCGCTGCGCTTGGAGGGGCTGCAGTCCGCGTGTTTGGCACCACGAGACGAAGGCCCCCAGGTCGGTGGCAGCATGCTTACGGGTCAGATCTTTGTAGCGTGCGAGGTAGGCAGCGACCGCGATATGCAGGCGGTCTTCGACGCGCGCGGAGCGTCCCGATGCGGGATCGGCATGCGGAGCGATGCCAGGTGCCTGGCCCACATTGCCGTTCTGGCACGATGACGTCGTGTCGATCTTCGCCAAGCTTCAGGAGTTCATGGGGCTAGATGGCGCTCAAGTCCTCAACGGCTACCGCACCAACTTCAGAGGGCCGCGACTACCTGTGTGTGAAGTTTGTGGCGCTGTGGTGGCCTACGAAAGTCAGCGGGGGCACCTCGATTGGCACGCGCAAGAACGTCATTAGCCCTCTCGTCCGAGGCCCTCAGACCGCGGCGCCACGGTAGTCGTTCGTCTCTCCCGGACCACTCATCCTTTGCGACGAGCCAGTCTTCAATGAGGTCCCGCATTGGTCACTCGTCGTGTGACGAGCGCCCACTGATCGCTGCTACATGTAACGCATGATCTGGTGTGAAGGTCTCGCCGCCAGTAGCGTTGGGGCCATGGCTCGCGAACCGAAGGGACATCTCCTCGGTATTCCATACAACTGGGACCGTCCCACACGCACGGACGCACGCGAAGGCATCTGGGATCCAGGGGACTACCGGATCTTCCCTCCGAAGACTTACGGCTGGGGCTACGGCCTCAACTTATCGGCGCTGGTACAGCGCCTCACCCGTCACTGACTTGCGCCGACCTTGGACTGTGCCAGTTGGGGAACCGTATTCGGGGACCACTGCTGAGGTGGACCGCCGCTCGAAGGCGTTCCGGTAGCGGATCCGCTTGTGGACGGCCAGTCGACGTTCCGCCTACCGTGCCTCCATGGCCGATCGAGACCTGCAGCCGACACTGCTCCGTTTGGAGCGGAAGGGCTGGGACTCGCTTTGTGACAGCACAGGCGATGCGGTCTACGGACAAGCGATGACCGAAGATGCAGTGATGGTGCTGGCCAACGCCGTCGTCATGGATCGCGACACGGTCGTCGCCGCTCTGGCGCAGGCTCCTCCCTGGCGCACCTATGAGATCAGCGACGTCCGAGTCGTCGAGACCGGACCGGACAGTGCCGCACTGGTATATCGCGGGACCGCGTTCCGCGACGGGGAGGAGCCGGCGTTCATCGGACTCATGGCCAGCGTGTACGTGCTGCGGAACAACGAATGGCGGCTCGCGCTGTACCAACAGACAGTTGTGCCGCCCGGCAACTCTTGAGCGAGCGACCGACCTTTCCCGTTTGCCATCCCCATTCGGTGAATACAACGGCCTACGCCGCGTCGGAGTAGCCACGCCCTTCGGTCACCGCATGCCGTTCGTCGATCGAGGCCGCACCGCACCGCACGAGCCGAGGTCCATGGCCCGTCCGCACCGATCCATTCGGAGAGCCACTATTGGGGGTGAGGACGTCGTGCGACGGTACCGACAAACCCGGGGAGGGCGCTGACGATGGCAGCAGAGGAGGCAGCAGGCCCGAACGTGGCCCCGGCCGCTACCGGGCAGGCCCGCGCCGCGCTAGCGCGATGGGAGGACTTCGGAGGCACCTGGCGGCTCGAGCGCGTGCGTGGGCGCATAGCGACCGTCTCGCTGTACCGGTGCGACGGCGGCGAGGTGGTCGAGGTGTTGGAGTCCGACGACCCGGCCTTCGTACGCTGGGTTACCGACGATCACGGCGCCGCACACGACCCGTGAGGGAGCACCCGCTCGGCGTGAAATCTCGCCACCGTCGCCAGTAGATCCCCCGTCGACCACAACCTCGGCCTCTGACCCCCGGGCGAGCCTGACAACACCCGGCGAGCTTCGTGGACTACCGAGGCATGAACGTCGAGAGGGCGCTCGTGCCGGCGGCCAATGACGACCCATGCGGGCCCTGTGGGGTCTGCTGCTTGCAGGGAGTGCCATCCCGCACTGGCAAGCAAGTCTGGAAGATCCGGGCCGTCAACTCCCTCCGCGCGGGAGATGCCGGTGGTCAGGGGCCTGCACTGATAGCGACGGCCCCAGTGTCGGTCACGGGCCGGCGCGGCTGCTCGTCGGGGCAATCCAGCAGGTGAGGCTGGTGGAGCTCGGGCAGAAGTGGCCATCGCCCACGCTAGGCTGCTGAACGAGGTCGTTGCCGCGGCCTTGCGACGCGGGTGAGCCGAGTCAGGTCTTCGCGGGCCGCGACGCCAAACACGCTGCGCGGTCCACCGGCGACGGATCGGCGAGCGGCTGCCCGTTCGGCGCGACCCGCACGAGATGGTTTCTCTGGTTTGGATCTGTGTAAACTAATGACCGATGAAATCTGTCATTGGATCCGGGCCCGCCGATCGCGGAGCGAGGCGCCGCGAAGCCGTGCTGGCGACCCTGCGGCAGGTGGACCCCGGAGGCTCGATGAGCATCGTGGAGATCGCCGACCGGCTGGAGGTGCATCCGAACACGGTGCGTTTTCACCTGGACAGGCTCACCGCAGCGGGCCTGGTCGAATCTGTTGACGCTGTCGGGACCGGGCCCGCGGCGCCCGGGCGGCCGGCCCTCCGGTTCCGGGCGCGGGCGGCGATGGATCCCGACGGTCCACGCGGCTACCGGTTCCTCGCCGAGCTGCTCGTGGAGTCGCTGCAGCACGGGGAGCACGCGCGCGAGCGTTCGCTGGCCGCAGGTCGGTCGTGGGGACGGCGGCGGTCGCTGGCTGCGCAGGGCCGCGTCGTCGACGGCGATCCGCTCGGCGTCCTGGTCGAGACCCTCGCCGAGCTGGGTTTCGCACCCGCCCTGCGCACCCAGGACGGTGAGGAACAGATCACCTTGGGCCACTGCCCCTTCCTGGAGCTGGCCAACACTCATCGCGACGTCATCTGCCCGGTCCACCTTGGACTGATGCGAGGGGTGCTGGAGCAGGCCGATCAGGGTCTCAACGCGCCGATCACGGTGCAGAGCCTGGAGCCTTTCGTGGAGCCCGACCGCTGCCTGGCCCGTCTCGGAGCGACGACCAGCTGAAATCGGGTTCCCGGCACTGCCATCCCGGCGGTCGGGCGAGGTTTTCCGCGAAGTGCCGGAGATCGGACTGCCCTTCGGGGGAGAGCGCTTCCTCAGCGTGGCCGAAGACGATGGGATCCTCCTTCGAGAGGTGACGCTCCACCTCCGCCCGGAGGATCCGGCAGACGTCCTGCTGCTCCCGGAGCGGGCTCTGCGTGCTCAGGTGCTCCTCCATCCTGTCCAGGGTCGACCACAGCTCGCAGTGTTCCTTGGACATGGCGAAGACCGGACCTGCCCAGTCGGCCTCGGCGAGAGCTGGAAACAGGAACTCCTCCTCGAGGTAGATGTGTCGGCGTAGCGTCTCCATCGCTGTGCGTAGGTTTCTGGTGGCGCCGTCCGCGCCCCCTCGTTGGACGAGGAAGTCGCAGATGGCTCGCTCGATGTCGGGGAAGTCCTCCGCGAGCACGGCGTGCAGGCCGGCCGCACCGATCGTCGGCAGCTCATGGTGGGTCATGGACGGCACCTCCTGGGGTGGAGCAGCTCTGCTGGGCTGCGGATCGCGTCGGCCGCCGAACAGTCCGTCGGCGTCCGGTCAATTTGCACATTACCAGTTTGTGACAAATATGGGACGTCTCTGCGTCGAGGCAGGTCGTCACGCCAGGAGTGCCCAGCAACGCGACGTCGCCTGGGCGGGCAGGCGGTTCAACCGGGGTGGTGCAGGTCGAAGGCCGGCGACTCCGAGCGGATCCGTGGGATCGACTCGAAGTTGTGTCGCGGCGGCGGGCAGCTGGTAGCCCACTCCAGGGAGCGGCCCCAGCCCCACGGGTCGTCGACCTCGACCTTGGGCGCGTTGCGCGAGATATAGACGTTGTACAGGAACGGCAGCGTCGAGGCGGCCAGCACGAAAGCACCGATGGTCGAGACCTGGTTCAGGCCGGTGAACCCGTCGATCCACAGGTAGTCGGCGTAACGACGCGGCATGCCCTCCACGCCGAGCCAGTGCTGGACCAGGAACGTGGTGTGGAAGCCGACGAAGAGCAGCCAGAAGTGCAGTTTGCCCAGCCGTTCGTCGAGCATCCGACCGGTCAACTTCGGCCACCAGAAGTAGAAGCCGGCGAACATCGCGAACACCACCGTGCCGAAGACGACGTAGTGGAAGTGCGCGACCACGAAGTAGGAGTCCGAGACGTGGAAGTCCAGGGGCGGGCTGGCCAGGATGACACCGGTCAGACCACCGAACAGGAAGGTCGTCAGGAAACCGACCGACCACAGCATCGGGGTGTCCAAGGACAACGAACCACCCCACATCGTGCCGATCCAGTTGAAGAACTTCACCCCGGTCGGCACCGCGATCAGGAAGGACATGCCCGAGAAGAACGGTAGGTTCACCGAGCCGGTGACGAACATGTGGTGGGCCCACACCGCGACCGAGAGGATCGCGATGCCCAGCGTGGCGCCGACGAGGCCGACGTAGCCGAAGACCGGCTTGCGGCTGAAGACGGGCAGGATCTCGGTCACGATGCCGAAGAACGGCAGCGCGATGATGTAGACCTCCGGGTGACCGAAGAACCAGAAGAGGTGCTGCCACAGGATCGCACCGCCGTGGACGGTGTCGAAGACATGGGCTCCGAACTGCCGGTCGGCCTCCAGGGAGAGCAGCGCCCCGGCCAGGACGGGGAACGCGATGAGCACCAGCAGGCTGGTGACCAGGGTGTTCCACACGAAGATCGGCATCCGGAACATCGTCATCCCGGGGGCGCGCATGCAGATGATCGTGGTGATGAAGTTGACTGCCCCGAGGATCGTGCCGAGGCCCGCCATCCACAGACCCATGATCCACAGGTCACCGCCCACACCGGGCGAGCGCACCGAGTCCGAGAGCGGCGTGTAGGC
>JBBSOW010000161.1:0-5358 GCA_038259365.1 Propionibacteriales bacterium
AAGATCGCCGTCGGCGATCGCCAGCTCCGCGAGAACCTCTCCCACGCCACCCACGCCATCCGGGCCAAGCGGCTCAAGGTCGTCGGGGAAATGCCCGATTGGCAGGAACTCCGCCTGGCCGCCGCCGGGATCAAGGACCACACCCTGGCGAACCTGGACCGTTACCTGGAGCAGTTCGAGGCCGCCGCCGCCGCGGCCGGCGCGCAGGTGCACTGGGCGCGCGACGCCGAGGAGGCCTGCCGGGTCGCGATCGACATCGCCCAAGCTCACGGCGTCGACGAGGTGGTCAAGGTGAAGTCCATGGCCACCCAGGAGATCGGGCTCAACGAGGCCTTCGAGGCGGTCGGGATCGCCGCCTGGGAGACCGATTTGGCCGAACTGATCGTGCAGCTCGGCGGGGACACTCCGAGCCACTTCCTCGTGCCGGCGATCCACCGCAACCGGCGCGAGATCCGCGAAATCTTCGCGAGCACGATGGGCTCGATCGGCAGGCCCGCGCCCGACGACCTCACCGACGAGCCCGCCCGGCTGGCCGATGCCGCGCGGGCGCACCTGAGGCAGAAGTTCCTGCGCGCCAAGGTCGCAGTCTCGGGCGCCAACTTCGCCATCGCCGAGACCGGCAGCCTCGTCGTCGTCGAGTCCGAGGGCAACGGCCGGATGTGTCTGACCCTGCCGGAGGTGCTGATCTCGGTGGTCGGCATCGAGAAGATCATCCCGAGTTTCGATGATCTCGAGGTGTTCATGCAGGTGCTGCCCCGCTCTTCCACCGCCGAGCGGATGAACCCCTACACCACCGTGTGGACCGGGGTCACCGAGGGCGATGGCCCCCAGGAGGCGCACATCATCCTGCTCGATAACGGCCGCACCCGCGCATTGGCCGACGAGACCGGACGCCAAGCCCTGCGGTGCATCCGCTGCTCGGCCTGTCTGAACGTGTGCCCGGTCTACGAGGCCGTCGGCGGTCACGCCTACGGCTCGGTCTATCCCGGCCCGATCGGGGCGATCCTCAATCCGCTCCTGCACGGGGTGGCCGACGAACACGACGCCGCACTCCCCTACGCCTCCAGCCTGTGCGGGGCGTGTTACGAGGCGTGCCCGGTGGCCATCGACATCCCCTCGGTCCTCGTCGATCAACGTCGCGAGGTCGTCGAATCCCGCCGCGACGGCAGGCCGGACCAGATGAGACTGATGATGAAGGGCGCCGCCTGGGCGTTCGGCAGCGGGAAACGCCTGGCGGCGCTGCAAAGGCTCGCCTCGCTCTTGCGCACGCCGGTGTCGCGGGTGCGCTGGCTGCCCGGCCTCCTCGGTGGCTGGACCCGCGAGCGCGGGGTGCCCGAGCTGCCCGCACAGTCCTTCCGGAGCTGGTGGAAAGACACTCCCCATGAGTAAAGCGGATCTCTTGGCCGACGTCCGGCGCGCGATCGCCGGCGCCCACGACGTCGACCCGCCGCGAGCCTACGCCCGCTCATTGGGCGCCGGGGTGAACCTCGTGGAGCTGTTGGTGGATCGCCTGGAGGACTACAAGGCCGAGGTGCGACGGGTGAGCGCGAAGGAGTTGCCGGGCGCCATCGGCAAGGTGTTGGGGGAACGCCTCGCCGCCAGCGTGGTGGTGCCGCAGGCGCTGGACGCGTCCTGGCTCACCACGGTGACGTGCCCGGTGCTGCGCGATGACGGTCAGCTCAGCCACGCCGAGATCGAAGGCGTAGCCGCCACGGTCACCGCGAGCACGGTGGCGATCGCCCAGACTGGGACCATCATTTTGGACGGCGGCCCGCTGCAGGGGCGCCGGGCGATCTCGCTGTTGCCGGATCTGCACGTCTGTGTCGTGGCCGAGTCCGATGTCGTCGGCGTCCTACCCGAGGCGATGTCCCGGCTTACCCCGACCGCGGCGATGACGTGGATCTCGGGGCCCAGCGCCACGAGCGATATCGAACTGGAGCGCGTCGAGGGCGTGCACGGCCCCCGCCAGCTCGTCGTCATTCTGGTGAGCTGAAAACTCTGCTCGACTAGGATCTCTCGCCGATCAGCTCGCCGTCGGGGACCTCTCCCCCGCCCTCCAGGACGGCGTCGCCCTGGACGGTCACGTCGCGGCCAAAGCTCCAGTCGCCGGTGACGGTCAGGCCGGTCGCCTGCCTGAGCGAGGGCGCCCCCCTTGCAAAGCGTCGCTCGAAGTCGTCGATCCTCTTGTAGAACGACGTATCCAGGTCTACCAGCGGAGCGCTGGCTTGTTGCATCTCCAGGCGACCGTCCGCGGCGATGTCGTAGACGTCGGAGCGCAACAACAGCAGATCGTTGGTGGTCTTGACCGGAAGGAACCGCTCCCTACCCACCCCGATCGCCGTGGCCCCGTCGAACACCTCGATCGCCGCCCCCATCGCCGTCTCGATCTGGTAGACCTCCGGGGAGTCGGGGTCGGCGGGATCGACGTTCTTGGTGTTGCGGATGAGCGGCAACCCCAGGATGGCGTCCCGCTCTTGTAGGGTGTCCAGCACCCTCCCCAGATCGAACCACAGGTTGTTCGTGTGGAAGTACCGGTGGCGATGCTCGTCGGTGAAGTAGTGCATCTCCTCGTCGGCGGTCTGGGCGGTATCGCGCAGGATGAGTTGATCATCGGACTTGCGGATGGCGAGATGGCCGCCCTTGCGATCGGCCGCGGTACGGGTGCACACCTCGGCCGCGTAGGGAGCACCCGAGGCGGCGAACCAACCGGCCAGGGTGGCGTCCGGGGCCGCGCCGAGGTTATCGGAGTTGGAGACCGACGCGTATCGGTAACGGGCGTCGAGGAGCCGCTGCAACACACCCGAGGCGATCAGGGCGGTGTAGAGGTCACCGTGGCCGGGCGGGCACCATTCCAGCGTGGGATCTTGCGCCCATTCGACCGGGGTCAGATCCGAAACCAACAGCTTCGGTTCCTGGTTTTGCAGGAAGTCCAGCGGCAACCCGTCGACGGCGATGTCATCGTGCTTGGCCAGCGCGGCCAGGGTGTCTTCTTGGGTGCGGAAGCTGTTCATCAACACCAGCGGCAGGGCCACGTCGTAGCGGCTCCGGGCCTGGCGGACCTGATCGACGATCAGATCCAGGAACGATTTCCCCTCGCGAACCGGCAGGAGCGACTTGGCCTTGTCCATCCCCATCGAAGTACCCAAGCCACCGTTGAGCTTGATCATCACGGTCTTCGACAGGGCCTCGCGGGCCCGCTCCTCGTCGACCGAGGCCTCAGCGAGCAACGCTGGCCGCTCCAGCGGGCGGATCGTCTCCTCGGAGATCAGGCCGGTCGCACCCGACTCGAGTTCGCCGTAATAGTGGCTGAATACGTCGATGGCGCTCTGATGCACTCCGGCGTCGGCCATCTTGCGCTGCGCCTGGGCCAATCCCTGTTCACTCATAGGCTCAGCGTAGAGGGACAGTGATTCGCCTCTTGGGGCAGACCCACCCCCGGCGGCAGAAAAAGGGAGAGGGCGCTGACGACGGGCTCGAAAGCACCTGTCTACCCACCCCCAGGAGACATTTCGTCAGCGCCACTCTCATAGTGAACAATACGCATCGATTGCCTAGAACACAAAGGAATCGCCCAATCTGGGGATATCTAATTGCTCTTTCAAACTTATGTAAGCCAGCGAAGGGTTGGCCGCGGGGTTGGGCAACGGCAGGCGATCGGCAAGTCGCCCGACACGGATGATCCGAACCAGGATCGTCAAAGCGCGGAACCCAAGTAGACCAGGTTCCCGCCCGGGTCCCGGGTTTGCGCGACACGCTCACCCCACGCCTGATTCTCGGGCTCGGCGACGACGGGGGCGCCCGACCCGTGCAAGGCGGTAAGAGTTGCGTCCACGTCGTCGACATAGACCCACATGCCGAACGTGTGGTCTCCGCTGGTGCCAGCGGCTCCGATGCCGATACTCGAAGTGCCGCGCTCCATCGTCACGAAACCGGGCTCGCCGCCTGGGGGAAACTGGTAGGCCTGTGAGAACCCGAGTTGCTCGTAGAAGGCGCGCGTCGATGGAAGATCCTGGACGCTGATGATCGGAAACGCTCTGTCGCTCACTAGTACGCCTTCCTCGAGTCAGAGTTCTTGACGCGGCGCTGCTGCACCGCGGCTCGACGGTTGCAGCGAGGACGGCGACGAAATCTCCCGCGTCGCCCCAACTCATGACCCCTCATCAACGGTATCGACGATAGCTCGACAGCGGGCTGGCGTGCCGTGCGGGCCAGCTGGCCACCGCCGGCGTTCAACGCTTTCCTGCCGCGCTGGTGGATCGCCGAGGCGCCCGCCTCGTCGGTGTCCAAATGCAGGCATCTTCTTTAGTCTCTATCTGGTGTTCTTGATCTCGGTCGTCCCGGGCCTGCTGACCGGCCTCGGCCTCATCGTCGCCATCGGTGCGCAGAACGCCTTCGTGCTACGTCAGGGCATCACCCGGCGGTACGTGCTGTTGGTCGTGGCCATCTGCGCGCTATCGGATCTGGCGCTGATCTTCGCGGGAGTGTTCGGCCTCGGCGTCATGGTGGCGGCCCATCCGCAAGTGCTTGCGGTGGCACGCTGGTTGGGGGCCGCCTTCCTGATCAGTTACGGCATCCTATCGCTCCTGCGCGCCCGAAGGCCGGCCGTTCTCGAGGCGAACGCGACGCGCCCGAGCGACACCTCGACCAAGACCGTCGCTCTCACCGCGCTCGCCTTCACGTGGCTGAATCCGCACGTCTACCTCGACACCGTCATCATGCTCGGCTCGATAGCGGTGACCCATGGTCCGGTCGGCAAGTGGTGGTTCGGCGTCGGCGCCGGCTTGGGTAGCATCCTGTGGTTCTCGGCCCTCGGCTTCGGAGCCCGCTACCTCGAGGACCTGTTCACCAGGCCGTCGGCCTGGCGCATCCTCGATCTGCTGATCGGCTGCATGCTCATCGGTCTCGCCATCCGGCTACTACTCACCTAGGGAGACGCATCGACACGCTGCGAGCCGCGAACGCGCGCCGGAGACGCCAGGCTGAAACCTCCCCCGGAACTCGCTAGGCTGACACCCGTTGCCCCCGTAGCTCAGGGGATAGAGCAGAGGTTTCCTAAACCTTGTGTCGCATGTTCGAGTCATGCCGGGGGCGCAACCCATCAGGCCTAGTCAACGACGGTTTTCTTCCGCCGCCTCTTGGCCGGTGCCGCGCTCAAACCCTCCACAGGCCGCACTGAGGCCGCAAGCGGGGCGAGCAGGCCGTCGATTCGCTGCCCCACAAGGTCCATATCGTCCTCGAACAAGGTCGCGTAAACGTTCAGCGTCATCGAGGCATCCTTATGCCCGAGAATCCGCTGAATATGCTTCACACTGGCCCCCGACGAGATCGCCAACGAGGCCGCGGTATGCCGCAAATCGT
>JBBSOW010000162.1:0-5222 GCA_038259365.1 Propionibacteriales bacterium
GACGAAACAACGCCCCCAGGCAATCAATCGACCCAGCGTCGAGCAACCCGGCGTCCACCGGGGCTTCGAGATGGGTGAGCGCGACCATGCCTCCATGTTAATCGAACGCGTGTGCTTTTACAAGACACTGTGGAAGGACTCAGCGCGCCGATGTTGGCCAGATTCTTGCCGTAGGACAACCCGCCCAGGGTGTTGCTGATCAGTTCCCGGACCGCCACCAGGACACCGGTTTGGTGACGATCGCAGAAGCTGGCTCTCGGCAAACGCCTTTTGATCCCACCTGGCCCCACGGCCCGGCCGAAATCAACCTTCTCCAACCCGTTGGCGATGGCATTGGCCAGCACCTTGGCGACAATCCAGCCCATCAGCACGATGCCCAAGAACAAGGCCAGCTCGGGCACGAACGTGGCTACCGTGGCCAATCCTTACCTGACACTGTCTGATCGGCCATCGCTTACACTGGACAAAGATTGCTGGTGGTCAATCAGCGATGCGCCGAGCAGGAGGAGCGCCCGAATGCCATCCACCCACGACGACGCCCACCCGTATCCCGTACGTGAAGCCCTCAGCAGAGAGCTCATCGTCAAGACGGCACTCGAGGCCATCGATGAGAGCGGCCCGCAAGGGTTGACGATGCGCGCCCTGGGCCAACGGTTAGGGGTGCAGGCCATGTCGTTGTACGGACACGTCAGTGGTCGCGAAGACCTGCTGGAGGCCGTGGTGGCGCACCTGCTGAGGGGACTATCCGATGGCATTGACGGGCAACTCACCCAAAGCTGGCAGGGCTACCTGCAGGCGCTAGCTCACCAAGTCCGTGCGATCGCGGTGGATCACCCGTCCGCGTTTCCGCTCGTGGCGACGCGCCACCCGGCCACCCCGTGGCTCAGGCCGCCGCTCCGCAGCGTGCGGATCGTCGAGGACCTGCTGGCCAAGCTGACGACCAGCGGCTTCAGCGACACCCAACTCGTGATGACGTACCGATCCTTCACCAGCTTCTTGTTGGGTCACCTCCTATTGGAGGCCGCGACCCGCGGGGCCGACACGGGTCCGGTAGAAGAACCGTTGAACGAAGGAGACGCCGACATCCCCAACGAAGACGATCGCGTCGACCTCACCGATGCCCCCCTCGTCACCCGCCTGCGGCCCATGCTCAGCGAAGATCACAGCGACGAGGAGTTCGAGATCGGACTGGAGACTCTACTGAACCGGTTGGAAATGGAACTGTCGCAATAAGTTGTCCGACGGCGACTCTATTTGATCGGCACACGCCGCCTCAACATTGCAAGTTCACTCTGCATCGGGAATGCGCCTCGCCCCTCCACACCAGAAGAACGCGGGTGCCATGATCAACAAGGAGAACCTTTCCATCTCGCTTGACGGTGGCGTGGTTGATGAGTCCTGATTCACCCGGTACCCCTTCCGGCCGCTCTTACGTCCTCAAAGGGAGGGTGTTCGGTTATCCTCGAACGGGCTCGGGGGCTTGCTCCCGTGCCACCCGAGACAGAGGAGATCGACGGCCTCATGGCCCACCAGGATGCGACAACGGTTGCGACGCGAACCTTCCAGATGGCCGATCTCGGCCCCGAATCTCCCCTGCCCGCGGTGCAGCCGCTGCTGGAGCCGCCCTACGTCGTCGGCGAGGGCGTCCCCGAGGAGATCGCGGCAGGAAGCCGGTGGGGCAAGGCCCCGAACATCTACCCCTATCCCATGCAGGAGAGCTACTCTCGGCGGTTGGCTCCCCTCGAACTGACGTGTGTGGCGTTGGAGAACTCCCGAGTCCGCGCGACGTTCCTGCCCGAGCTGGGTGGTCGGCTGTGGTCGCTGCTCGATAAGGCGTCGGGCAAGGAGCTGCTGCACACCGGCGAGCGGATCCAGTTCGCCAACCTGGCGCTGCGCAACGCCTGGTTCGCCGGTGGGATCGAGTTCAACATCGGAACCCGCGGCCACGCCCCCACCACGTGCGCGCCCCTGCACACCGCCATCGTCACCACCGACGAGGGGCAACGGGTGCTGCGGATGTGGGAGTTCGATCGCCTGCGCGAGGTGGTCTTCCAGATCGACGCCTGGCTGCCCGAGGACTCGCCGGTCTTGTACCTCGCCGTGCGGATCCGCAACCCCAACGAACACACCGTGCCCACGTACTGGTGGACCAACGCGGCCGTCCCGCAGGCGGAACGGACGCGGGTGCTCGCCCCGGCCAAGGCCGCCTACATCACCGACTACGACGGCTCGATGACACGCGCCGACCCGACCGACTTCCACGGCGTCGACGCCAGCTGGCCGGCCAGGAACCCGCAAGCCGCCGACTTCTTCTTCGATCTCGCCCCCGATCAGCGGCGCTGGGAGGTGGCGCTCGACTCCGACGGGGACGGGTTGGCGCTCGTGTCGTCCTGGCGCCTGCGCGGTCGCAAACTCTTCGTCTGGGGTGAGTCGGTCGGTGGGCATCGTTGGCAGGAGTGGCTGAGCCCCGGCCCCAAGGGAACCGAACCGCGGCGCTACGCCGAAATCCAGTCCGGGCTGGCGCAAACCCAGTTCGAGCACCTACCGCTGGGCGCCGGCGAATCCTGGCAGTGGGTGGAGGCCTACGGCAACGCCGCGCTCGACGCGGGCGTGGCGGCCGGCGGCTGGGATGCCGCCGTCGAGCACGCCGCCGAGCGGGTGGAGGCGTTGGTCTCCGAGGCCGCCATCTCCGAGGCCCTCGCCGACGCCGAGCGTTGGGCAGACCGTGCTCCCTGCGGCCACGTGCTCGCCGGCAGCGGCTGGGGTGCGCTGGAGCGCGAGCGCCGCCGCCATAGCGATACCGGCTGGATCGACGAGGCCGGAACCCCGTTTGCCCCCTCCACCATCGGACCCGACCAGCGCCCGTGGTTGAGCCTCCTCGAATCGGCCGCGGAGGGCTCTCCCAGCTTCGACGGCGCGGAATCCTTCGTCCGCGGTGACGACTGGGCCGCCCTGCTCACCCGCTGTACCGCTGCCGAGGCGCTGTTCCACCGAGCGACCCTCGCGCATGCCATGGGGAACTCAGCCGATGCCGATGCGCTGGAGTCGATCATCAGCGACTACCGGCGGGCCCTGACCGACGACGGTCCCGGCCTTGCCACTCAGGCGCAGGCCTGGCGTGGGTTGGGATTGGCGCTGCTTTCCCTGGCCGACGTGCGGGGGACAGAGGGCCGGGAGCCGGGCCTCGACGCTCTCGCCAGGGCGTGCGCGATCGATCCGGGGAACCGCTGGCTGCTCACCGAGGCCATGACCCTGAGCCTCGCTCACGGCCACCCGACACGAGCGCTGGAGCTGGCGTCGAAGGCGTCCGATTCGCTGACAGGCATCGGGCGGGTCCGATTCCTCATCGCGCGGGCCCACGCTCTGACCGGCTCCCCCGAGGCGGCGGCAGCCATGCTGCGGGCGGGAATCGAGATAGCCGACATCCGCGAGGGCGAGGACTCGATCTCCGCCCTCTGGAGCCTGGTGTGCCCGGGTGAGGACGTCCCCGACGAGTACCAGTTCAGGATGCACTGAGACGGCCAGATCGGCGCCGGGAGCGCTGGCGTTCTCAATCTTCTCTTTCCGGAGCGACGGCGCCGCGGATCATGCGCACCAGGGTGCCGATGAGCTCGGGCAGCCGATCACGGTCGAGCTGCTGGCCCACCAGCCAGATGTCCATCGCCTGCCCCATGCCGACGACGACGGAGATGAGGAGGCTGGCCGGCACGTCGCTTCGGACCGCGCTGGCGCGCTGGCCTGCGGCCACGACCTGCTGGAGCCACGGCGCCATGGCGCGCTCCATGTCCTGCTGCGCCTGCTGCAACCCCGGGCTGCCCGCGGCGGCGCTCCAGCCGCGAGCCAAGGTGGCGAGCTGCGGGGATGCGGCCAGGGCGGTCATCAGCTTGAGGTAGTAGTCCTCCAAGGCCGACCAAAACGTCTCCGGGTCGTCCGTCTGTGGCACGGGGAACGGACCAAAATCGGCGATCAATCGTCGGAGCCCAGCTTGGGCGAGTGAGGCGTAGAGATCCTCCTTGCCGTCGAAGTAGTAGTACATCGAGCCCTTGGAGATGCCGGCCGCCTCGATCACCCGATTGAGCGAGGCGTCGTGGTAGCCGTGGGCGGCAAACTCGTCCAGCGCCGCCTGATAGATGCGCTGCTGCTGCTCCGGCGCCAGCCTGGCGAATCGGGGTCGGACCATGCGCCTAGCCTGGCACCTCGGACCGTGGGAACGTGGGCAACTCGATTGCGTCGTGAAAACTCTTGCCCATCAAGAGGTTGGCCACCTTGGGCAGCCCCATCGCCCTCATGGCCAGGTTGCGTTCCAGCAGCTGGAACCGGTTCTTGGGTGCAAAGGCCAACCCCAGCCCCTTGGCCGCGTCCTGCTTGGAGTCGAGCAGGGGCCGCAGACGTCGCTCGTAGCGGTCGAACGCCTCGCCGTGATCGCGGCAGGTGGCCAGTTCCGCGGCCAAGACGTACGCCTCCACCATCGCCAACGCGGAACCCTGTCCGGCCAGGAACGACGGGCCGGCCGCCGCGTCGCCGACCAACACGACGCGGCCCTTGCTCCACGACGGCATGCGGATCTGGCTCGCGGAATCGAAGTAGAACGTCTTCGCTTGCGGCATCGCCTCCAGCATCTGTGGCACCTCCCAACTTGCCCCGGCGAGCAACGTCTGCAATAACGCCTCCTGAGCGGCCCGGTCGCCCGCCGGTATCGGACCATCGTGTCGGACGCTCAACAGGAGCAAGGTGGCATCCTCGCGGAGGCTGAGCCGGACCGCCTGGTACCCGACGTCGGCGTGCATCATGGCGACCAGCTCATCGCGGGGTCGGTAACCCTCGACCTCGAACGCCGCGACCACGATCCCGAGGTAGCGTTCGAACTGCCCCTCCGGCCCAAAGGTCAACCCGCGGGTCCGCGAGTGCAGGCCATCCGCGCCCACGACCAGATCGAAATCGCGGGTCTGGCCGCTTTCAAAGCTGACCTCGACACGATCACCGGCGTCTACGAGAGCATCTATGGTGTCGTCCAAGATCAACTCTGCCCGGCCGCCGAGCGCCTCGTAGATCGCGGCGGCCAGATCGGAGCGGGCGATACTCACGTAGCGCTCCGAGGATTCCATGATCGCTGCGGGCTGGAGCGAGGCAATCCGGCGCCCGCCGCGATCAACGGCTCGCGCCTCGGTCACCGCGTAACCACGGCGCCGCAGTTCGGGAACGATCCCAATTCGCTCGGCCAC
>JBBSOW010000163.1:0-5182 GCA_038259365.1 Propionibacteriales bacterium
AGCGAGGCCAACGCCTCGGCCGGGTCCCAAGGCTGGCCGGTGAGCGCGACGAGCCAGGCGAGACGAACCTCGTTGTCCTCACTCGGCGGCAGGATCGCGTACGGCAGTCCGGCCTGTTGACCGAAGGGAGTGTCAACCTCCTCGAGCTTCGTCTGCGGCGGCAGCAGTTCACTGGCTCGAATTCCGGGCACCACCGCCAGTAACGAGGAGAGTCCCCACTCTGTGCTGACCCGCGCCCATCCGGTGCTCTCCTCGCGGAACACCTCTTTCTTGGAGCTGACGGCGTATCCCGATACCCGAATGCCCATGGCGACGGCGCCGCGCACCCGCGCCAGCCGTAGCTCGGCGGGCCCGAGCGTGGTGGTGGCGACATCGATGAGAACTTCGCGTCCGTCGGCGTCGATCAGCTGTCGAGAGGACGCGCCGGTGGACCACGTCCTCCCGCCCAGCAGGCCACGATGGATCGAACCTTCCGTGTTTGCGAGTGGGCCGGAGACGACATCGATGAGGTTGTCGCCCACCCCGTCAAGCTCGGTGGGCGCGGTCTTGGTGCTGTAGGCGAGGCGCCGGTACCACGGGTCCGCCTTGCGCGGGTGCCCGTCGCTGCCGTGATTGAGCAGGCGCACGACCCGGTCCTCGTGGGTCGCGTGGACTAGCCAGTTCGGCCCGGGCAGCGGGCGCAATACGTCGCGGTCCTCGTCCTCCAGGGGCTGCTCGGTAGCGGTCCACACCGGGTGCTCGGCGGGCAGCAGCAGGCCGAGGAACCCCTTGCTGGACCACAACGGCGAGCCCGGGGCGTTGTAGGGCTGCAGGATGCTGCGGCTCGGTCCATGCCAGCCGAGGCTCTGCACATCGTCCTCGCCCACGCCGCCCTGGACGAAGTGCCGCAGCACCCCGGAGGCAAGCCGACGCGTCTGGCCAGGGGTTAACGGGCTCGCGTCGAAACGCACGCCTAGCCACACGGGCGCCAGCATGCCCCAGCGGTAGGTCAGCGATCGGCCCTGCAGCACTGGGGCGCCATCGGCGTCGAAGAGGTGTTGGTAGTCCTCGAGGAACAGCCGTAAGCGACGCCGATACACCTCGAACTCCGGCGCCAACGACGACGGCGTCGAACCCAGCAGCTCGGCGATGAGGAGCGGGTAAAAGTGGAAGGTGTAGGCGTTGTAGTGATCGAAGCGGCGCCCGGGACCGTCGCTGTACCAGCCGTCGCCGACGTAGAAGTCCTCGATCCTGCCCAGCGCGGCCGAGATCGCCAACGGGTCGTGATCGGCCTCGACCGAGGCCAGGAACGCCTCGACGCTCGCGCCCAACAGGACGTGGTTGTTGTCGGCGCACCACCTTCCGCGGGCGCCGGACAACCAGGCCACCAGCCGCTCCCGTGTGAGGGCGTCGAGCTCGTCCCACAGCCAGGGTCTACTCCAGTGCAGCCCTAACGCAATGGCGGCGGCCTCGACGAGCGTCTGGTCGTGGTGGCCGATCACCGGCCACGCCTCGGGGTTTTCGGGATCGCTGCCAGCGGTCAGGGCCTGAGCGAACCAGCCGACCCACGGTCCGCCGCCCACGTCGGCGATCCGCAGCGCCCCGAGCAGGAAGCCGCGGGCGAACCCCTCGAGCTGGTCGACCGCGTCGGTGGTGTGGGTGCCGGGAAAGCTCACGCGCGCGTGCTCGGGCGAAGCGTGCCGGGCTACCCCACCGAGCCAGTGCTCGGCGGCGACCTCCCAGTGTCCGCGGACCCAGCCGGTGAGGGGCGAGCGGCCACGATCCTCGGCCGGGAGGCTCGCCAACAGGCTCACGATCGGCGCGTGAGCGCCTTGCCCACCGGCACCGGGGCTCCCCCGGCGCGCGCGGACTCGTACGCTCCCAAAATCAGCTCGACGACGTGCCGGCTATGGGCGAGGGGAACGCTGGGTTTGGCACCGCCGACGACGGCCACGAAATCGGCGAGCTGATGGAAGAAGGCGTCCGGCACCCCGTCGGGGTCGCACTCGCTCAACGTCGTCGTGCGGCCGTCCTTGCGCAGGAACGCTCCGTCGCGGGCGTTGGCGGTGATCACGCCTCGATCTCCGACGATGCTCACCTCGTCCTTGCGTTCGGGCGGATCGGAGAGCACCGTCACGGAGGCCATGCCCCCGTTGGCCAACTGCAGGGTAACCAGCCCGTCGGTCTCCACCCCGACCCCGAAGCGGTCCATGGTCGTGGCCGAGACGGAGACCGCCGTCGAGCCGGACAGCCACACGGAACGATCCAGACAATGCCCGCCGATGTTCATCAACGCTCCCCCTCCCGCCAGGGCCGGGGAGAAGAACCAGTCCGAGCGGGTGCCGGGGCGGTAGTCGGTGCTGCGCGAATCCTGCACGAGGTGGACCTCTCCCAGCTCACCACCCGCCAGGGCGGCGGCCACCGCCAGCTTCTCGGGGAGGTAGTGCTGGATCTGACCCACCACCAACACCGTCCGGGCGCTCTCGCTGGCGGCCTGCATGGCGTCACAGTCGGCGAGGGAGACGCCGAACGGCTTCTCCACCAACGCATGCAGGCCGCGTTCGGCGGCGTCGATCGCCATCGCCCTGTGCAGGGCGTGCGGGGTGTTCACGATCACCGCGTCCACCTCACCGCAATCGAGCAGATCGCGGTAGTCCACGAACACTCGCGCGCCGTAGGGGGCCGCAACCCGCGAGGCGGCCGTCTCCGACAGATCGCACACTGCGGTCAGCCTGACCTCGGGCAGCCGAAGTGCGGCCAGCGCGTGCAGCGTCGCGACGGCGCCGGCACCGATCAGTCCTAAACGCATGAGTTCTCCTTGATGTGTGCGTTGGCGGGTGGAGTGAGTTCAGGCCCCCACGGCGGGCATGGCACCGCAGGATTGCCGGACGACGATGCGGGGCCGGAGTCGAATTTGGTGCACCGGGCACGCGTCGCCCTCCGTCATCCGACGGATGAGGACGTCAGCCGCCATCCGCCCGACGCGGTACTTGGGTGGGGCGACGGCGGTGAGCGGCACCTCGGCAAGATCAGCGGTTTCGTCGTCGTAGGAGACGAGAGCGAGTTGCTCGGGCACGCGAACGTCGGCGCGCTGTGCCGCGGCCTCGATCATGCTGGCTTCGCGATCGCTGAAGACGAGCGCACAGCTCACGCCCGAGTCCATGAGGGTCTGGACGAATCCGTCGGCCCGCTCGCTGTCCCACTCGACGTTTCGGGCCATCAACCGTACCGGATCGGACAACCCCAGGTCGGCGATGGCCTTATCGAAGCCGAGGCTGACGGCTTCGACCGTGGGGTTGTGGCTGCGAGCGACGAAGGCAATCTTGCGATGGCCCAGCCCGTAGAGGTGCAGGACGGCGTCGTACGCCCCGGCGGGATGGTCCGAGCAGACGTATTCGCTGCGGTCGTCGGGGCCGGCCCCGAGCAGTCGCCGCTCCACCAGGACCGCAGGAATCCTCAGCCCCATCAGCTCGTTGACCCGGGCGGCGGGATCGTCGATCCCCGCCAGCGTCGGTACAAGGAGGAGGCCGTCGGTCTCGCTGGCGAGCAGGAAATCGATGTCGTGCTGCTCTTCGGGAAGGTTGTAATGGTACGCGGCCAACTGCAGCCCGATCCCCGCTTCAGACAGGCTGTCCTCGATCCCCTGAAGAACGCGGGGGTAGTACAGTCGCGTGTCGGGTATGAGCACGCCAACGTTCACGTGTGCAGTGCGCCGGTACGTACGTGGCAGGGCCGCGAAACTGCCCGCCCCCTGACGGCGCACGACGTAGCCCTGCTGCACCAGCTCGTCGAAGGCCCGCCGGACGGTCGTCAACGACAGCCCGGAATCAATCGTCAGTTGTACCTCGGTCGGCAACTTGGCTCCTGGCGCCCACTCGCCCGCCAAGATGCCGCGCCGCAACTCACCGGCCAGACGCTGGAACTTCAGGGTGGTAGTCGCGCGAGCCCCTGGGGTCGCTTCCGCCCGGCGCTGGCGTCTGGGGGCTGTGCCGCTTTCGTCCACCGGCGCCCTCACCCTCCTCGCACCCGACCGCACAAATAGATCTCCGACCCGGAGTCGGTATGAATGATTATGTCGTCACCAAGGAACCTATTCAAGACCTATTGAACGATATTAAACTTCTCTAGGCGGACGAAGCAACACTTCGATCGCGGGTTCGGTGCGGGTCCGCTACCGGGCCCCGGTCGTCGGGTCAGCCGGCACCAGGCTGTCCATACCGCCATCGACGGCCAGACAGACCCCGTTGGTCGAACCGGCGCCGGGGGAGGCGAGGTATGACGTCGCCGCGGCCACCTCAGCGGCCTAGACGAGTCGGCCGGGTTGGCTGCCGGGCGTTGAGGGCCCGCGCGCTCGGCACCCGGGTCCTCGGCGTTGTCGAGCAGGCACCCGACCCAGGGGGTGTCAGCCGTGCCGGTACGACCGTGTTGACCCGGATTCCTCGTGCAGGTAGTCGGCCGCCAGGGCCCGGGTCAGCGCGTGGACCGCGCCCTTCGTGGCGGAGTAGAGGTCACGCTGCGGAAGCCCCTTCGTCGCGGCAATGGAGCCGGTGTTGACGACAGCGGCATAGAGACGACGCGTAGAGGAAGGGCAAGGCCGCTCGGGTCACGCGGAGGATGCCAGAGCACGTTGACGTCGCAGACTCGGTGCCATTCTTCCTCCGGGTTGTCTCCGACAACCCCTTGCGCGCCAATGCCCGTTGTTCACGACGATGTCGATGCTCCCGAACCGGTCGGCGACCGCGGCTTCGGCCGCACACCCGCTGGGGCATCATCTCCTGCCGCTGACACGCCAACCGGGGTACGCCACTCGTTGGCGAGCGTGCTAACGGTGGCGCCGTGTGCCGTCCTGGCCGGGGCCCCGCTCGCTGCAGGACCTGCTCGACACGATGGGCGTCACCGGTGCAGTGACCACCGCGGAGGCGGTCCAGTCCGACCGAATCGATCAAACATCTTGGTAACTCCTTTGAGATACTTCTTGAATACTATCTTTTAGGGGTGCTGCACTACGTGAAGCATCGCACACCAATTGCCACCTCAACGAAAGTAGAGAGTCCATGAGCAACGTCGCTCGAAAGCTCGTAACCTCATCGCTCGCGGGGATGCTCCTCGTCCTCAGCGCTTGTTCCGCAGGAGGCACTCCGGGGGGGAATCAGAACACGGAGAAGCCGGAAAGTATTTCCTACTGGTCCATGTGGAAGGAGGG
>JBBSOW010000164.1:0-5048 GCA_038259365.1 Propionibacteriales bacterium
CCGGTCTGGATATCGAGTGCCTTGATCGGATCTACCTCAACGGTTACGTGCCGAACTTGCCGGTCGCTGGGCAGGTCGCCTCGTTCATGGTCGCGTATCTGAAGCTCCCGATCCCCTCGCCAGCGATCATGGAAGAAGATGCGTACGAGGTTTCGTAGCGCGGTCCGCAGCTTCGCTTCGACCCATCAGATCCCGGTGGTCGAGTTCGCTAAGCACGACCGCAAACAGGAGGTGATGGCGCCCCACATCGCCAGGCAGGCTAAGACGGGGGTCTCAGGTGTCGCCGCGATCGGGTTTTGCCCAGGAGGTCCAAAGCGTCTTCGCCACCCGCGTCGGGATCGGGTTCACCGAGCTGACCAACGGGTTCGCCACCTGCGAGGATCCCTGGCGTTAGCAAGACATCTGCGACCGCCTCGGACCCTCCACTATCGAGGCGTTCCTCCGTCGGTGGATGAGCCAGCTACCGCTGCCCCCGACCCCCACCAGTACCCGCCAAGGCGGGTACTGGTGGGAGGTGTCGATGCGTCGCACAGTCCACCGTCACCGACGATGGCAGGAGGTCGCCCGCACTACGGTTCGGAGATCCTCGGGTCATGGCCCTGCTCGGCGCCCTCTGCGTCGCCTTGAACTCCCTCGGCTTCATCAACCGGAGCCTTCGTGCCCAGGTGAGCCAGCTGCTGGGCGTTGGCGACCGCGAGTACACCGTGAACCAGATGAGCTATGACCTCGCCCGTCTCCGCCGCAAGGGCTTCGCCGCGCACTGGCCACCATCGATCAACACGTCAACAACCGAATCGACCAGGCCCGTCTCAACGCAGCCTGAAAACTCACGACAAACGCCAAGTTCGGAGAACGTAGCTTCGCTAGGCGAAGAGATCGCGAGGAGGATAGCCATCACCTTCACCAGCGAAGACTCACGCATCACGTCTGGAGTGTGGGAAGCCGAACCAGGCCTCTCGCGGTGGGAGTTCTTGGAACGCGGTGAGCCGATCTACGTCCTGGAAGGCCGCATGGACGAGGGCGGCATCGCCAAGCAACGCTGGAGCGTCTCCGACACCGCCGCCCGGTACCTCGCGGCTAGCTCCACAGACCACGACCTCGTCCCGGCCTCGGCGGGGACGAGGTCGTGGCATTGTGGCCCGGGCTCCGAGAGCTGCATGGCAGTTCTGCTGCTCTTCGGCCGACGGGTGGCATACTGGGGGCATGACAGCGACATGGCACGGATACTTGAGTGTGCAGCAGCGGGGCGTCATTGCGCTGCCTGCGGACGTGCGGCGCCGGTTGCACCTAGACGAGCCCGGGGCCCAGCTTGAGGTCACCGAGAGAACCGACGGCGTCTTGGAGCTCCGGCCAGCCCTTCCCGTGCCAGCCGATCAGGCGTGGTTTTGGAAGGAGCATTGGCAGGAGCGAGAACGGGAGGTCGACGAGCACGTGGCCGCTGGCCGGATAGCAGTCCACGAGTCCCCCGATGACTTCCTGCAGCACTTGGACGACCTCTCCGACGACGGCGAGTGAAGTTCGAGACCTCGCCCGCGTTCGATGCAGATGTTCGTCGGCTTAAGCGCGAGCATCTAGCGGCGTTTCGTCGGGTAATCATCGACAAGTTTGCCCCTGCGTGTGATGCCTACGCCGAAGACCCCGCGACTCCGTGGCCCGCTTCGCTGCGCGTAAAGGCCGTTCGCGGTGCGGCCGGGGTGCTGGAGATGACGTGGTCGTTTGTGAGTCCCGACGGACGGGCCACCTTCGAGCTGGTGACCGTCGAGGAGGAACTGCGGTGCCGCTGGCGCCGCGTCGGCGATCACCAGGTGTTCAAGGCTCCGTAGACCTGTTCGTACAGCACCCCCTCGACGTTGCGCAGTTCTCGCTCCACGGATTCCGCGAGGGCTGGGTTGTCGAGCTTGATGCCGAACTCGATGTTTCGGTAGGCGGCGCTGTAGGAAAAGTTGGCGCTGGCCACCAGACCACCGAGGCGGTTGCCGCTCACATCAGCCCCGGCACCGCGCTGGACGGGGTCAGGTGGTCCGGCATGGTCCACGGAGGATCCGATGATCGTCGAGGACACCGTCCGTGCACCACCGACGGACAGGAGCACGTTGCCGCTCCGAGCGAGGTCCTTATCACCGGAGTGGAAGTGCCACCGGCATTGGCCGTGCGGGCCGAGGCCGGCGCCGGTAGCGGAGCACGTCGTGGTGGCATCTTGGCTCAGCAAGGCCCGCTCGGATGTCGAACGGCTCGGCGATCCTCAACCGTGGCGAGCGCTCGATTCAGACGTTCCCGCGGGAACGTCTTGGGTGACACAGGGCGTGGCAGAGGCCGCCCATAAGGCACTCACGGAACACGGTTTGGACGCCACGGGCGAGGATCTCGCTGGGGCCATCGAGGTCGCCTTCGGCGCTGATGTGGCCGTCTGTGATCTTGGGCCGCAGTTCGATGGCCCGTGAGCGAGTAGCGAAGGGATCAAACGGATCCTGTCCAGTCAGGGCGCTCTCCCGTGGCGCCAACGGTTCACCATCACCAGGAGTTGGGGCACCTTCTCGGTTCCGCCGGCCGGGGCCTCCACGAGGGCCAGGACATCGTCGCGGCCGGACGGAGCCGGAATCGATCGGACATGCGCGCCAACGCCCTCGCCGCGGCGCTGCTGATGCCGCAGACTGCCGAGGCCGGGCTCGCTGGTATAGGCCCGACAGTGGCTCGCGTTGGCATCATGGGAAGCCAGGTCGGCAACTCAGCGGGCTAGGACGGAAGGATTTTGCTCGGTTAGCCTGCCGGTTGCGGGTGAGTCCTAGCTAGCGGTATTTGCCCTCAGGTAGTCCGAGATGCTGAGCAGGAGGGGCCCCGCGCGAGCCTCGGCCACGCGGCGGTGGATGAGAGTTGTAACGGTGGGTTCCATCCATTGCACTGTCGGTCTTGAGCAAACCTGAGAGGCACCATCTCATCGGACAGGTCGAGAGCATAATGGACGCATGCCGAACCTTCCCCTGCCGGAGCTGCCTCATGACCAACAAGGCTTGGCCGAAAGACTCCCCGTCAGCGAGGCGTTGGACGACTTCGAGGGGCGAAGCGGGTGCGAGGTCGGATTGCAGGTGGCCGTTGACGACCTTCATGAGGAGCGGAGCCGAAGGTGAGCGCCGTTTCTGCTCCTCAACGCACCGAGGCGTTGTTCATCGGTGGACGCTCGGGAGTTGGGAAGACGAGCGTGGCCCTGGAGGTGGGGCGCTAGCTATCGAACCGCGATGTTCGCCACGCCATCATCGAGGGTGACAACCTGGGTCAGGCCCACCCCCAACCTTGGCGCGAAGGCCTGAGACTGGCCGAGCAGAATCTTGCGGCCATCTGGCGCAACTATCGCCAGGCTGGCTACCGGCGCCTGATCTACACGAACACGGTTTGTGTACTGGAGATGGATGATCTGGTCAGGGCCATGGGTGGCGAGGTCCAGGCAACGGGCATTCTCCTCATCGGTAGCGACGGTGCCACCGCCGAGCGGCTCGGGCGCCGCGAGATCGGTTCGGGTCTCGCTGAGCATGTCCAGCGCAGCAACGACGCCGCACGTTCCCTGTACGCCAAAGTCCAGGACGTCCATCGCGTCCAAACCGATGGCCGCACCATCAACGATATCGCCACCGAGATCCTCGGGCTTACTGGCTGGTGCCTAAAGGATCCACCGCATTTTTGACCACTCGATCCGATCGGGCGTCTCCAACACAAGGATCGGCCGCGTGGATCGATGAAGCGCAAAAAACGACTGGTCATAATTGCGGTCGCTTGCGGCTCTCGGTGAGCCAGCGACCTCGCGAGCCACTCTTACATCAAGATGCGTTCGGCGTGGTACGGGCCCAGAGTTCCTTGATCATGGTGGCGAAGTGATCGTGACCGCGTCTCGAGTCGCCTCCGGCACGGCGGGACGAGGTCTGTCGGAATGCCGCCCACGACCGCCTCCAGCATCGCCTCCAAGAGCCCCAGGCTGCGCTCGCTGCGAGCTGAATTACGAGGAAGACACGGCGATGTGGCCCACCGCGTGGATCATCAGCACCGCGCGCTGCTCCGAGACCCGGTTCACCGCGTTGGCCTGGCCGCGTCGGTTCAGCGGGAGCGAATCGACACGTCGATGAGCATCGAGCCGTCGTCCTCGATCCCGGTGCCGACGACGTAGGTCTGACTGCTCGGCGCGTTGCCGGTGGCGCGGGGACCATCGTTGCTGCGCACGCAGACCTTCTTGAGGCCGTCGGTGGGCAGGGTGGTCGGGCGGTTCTTGATGCACTTGCCGTAGCGCTTGTTGATGGCCTTACTGAGCTTTTTAACATCGGATTTGGGCACCCGCAGCCGGGCTTCCAGGTCGTAATCCTGGGATTGGGTGTAGCTGCCGGACACGATCTTGGCGGCGGAGAAGTCGAAGCCGCTCACGGCCTCGACGTGCTCGAGGGTGATGCTCTCGCAGCGGTGGCCGAGCAGCTCGTTGGTGCACTGGCTGCCGTGCTCGTCCACGAACGAGAAGTAGGGCACCCCCCACTTCCCCGCCTGGGTCCACACGATGGCGCCCGCGATGACGACCACGACGATCATGGCGGCCAAGCCGAGCACAATCGAACGCGCCCTGGAGGGCCTTCGGGTTTGTGGCATTACCCAACAATGCCCGAGGGTGCTGAATCAGCCCAACCGAACGCGCCGATTCGTTACCGAAGTTTGGCGGTCAAGGGATAGCTCGACGCTAGTTGACGGCCCCCAGATAGCGCGGACGCTCGTCCTCATCGAGGTGGAGCCAGCTCTTCAAGCAGGCGGGGAAGAGCGGGGCGCCGTCGAGATCGTCGAGGCTCAACCAGTCGACGCCAACCTGGTAGCGATCGCCAACCTCGGGCATGCTCGGCACGGCGCCGGCGGTCAGGGTGCAGTAGAAGACGGTTTCGATCCCGTGAAAGTGGCTGTCCCACTGCGCAAACTCGTGACGGGAGCCGATGTAGTCGCGCAAGTAGGCGATATCACCGACTTCGACCTCGACCCCGAGCTCCTCCAGGCATTCCCGGGCCGCCGCCTCGGCCATTGACTCGCCG
>JBBSOW010000165.1:0-4922 GCA_038259365.1 Propionibacteriales bacterium
CCACCAGCAGCATCGAGATCGGGATCAGCAGGGCGATCGCCACGTTGGTGCCCAGCATCCCCACGGGCGTCTCGAAGGCCATCGCGCGGGCGAAGAACTCGCCGAAATCGCCTTGGCTGCCGCCGAAGTTCCACCCCACGCCCACGACGAGTTGCGCGATCACCGACACCGCGAGGGTGTACAGGCTGATCCCCAACACGATGCCGGCCAGCCCGAGCCACACCGGACGCCCGGGCAGCCGCAGCAGCGCGTGGTAGGCGACGCCGACTTCGGGATCCTTCGGTAACACGGATGCCGGGTTCTTCGGCGCCACTCCCCCTGCTCCGACGGGTTTCTTGCCTGAGCTCACGCGGGCAGACCCTCCCGGGCGGCCGCCAACCGCGCCAGCGTCGAGTCTCGGCCCAGCAGCTCCATGGATTCGAACAGCGGCGGGGAGATCTTCTTTCCGCTGACGGCCGTGCGCAGCGGGCCGAAGGCCAGGCGCGGTTTCAGCCCCATCCCCTCGACGAGGCCGGCCCGCAAGGCCTGCTCGATGGCCGCCGTCGACCACTCGGCCAGGTCGCCCAGCGCCGAGCTGGCCGCGTCGAGCACGGGCGCGGCCTCGGGCTTGAGCGCCACTTTGTCCTCGATGTGAATGCGTTCGTCGGACAGGAACAAGAACTCGGCCAACTCCACGATCTCGGACAGGGTGTTGATCCGTTCGCGCACGAGGGGCGCCATGCCCACCATCATCGCCCGGTCCGCCTCGCTCGGCGGGTTCGCGATCAGTTCGGCCTCGGTCAGGAAGGGGGTCAGCCGCGCGGCGAGCTCGGCGTCGCCGAGCATCCGGATGTGGTCGGCGTTGATGGCCAGGCACTTGCGCGGATCGAACCGCGCCGGGTTGGCGTTGACGCGACGGATGTCGAAGGCCTCGCACATCTCGGCCAGGGTGAAGACGTCGCGGTCCTCGGCGATGGCCCAGCCGAGCAGCGCCAGGTAGTTGAGCAGCCCCTCGGGCAGGAACCCCCGCTCGCGGTACTCGGCGAGCCCCGATCCCTCGTCCCGCTTGGACAGGCGCCGGTTACCCTCACCCATGACGATGGGCAGGTGGCCGAACATCGGCACCCGCCCGCTGCCGATGCCGAGGCTGCTCAGCGCCCGGTACAACACGATCTGCCGCGGCGTCGAGGACAACAGGTCCTCCCCGCGCAGCACGTGCGTGATGTCCATCAGCGCGTCGTCCACCGGGTTGACCAGGGTGTAGAGCGGGTCGCCGTTCGCGCGCACGATGACGTAGTCGGGCACGTTTTTGGAGTGGAAGCTCACGGGCCCGCGCACGAGATCGTCGAACTCGAGGTCGCCCTCGGGCACCCTCATCCGCAGCACCGCGGGAAGCCCCTGCTGCCGCTTGGCGGCCACCTCGTCGGCGCTCAGGTCGCGGCAGAAGCCGTCGTAGCCCGACGCGCATCCCTTCGGCCGGGCCGCCGTGCGGGCCTCGGTCTCCTCGCGGGTGCAAAAACAGGGGTAGGCGAAGCCGCCGTCGACCAGCCGAGCGATGATCGCGTCGTAGATCTCGCGTCGCTGCGATTGCCGGTAGGGTCCGTGGGGCCCGCCCTTGAGCGGCCCCTCGTCCCAATCCAGGCCCAACCACTCCAACGAATCCAGCACCCCACGCATCGACTCCTCGGTGGAGCGGGCCGCGTCGGTGTCCTCGATGCGCAGCACGAAGGTGCCGCCGAAGTGCCGCGCGAACGCGTAGTTGAACAGTGCGCTACGGATGTTGCCGACGTGCAGGTTACCGGTGGGAGACGGCGGAAACCGCACCCGCACCCGTTCTGGGCTCAGGCCGCCGAGCACGTCGACGTCGCTGATCGCGCGAGGCTCCTGCACCTCGGCAGCGTTCTCGGAGGCGGTGTGGTGCGCGTTGGTCACGTTCGGGCTCCATCGGTGGTGTCGGGCTCGGGAGAGTCGTCGATGACGGGATTGGTGAGGTCACCGATGCCTTCGATGTGCACGGTGACCTGTTGTCCGGGCAGGATCTCGCCCACCCCGGCCGGGGTGCCGGTCAGGATGACGTCGCCGGGCAGCAAGGTGGTGTAGGAGGAGACGTAGGCCACGAGCTCGGCGATCCCGTGCACCATGTGCTTGGTCGAGGAACGTTGGCGTTCCGCACCGTCGACGCTCGTGCGAATCTCCAGATCGCTGGCCTCGGCCAGGGTGAGATGGGTGGCCATCCACGGCCCGAGCGGGCAGAAGGTATCCGAGCCCTTGGCCCGGGCCCACTGCTTGTCGGGACCCTGCAGGTCGCGCGCGGTGACGTCGTTGCCGATGGTGTAGCCGAAGATGACCTCTTCTGCTCGTCCGACGGGAACCTGCTTGCAGATGCGGCCGATGACGATCGCCAGCTCGCCCTCGTAGTGCAGCTCCTTGGTGAAGACCGGCCGGATGATCGCCTCGCCCGGGCCGATCACCGCCGTGTTGGGCTTGAAGAAGGTCAGCGGGGTGGCGGTAACGTCACCCCCCATTTCGGCGGCGTGCTCGGCGTAGTTTCGCCCCACGCACACCACCTTCGAGCGTGGAATCACCGGCGCCAGCAGGCGGACCTCGGCCAGGTCGTGCCGCGCCCCGCTGAGCTGGACCGGCATCGAGATGGGGTCGCCGGTGAGGGCGGAGACGGTGTCGGGGTTCGGGCCGCCGTCGGCGGCCAGTTCAACAATGCCGTAGGCGGGGTCGCCGTCGGCCACAAATCGGGCAATGCGCATTGCCTCAGCCTATCCGCCCGCACGGCCCTGGCCAGCCGCTCGCCCGCGCCGCCCCGACCCTGCGGGGTGCGGCATACTCGCTGCCATGGCTGCCATGGACGTCGTCGACCTCATCCGCACCAAACGCGACGGGGGAAACCTCGCTCGTGAGGAGATCCATTGGCTCATCCGGGCCTACACCCGCGGCGAGGTCGCCGACGAGCAGATGTCGGCGTTGGCGATGGCCATCTTCTTTCGGGGCCTCGACGCCGACGAGCTGCCCGTGTGGACGACCGCCATGATCGAAACCGGTGAGCGCCTGGACTTCTCCGGGCTGTCGCGCCCCACGGCGGACAAGCACTCCACCGGTGGGGTCGGCGACAAGATCACTTTGCCGCTCGCGCCGCTCGTGGCCGCGTGCGGGGTCGCGGTTCCCCAGCTCTCGGGTCGGGGGCTCGGGCACACCGGCGGCACCCTGGACAAGCTGGAAGCCATCCCCGGCTGGCGGGCCGAGCTCACCAACGCCGAGATGTTTCGCCAACTGGAGGAGACCGGCGCGGTCGTCTGCGCGGCCGGCGCGGGTCTGGCCCCGGCGGATAAGAAGCTGTACGCGCTGCGCGACGTCACCGCCACCGTCGAGGCGATCCCGCTGATCGCCTCGTCCATCATGAGCAAGAAGATCGCCGAGGGCACCTCGGCCCTGGTGCTCGATGTCAAGGTGGGCTCGGGGGCGTTCATGAAGGACCTCGAGAGCGCCAGGCTGTTGGCGAACACGATGGTCGAGTTGGGCAAGGCCGCCGGGCTGAGCACGGTGGCGCTGCTCACCGACATGGCGACCCCGCTCGGGTTCTGCGCCGGGAACGCCCTCGAGGTGGCGGAATCGGTCGACGTGCTCGCCGGCGGTGGCCCCGCCGATGTCGTGGAGCTCACCGTGGCCTTGGCCCGGGAGATGCTGAGCGCGGTGGGTCGCGAGGACGTCGATCCCTCCGAGGTGCTGGCCTCGGGCCGGGCGATGGACGTGTGGAAGCAGATGATCGCGGCCCAGGGCGGCGACCCCGACGCCACCCTCCCCCGCGCCCGACACACCGAACGGCTCATCGCCGAGTCCGCCGGCACGCTGACCCGCCTCGACGCCCTCCAGGTCGGCGTGGCGGCGTGGCGCCTCGGTGCCGGCCGCGCCCGCAAGGAGGATCCCGTGCAGGCGGGCGCCGGCGTCGTGTGGCACGCCCGGCCCGGAGACCAGGTGCGGGCCGGTCAGCCGTTGCTCACCCTGCACACCGACACCCCGGAGCGCTTCGACCGGGCCAAGCAGGCCCTCGACGGGGCCTGGTCGATCGGTGCCACCGAGGCGGCTGGCGCCGATCCGGTCGTGCTGGCTCGCATCGGCTAGCTGCTGTGCCCCCTAGGGCGCGAGCACGACGACGTCGGAGGCTCGTTCCTTGGCTCGCAGCGAGCGAAAACTCACCGCGGTCACGGCCAAGCCCAGGGCGGCGAAGCCGAGGGGCAGGAGCAGGGCCAGCTGGGATCCGATCTCCGCGATGGCAAAGCCGGCCAGTGCCGAACCCGCCGCTGCCCCCACGAGCATGCCCGTCATGACGATGGCCATGGCCTCGTTCATGCCGCCGGGCGGGGAGAGCTGTTGGGCGAGAATCATCGTGCAGATCAGGGTCGGTGCGACCGCCAGCCCCGTTACCATGGCCATGCCCGCGAACAGGAAGGGATTGGTGATCAACACCATCGGCCAGGCCAGCGCGGCCAGCAGGGCGAGATGCGCCACGAGCCGGCCCGAGTAGCTCCCGGGCAGCTGGAGGCTGCCGTAGGCCAACCCGCCGAACATCGAGCCGAAGGCGAACAGCCCGAGCAGCAGACCACCGTAGGCCTCGATGCCCTGGCCCTCGGCAAAGCCGATCACCGTGACGTCGATGGCCCCGAACACGGCCCCCAGGCACGCCATCAGGATGGCCAGGGTGAGCAGGCCGGGGGCGCGCCAGGCCGCCTTCGCCGGCTCGGCCGCGCCGGACGACGCAGGGCTGGCTGGGTCGAGGCGGGCCTGCATCCTGGCGTCGCCTCGGGCCTGCCAGGCGAGCATGCTGAGGCCCGCCGAAAACAACACCCCCGCCACCAAGACACCGGATTCGGGGAACCAGACCGTCGCCAGCCAGGCCGCCACCGCGGGACCGACGGCGAAGCAGCCCTCCTCGA
>JBBSOW010000166.1:0-4757 GCA_038259365.1 Propionibacteriales bacterium
AGTCTGCCGGTCCATCGGGCAGCGGATGGACCGGCGCGCCGCCGGGGTTCCCTGCTGCCAAGCCGAGTTGCGCTGCGATGTCGGCGTTGCTGGGCCTGCCGCGCTTGGGCTTGCCGTGAGTGGGTTCGCCAATCTGGTTCATGCGCTCAACGTTAGGAGAATCAAGACCGAAAATCAAACACCTGTTCGAGATACTTTCGGCGTGTCGCCGGGTCGGCCGCAGCACGCTTTGATGGTGCCAGGAGGGTATCGCTGCACCGTCGAATCAAAGAATGTCAGAGCCCCCTGATGGACTCTTTGGTATCGCCCCACGGCTCGCCTAGAGCCGGGGTCGACTAGGTAACGAATCGAACACGTGTTCAGCCGGGCCTTGGCAATCGAACACATGTGCGGTAGACAAGATGCATCGAACACCCGTTCGACGCCTTCTCCAAGGAGTCAATCATGAGTACGTTGCTTGCAGATCCGGTCCGCGTGAGCGATCACGTGAGCGTGGCGCGGTCCTCGACCGGTCGAGTCTCTGGTTCCTCTGCTGCGGCCCGCAGTCGGGTGTCGGGTGGCGCCGCACCGACGCGCAAGCGGGTCAACAGGACCGGCCCCCGCGTGGGGCCACGAGGCCTGAGTTCTGGGCCGGCGCGCGCGGGAGTGGACGCCCCGAGCGTGCGCAACCCGCTCCCGTTGCGGGCGGCCCTGGCCATCGGCGACACCGAGGTCATGGTGCCGCGCACGCGGATCGTCGCGGCTCCCGTGGGCTACCGGCTCACCGACAGGGGGATCGCGGTGGTCGCGGCGCTGGTGCTGGTACTCATCTGTGTGGCTTCGGTGACAGCGGCGGCGCGGTTTTTCAGCGTCACCGCCGAGGGCGGGGCGAGCGTCGGCTCCGGGGTCAGCATCAGTGCCCCGCTGGTACCCGGTTCGAGCGTTCCCGATGCTCCGCGTTTCTGACGCGGTGCAGACCACACGGGTGAGCCGCCTTCGAGGACGACAAACTGTCCGACACGCCGTGTGCGAGCCGGGCCGGCCTAGGGAGTCGACCCTCAGCGCAGCACATTCCGCGCGATCATGAAGATCAGCGAGATGACGCCTACGCCGACCCAGATCCGGTTGGCCGTGAGCCGACGAACGACGCCAGGTGGGCGCAGCGCCGGGCCACCCAGGCTCTCCACTGTCCAAACCAAGCCCAATCCGATGGCGACGATGAGGCCGATGAACGCCAACGGGTTGTAGCCGAACGCGGCGGCGACATGGCCGTGCAGCAGTTCGGCCCCCATCCGCGTCCCGCCACACAGCGGGCACCACCATCCGGTGAGCGCTCGTAGCGGGTCCACCAGCCCCAGCCCGGTGCCCGCGTAGAGTGCGCTCAACGTCAACCCGCCCAACCCGTACGCGCTCAGCCACATCACCCCGCGTCGCGCATCGAACGAACTCGACGCCGCGGCGAGCGGTTGGGCAGCACGTGCCTCGGCCGAGGGCCTCGCCGATTCATGTCCCCTCACCGGGCCATTGTAGGACTTCGAGAGACGATTCCCGCCCGCCGGAAGCCGAAGAGTGTCGGGGCCGACGGCCGGACTGGACCCACCACCGGGTGACTGGCGAACGGATGTGGTCGAAGGTGTTGCGACGAGCAGGCAAAGGGCCTAGAGTCACTACATCTAGTAGTTACATTGATGTGCTTCGTCAACAGCTTGTGGTTGCTATCCACAGCCTGTCCACAAGTTCATCCACAACGTTATCCCCAGAGTTTGCCCTGTAGGTGCGGGGAGATCGCCGTGCCAGCCTCGACAACCACCCGCGAAGGGGGCCAAAGTGCACTGTCCGTACTGCCGGCACACCGACTCGCGAGTCCTCGATTCCCGCGTGTTCGATGACGGCACGGCCGTCCGGCGCCGCCGGCAATGCCCCAAGTGTGAGCGGCGCTTCACCACCGCCGAGCAGATGCAACTCATGGTCGAGAAGCGCTCCGGGGTGGCCGAACCCTTCAATCGCGAGAAGGCCATCAACGGGGTCCGCAAGGCCTGTAAGGGCCGCCCGGTCCAAGAGGATCAGCTCGCCCGGTTGGGCCAAAGCGTCGAAAACACCCTGCGGGCCTCCGGCCAGTGCGATATCCCGGCCGACGATGTCGGTCTGGCCATCCTCGGGCCGCTGCGCGAACTCGATGAGGTGGCCTACCTCCGGTTCGCTTCGGTGTATCGCCAGTTTCAATCGGCGGAGGACTTCTTGGCCGAGATCGACGTCCTTCGCGATGTTGCGGCCGGCGAGAAACCGTCGGTGACCCAGCTTCCACCGCCCGACCAACTCCCATTGGCCAAGACCTGAGGGCCGACGACAGGTAGCGGGGGTCCCCCTCCTACCTCCCAGCAGTTAACCCCCCCGATCACAGCAGATCAAGCAAACAGCACGCGACAGGGAAGGCAAGACATGACAGAGACCGCCCGCAGCGGATCGCGCAAGTCCAACCGCGCCAAGATCAATGGGCTCAGCCTGAACCGCGTGTTCAGCACCAAGGGAGTCCACCCCTACGACGAGGTGACGTGGGAGCGCCGCGACATCGTCCAAACCAACTGGAAGACCGGCGAGAACGTTTTCGAGCAGCGTGGGGTGGATTTTCCCGACTTCTGGAGCGTCAACGCCGCCACCATCGTCACCACCAAGTACTTCCGCGGCGCGCCCGGCACCCCGCAGCGCGAGCAGGGGCTCAAGCAGCTCATCGATCGCGTCGTGTTGAGCTATCGCAAGGCCGGCGAGACCAACGGCTACTTTGCGACCCCGGCCGATGCGGAGATCTTCGAGCACGAGCTCACCTACATGCTGTTGCACCAGTACTTCAGCTTCAACTCCCCGGTCTGGTTCAACGTCGGGACCAAGTCCCCCCAGCAGGTCAGTGCCTGCTTCATCCTCTCGGTCGAGGACTCCATGGATTCGATCCTCAACTGGTACAAGGAAGAGGGCTTCATCTTCAAGGGCGGTTCGGGAGCCGGGCTCAACCTGTCCCGCATCCGCTCGTCCAAGGAACTGTTGAGTTCGGGCGGCACGGCCTCGGGTCCAGTCTCCTTCATGCGCGGCGCCGACGCCTCCGCCGGCACCATCAAGTCCGGCGGCGCCACCCGTCGAGCCGCCAAGATGGTCGTGTTGGACGTCGATCACCCCGACATCGAGGAGTTCATCGAGACCAAGGCACGCGAGGAACACAAGATCCGCGCCCTGCGTGACGCCGGCTTCGACATGGATCTGGGCGGCTCGGACATCACCTCGGTGCAGTACCAAAACGCCAATAACTCGGTGCGGGTATCGGGCGAGTTCATGCGCGCGGTGGAAGAGGGCACCGAGTTCGGCCTGCGGGAGCGCCAAAACGGCGAGGTCATCGAAACCGTCGACGCCCGCGAGCTGTTCGGCAAGATCGCCGAGGCGGCCTGGCAGTGCGCCGACCCTGGCCTGCAGTACGACGACACCATCAACGACTGGCACACCAACCCCGAGACGGGGCGGATCACCGCGTCCAACCCCTGCTCGGAGTACATGAGCCTGGACAACAGCTCGTGCAACCTGGCCAGCCTGAACCTGCTCAAGTTCCTCAACTCCGACGGCTCGTTTCGGTCCAAGAAGTTCGCCCAGGCCGTCGAGTTCATCATCACCGCGATGGACATCTCGATCTGCTTCGCCGATTTCCCGACCGAGGCGATCGGTCAGACCACGCGCGATTACCGTCAGCTCGGGATCGGCTACGCGAACCTCGGCGCCCTGCTGATGGCCACCGGTCACGGTTACGACTCCGAGGGCGGGCGTTCCTTCGCCGCCGCCATCACCTCGTTGATGACCGCGGTGTCCTACCGCCGCTCCGCCGAGCTCGCCGCCATCGTCGGCCCCTACAAGGGGTACGCCCGTAACGCCGACGCCCACCAGCGCGTCATGCGCAAGCACCAGGCCGCCGACGATTCCCTGCGCACGCTCTCCACCACCGATCGCGACGTGCACAAGCTCGCCACCTCGGAGTGGGACAAGGTCGTCAAGCTGGGCTCGCAGAACGGCTTCCGCAACGCGCAGGCCTCCGTTCTGGCGCCCACGGGGACCATCGGGTTCATGATGGACTGCGACACCACCGGCATCGAGCCGGACTTCTCCTTGGTGAAGTTCAAGAAGCTCGTGGGCGGCGGCTCGATGCAGATCGTCAACAACACGATCCCGCTGGCGCTGGAGAAGCTCGGCTACGCCGGCGAGACCATCGAGGCGATCGTGGAGTACATCGCCGAGCACGGTCACATCGTCGACGCACCCGGGCTCAAGACCGAGCACTACGAGGTCTTCGACACCGCCATGGGGGAGCGCTCCATCAAACCGATGGGCCACGTGCGCATGATGGCGGCGGTGCAGCCGTTCCTGTCCGGCGCCATCTCCAAGACGGTGAACCTGCCCGAATCGGCCACGGTGGGCGAGATCGCCGACGTCTACCTGCAGGGATGGAAGCTCGGACTCAAGGCGCTCGCGGTCTACCGCGACAACTGTAAGGTCGGCCAGCCGCTCAGCGACGCCAGGAAGAAGGAGACCAAGGTCGAGGCCCCCGCCCCGACGGTCGAGTTCCGCCCGCGCCGCAAGCGGCTGCCCAAGTCCCGTCCGAGCGTGACCACCTCCTTCGCCGTCGGCGAGGCCGAGGGTTACCTGACCAGCGGCTCCTACCCCGACGACGGCCTGGGCGAGGTGTTCTTGAAGCTCGGCAAGCAGGGTTCGACGCTGGCCGGGGTGATGGACGCCTTCTCCATCGC
>JBBSOW010000167.1:0-4631 GCA_038259365.1 Propionibacteriales bacterium
GTCGAGATCGATGGTGACGATCACGGTCGCGGCGACCTTGGCGTGTAGGCGGTCGGTGGGCAGGTGTTCGAGGAGTTCGACCAGCGCGAGCCCGTACTCGTGCCCCCAGTCGGCGGCGTGGTCTTCGGTTTTGGTCCAGGTGCGGCCGTCCTCGTGGGCGGCACGCAGCGCGGCCCGGCGGGGCGCGCTGATCTGTTGGACCGCCTTGCGCAGGATCGACGCGGCCAACGTCGGCACCGTGAAGTGCCCGCTGGTGGTGCCGTCGTCGTTGTCGTGCATCGACAACTTCGTCTTGCCTAACGCGACCTCTTCGGCCGTGCGCACCACCTTGTTCTCGTGCTCATCGGCTTCGGTTATCGAGCGGCCCGCGATCTCCACCGCCCGACGCGACACCTTCCGCAACGTCCCCGGATCCACGCTCTTCGCCTGTTCGGTCAACGCGGTTTCCACCCGGTCCCGCTCGATGGGCGAGAGAGTCGGTGGGAGTTGTTTGGTCGCGGTCGCGATGACCTCGGCGTGCTGCACGCTGATCGAGCCATCGGACAACGCCTCCCCGACGTGCGGCAGGAACTCTAGAGACGAAGCCAGCCGGACACTCCGAGCCGCTTCCGCTCCACCGACCCGCGACTCCCGAGCCACCCACGCCCCCACACCCACCAGCCCGTCAACGCCACCTGTCTGCGACCGCGTCGACGCCAACACCACCTTCAACCGCAACCCCTGCAACCGGTTGATCGTCTCATCAATCGTGTGCAGTGCCGCCGCCGCCTCGGATTCACCGATCCGTTGGCGGCGATGCAAAGCCTCCAGGCGATCAATCGACCCGGCGTCCAGCAAACCGGTGTCGACCGGGGCTTCGGGGTGAGCGAGTACTGCCATGTCTTCATATTAATCGAACCGGTGTTCGAGTACAAGACCTCGCCGCGATTGTTTTCGGGTTTTGTCGGCTCTTCTGACACACCTGTGGGTTCCCGGGCGGTGCTGAAGAGGCGCACGCCGTTCTTTGAGGAGGTTTCTCAGCTGGAGCACCGTCGAGGAGTCGGCGATGCCGGAATCGGTGAGTCCAAGTCCGCCCTGCTCAGGCCAGCTTGTTGTCCACAAAACACCAACTCCAGGCCTCGCCAGGCTCGAAGCTGCGCATCACCGGGTGTCCGGTTTGATGGAAGTGAGCGGTGGCGTGCTTGCCCACGCCGGAGTCGCAACAGCCGACGTCCCCGCAGGTGAGGCACAGCCGCAGGTAAACCGAAGTCAGATTCTCGCGCTCGCAGTCCAGGCACGTCCGGCTCCGCGGTTCGGGATCGGGACGCTCGGCCGCGTGGTCCAGGTGTTCGCAGCTCTCGGCGACGGCGGCGGGGGTCCGAACGGGCGCGTCGCCGATAGCGGCGCTGGTCTCCTCGAAGCGATCGAGCATCGACTCCTCCAAATCCAGATAGCCCATGACGGTCGCCAAGACCGCGTGATCGGTGTTCCCGCTACTGCGGATGCGCAACACCTCTTCTCGCTCTACGCGCAGCATGTCCAGACGTATCCGGCGGTAGGACTCGCCGGGGGTGGGGATGCCGTCGTGGGCTCGTAGCATCTCCCACGAGTGGTTGACTCGCCGGTAGGACCGGCGGCGCAGCTCGTCCAGCACGTCGTCGTCGGGAGGTTCCGGACCCTTTGCCACCTCTTCCAGATGCGCCAACCCCACCTCGCTGGCGGTGCGCACGATCTGGGCCGTCTGTAGGGCGTCGGCCCGCGGATCAGGTCCCTCGACGCGCAACCACCGGGCCAGCAGCGGCAGGGTGGACCCCTGAATCAACAGCGTGCCTCCTGTCACGACCAGCGCGGCCAGCACGAGCGTGCTGCGGTGCGGGGTCTCGGCCGGCAGGACGAAAGCGGCGGCCAGGGTTACCACCCCGCGCATGCCGGCCCAGCCGAGGATCGTCGAGTCCGCCCAACTCAGGCGGGTGCCTCTGGTTGCCGATCCGGCCATGAGCGGCCGCGTCAGGATCATCCACACCATCCGGCACAGCATGGTCGCCCCCAGCGCCGCGAGGCAGACGCCGACGATCCTCGGCCAGCCGAGCGAAGAGCCGCCGGCCTCGGTCACGATGCGCTGGACCTGGAGCCCGATGAGCAAGAAGACGGCGTTTTCCAAGAAGAACTGAATGGTCGTCCAGTTGATCCGCTGACTCAACCGTGACATCGCCGTCTGCTGGAGCGGCGCCCTATGGGCCACGATCAGCCCGGCGACGACCACCGCCAGCACGCCCGACGCTCCGACGTGCTCGGCCGGAAGATAGGCCACCCACGGGGTGATGAGGGAGAGCGCGGTGCTGGCGAGCGGGTCGTCCAGGCGTTGATGCACCTGCCCGATGAGCCAGCCGATCGCGACGCCGGCCGCCGCCCCGCCCAGGGCGGACACGGCGAATCCGCCGACCACCTGGGTGAACGTCACGGTGCCCAGGATCGCCGCCGTGGCGGTCCGCAGCAGCACCAGCGCGGTGGCGTCGTTCACCAGGGATTCGCCCTCCCGCATCGTCACGACGCGGCGCGGCACCCCGACCCGACGGCCGATCGAGGTGGCCGCGACCGCGTCGGGGGGGCCGACGATCGCCCCGAGGGCGAACGCGGCGGCCAGCCCGACGGGCAGGATCCACCACACGATGAGGCCCACCCCCGCGGCGGTGAAGAGGACCAACCCGAAGGCCAACAGCCCGATCGGCCTGATCTCGGCGCGAAAGTCGATGAGCGAGACCTGGATCGCGGCGGCGTAGAGCAGGGGAGGCAGCAGTCCGACCAGGACCAGATCGGGGCTCAGCTCGATGGAGACGAACGGCAAGAACGAGGCGAGGACGCCGACGACGGTCAACACCAGAGGGGCGGGGAGGCCGAAGCGGTGAGACAGCGAGGCGACGACGATGACGACGCTGCCCAAGACGGCCAGCGAGATGGCTAAAGACATCGGATCAGCGATCGCGCCGGGCGAGGAGCCGCGCGACGAGCCGCCAGCCGAGAAGGAGCAGGGCCAACGTGATGGTGGCCACGACGATGAAGGGCGCGGCGGCCGTCTCCTCGGTGAGCCCGACGCGCAGGCCCAGCCCGCCGACCACCGTGATGATCCAGACGATGGCCCCAGTTCTCAGCCCCTGTGGGTGTCTCCAGGCGCGCGCGGCGAGCCACCCGATGAGCAGCGCCACGACGAAAGGCCAGCCCGTGCTCAGCATCCCGCCCGGGGTCACACCCTCGTCGTGAGTGGCACGACCGATCGCGACGAACACCAGGACGAGAATCAGATCGAGCAGGAACCAGCGCAGGAATTTCACTAACCAAGCGTACCGGGGCCAAGCCGCTAGAGTGCTCCTCATGTCGAGCGAACGGGCACCCCGCCCTCGAATCATGGGCCTGGAAACCGAGTACGGCATTTCGCTGTTGGGCAGCCATCCCGAAGATCTGCACCCGATGTATCTGTCGAATCACGTGATCCGCTGCTACGCCGATCTCATCGACGATCAGGGACCCACCGGCTGGGACTTCAGCACCGAATCCCCGCTGCTCGATCAGCGAGGCTTCTCCCTGAGCCGCGACGAGGCATTGCCGGATCAGCTCACCGATATCGACAACGGGCTGGCCAACATGGTGTTGACCAACGGCGCCCGGCTCTACGTCGATCACGCCCACCCCGAGTACTCCGGACCGGAGGTCACCTCGGCGTTGGCGGCGGTGCGCTGGGATCGAGCCGGCGACGCGCTCATGGTGCGCGGCGCGCGCGCGGCGTCGTCGAAGCTGGGCCGAGACCTGCGGTTGTACAAGAACAACACCGACGGCAAGGGCGCCTCCTACGGCACCCACGAGAACTATCAGCTCTTGCGACAGACGCCCTTTCACCGCGTCATCAACCAGTTCACCGGCTTCCTCGTCTCTCGTGTCCCGCTCGTCGGGGCCGGTCGGATCGGGCTGGGTCAGGCCAGTGAGCGCCCCGGCTTTCAGATCAGCCAGCGGGCCGACTTCTTCGAGGCCGAGGTGGGGCTGGAGACCACCGTCAAGCGGCCCATCATCAACACCCGTGACGAGCCGCACGCCGACGCGCGGTTCAGCCGACGCCTCCACGTCATCACCGGCGACGCCAACCGCTGCGACATCGCCAACTACGTCAAGCTGGGCGCCGCGTCGCTGGTGCTCCGCGTCATCGAGGCCGGCCTGTACCCGGCGCTGCCGGTGCTCGCCGATCCCGTCCATGCCATCCACGAGGTGAGCCACGACGTGAGCTGTTCGTTGCCGCTGCCCTGCGTCGACGGCTCCACGATCACGGCGCTCGGGCTGCAGCGGGTTTACCTCGACGGGGTCCGGCGGCTGATCGATCGGGGCGAGCTCGCCCCGGTCGATCTTGCGGAAGCGCAGGACGTGTGCGAAGTCTGGCAGGAACTCCTCGACGACCTCGCTACCGATCCGGCCCGGTGTGCCGACCGGCTCGATTGGGTGGCGAAGTGGCAGCTGATGCAGCGGTACCGGGAACGCGACCGCCTGGACTGGGACGCGCCGAAGCTGGCGCTAATCGACGTCCAGTACACCGACATCGATCCCGCTCGCTCGCTGTTCTCGGCCCTGGAACGCAACGGCCGCGTCCAACGCCTGATCAGCGACGCCGA
>JBBSOW010000168.1:0-4417 GCA_038259365.1 Propionibacteriales bacterium
CCCGTCGTTTCCACCGCCGACCCCGGCGCCTCCTGCCTGCCCGCCGTCCAGGCCGAGGTCGACGCCTACGCCTGGACGCACAACGAGACCTCCACGGGCGCCATGGCATCCGCCACGCGGATTCGCGGCGAGGAGGTGGCCGAGGACGCCCTCATGCTCGTCGACGCCACCTCGGCCGCGGCGGGACTGCCCGTCGACATCGCCGAGACCGACCTGTACTACTTCGCCCCCCAGAAGGGCCTCGGCTCCGACGGCGGGCTGTGGCTCGCCACCGCCTCCCCCGCGGCCATCCAGCGCATCGAGGAGATCGCGGCGGCCGAGCGCTGGATTCCCGCCTCGCTGTCGCTGGAGCACGCCCTGACGAACTCGCGGGCCAACCAGACCCTCAACACCCCGGCGATCGCGACCCTGTTCCTGCTGGCGAACCAGCTGGACTGGATCAATGGAAACGGCGGGCTGACGTTCTCGGCCGGCCGCAGCGCCGAATCGGCCCGCCGGCTCTACGGCTGGGCGGAAGCCCACGAGCTGGCCTCGCCCATGGTCAGCGATCCGCGGATCCGCTCGGCCGTCGTCGCCACGATCGATTTCGACGCCAGCGTCGACGCCAAGGCCCTCGCCGCGGCGCTCCGCGCCAACGGGATCCTGGACACCGAGCCGTACCGCAAGCTGGGTCGCAATCAGCTGCGGATCGCGACGTACCCCACGATCGATCCCGAGGACGTCACCGCGCTCACCGAGTGCGTCGATTGGCTGCTGGCGCGCCTGGGCTGAGGACTAATTCTTGTCGGGGTAGAGCCAACCGAGATCTTCGCGGCGATCCTCCTCGGGGTAGACGGGCTTGTCCGTGGCCGTCTCGGGCTCGTCATTCCCCGTCGCGACGTCTGCCCCGGCCGGTTCGTTTTCGGACCATGTCGTGCGGCCATCACCGCGGACGCGGCGCAACCCCTCGGCTGGCGACGCGTCGAGGGCGCCGATCCGACGAGGCGGACCGCCTGAAGTCCGGCCGATCAGGGCGGTGGCCACGGCGGCCAGAACGGCCGCGACGCCAGCGACGAGGAAGGCCCAACCGGTACCAAAGCCGCTGGCGGCATCCTCTGCCGGGGCTGGCGTCGGGCTGGCCTCGGCCTTGGGCGGTGGCTTGTCGCTGGCCTTCGGGGCCGCGGCCATTTTGGTGGGGATCGGCACGCTGAGCACCCTGGACTTCCTACCTTCACTTCCTACCCATAACGAGTCGACGTCGACGAGCGAGGTTGTCACCGATTCGCCCTGGCGCTGGTAGGGCAGTGGCGCGGTCGCGATGACCTCGTAGTCGGTGCCGAGGACGTGCAGCCCGACGTAGGTCCGCAACACCATCCGACCGTCGGGCAGGAAGGTCCCATCGGTGACGAAGCTGGGCGCGTCGGCGACCTTGGTCAGCTTATTGGTGCCCTGTGGGGACGGCACACCCTTGTAGGTGTAGATGGCCCCCTTCGCCTCTTTGGTGACGATGAAGACGCGCTCCTTGTCGTCGACGAGGAGCGCCTCCGCGTCGTGGGCCTTGCCGTCGGGATAGACGAAATCCCAGGCGCGATAGCGCACCTTGGCCGTGACCGGCTTGGGATCCAGGATGGAGAACACCGTGACGAACTTGCGCTTGGCCGCGTTGTCACCGATGTCGCCGATGTAGAGGCGATCACCGGCCCGGGCGATCCCCTCCACGTCGGTGATGTCCGCCGCGAAGTCGATGACCGCCGTCACCTTGCCCGACTCATCGAGCGCGAAGGTCCGACCAGGGGCGTTGTCGTTGACCGTCCACACGACGTTGCTGCCGACGTCGGCCGCTAGCCCAGAGGATTCGGTGATGCGCCCGTCGTCGATAGTGAACGCCGTGTCTTCGGCGAACGCTGGCGAAGCGAGAGCCCCGAGCAGACAGACCGCAGCCACCAGGGCGCCCCCTCGGCGGCCAAGGCGGTTCCAGCGCTGGCTCATCTGATCTCCGGTTTTTGGGTGCTCAACGTCGCCTTGAGCATAGGGGACGCCCGTGCCCGCGCTGCGGAACTCACCGCTTGCCCATAGATCTCGAGCGGGACCGGCACACGACTCACCGGATGAAAGCGCCGAGCAGAGCCATCACGATGAGCACGATGAGCACACCGGTGACAATCAGCCGACGCGACTTCGCATTCACCCCCTCACCCTAGTGGGAGCACGCCCGGCAATGGCGGTGTGCTGTTCAGCCGTGCGCGGATGGGGATCCTCTCGCGGCATCAGTCTCCCCCTCGCTTGGCGTCCCGCCGATCGCGCGGCGAACCAGCCCGGCCAAGGCGGCCAGCGCCCACACCCCCTGAAGGATCACGAAGCCCCATTGGGACTCGATCAGCGCCAGCCAGGTGAGAACGCCTGAGCCTGCCAGGTTGAGAGACAGGTAGGACCACGAGTGGGCGGTGGTGCGTCGAAACTGGAGCGCGGCGAACGGGACGAGAATTCCCAAGGCACCGGCGAACTGCAAGGCGAGCTCCATCAGTGCACCTCGCCGGGGGCGGCTCCGCGAAGGCGCTGGACGAGTCCCGCGGCCGAGACCAGCGCCCAGATGCCCTCCAGGAAGACAAAGCCCCACGCGTGGGCGACGACCGCGGTCGCGGTCAACGTCGCGGAGCCGATCAGGTTGGTGATCAGGTAGCGATGGCCCGCCGGGTCGACGCGGTTTACTTGGGTCAGCAAGAAGCCGGCCAGCACCAGCAGGGCACCGAGGATCTGCACGACGTCGAAGGGCGACACGTCCATGAGGGCCTCCTGAAATGGCCAGCGTCGTCAGTCCGGATACCGTCGCCTTCGTCCGGGATCGCGCCGACGCGGCCATCGTTTCATGCTCGCACAGCACCCCCGATTCGCCGAACCCGATGACTCACCAGGCCCGCACCCTGCGCGGCTCCTGCGGGTAGATCGGGATAGGTTGGGTCCATGGGTGACCTGCATCTGTACGCCATCGGGATCGACGAGGTGCGCGACATCGTGGGGGCGGGAACGCGGCTGCGCGAGCAGTTGCTGCCGCTGGCCCGGCAGGCCTTCGTTCCCCCAGCCTCGGACAACTCACCCGAGTCGACGGGGTTGCTCGGCAAGCTCGGTCCGCTGTTTCGACGCCCCGTCGGCGCTGCGGTCATCGATGAGCGGCAGCCGCGCCCGGAGGACTTCGAGCGAATGGTCGCGGGGCAGTGGATTCCCCCGGATCGCCTCGCTGCCACCTGGCGGCTGTTCGAGGCCCTGGTGGCGGGCCGGGCGTGGGGATCGATGCGGTTCGAGCTGGACGAGGCCTTCGTCGACCAACTCGATTTCGATCTCACCCGTGCGGGCAGCCCGAGCGCGTTCGGGCTCTCCTCGTTCCTGCACAGCGCGGCTCGCGTCGGTCTCACCCCGATGCCGAGGCTCGAGCTCTGTTACTGGGTGAACGGCCACGCCAGCGCCGCGGCCGAGGCCTACGGCCAGACGCTGACGAGACTCAAGGAGGGCCGCAATCGGGGTTCGGTGCAGGCGATGATCGAGTGGCTGGACCAGTTCACCGCTTGGTGCCACCAGGCCGACCAGGCCGGGCGCCCCGCCCCCGACCTGCTGGGGTTTTGGCATCAGTAAAGATGTTTGGTGAGGAACTCAAAGAGATAGGAAGACCATGACCTCCACGCATGCCCGGTTTGGCACCCCTTCGTTTGATCACGCGCGCTTCGGCACGATGCCCGACGTACCCCGCTTCGAGGTGACGAGCAGCGACATCGCCGAGGGCGAGCGGCTGCCGGAGGCGCAGCGCTCGGGGAAAATGGCCGTGCCCGGCGGGGCGGACGTCTCACCGCAGCTGCTATGGAGCGGCTTCCCGGCCGACACCAAGTCCTTCATCGTGTCGATGTTCGATCCCGACGCGCCTACCGGGTCGGGCTGGTGGCATTGGTGCGTCGCGAACGTGTCGCCCGAGACCACCGAACTGCCGACCGGCGCCGGTGCGGTGGACAGCGACGCGCTGCCGGAAGGCTCGGTCACCGTGACCAACGACGCTGGGTTCGCCGGTTATCTCGGCGCTGCCCCGCCCGCGGGTCACGGCGAGCACCGCTACGTGTTCGCCGTACACGCGCTCGACGTCGACTCCCTCGACGTCGAACCCGAGGCCAGCGGAGCCATGGTGATGTTCTCCGCCTACGGCCACGTCCTCGCCCGCGGCTGGATCGAAGCCAGCTTCGGGCTGGAGTAAGTAGGGGCTACCCTGTGGAGTCGTGGCCTCGCGGCGGAAGCGTCCGGACGCGAAGATGCTCGGGTCCAAGCGACACGATCGCCCCTCGCCGAAGGACCTCCGCCACGGCTGGGATATTGGCAATCAGCAGCCTTGAGTGCCCCTCGGGTGAATGCGCGTTGACGCATCGTGCACCGCTTCGTATCCTGCCTCGCGAAGACGTAG
>JBBSOW010000169.1:0-4164 GCA_038259365.1 Propionibacteriales bacterium
GCGCAACCGAGTGCGGTAGGCATCGATCCCCTTCTCGTCAAGCGCAGGAGCGTAGGCGACCGGATCGAGTTCGAAGAAGTCGACCTCGTTCTCGAACTGGAACTTCACCATCCAATCGATCAGCCTGCCGGCGGGCACTTGCGCAGCCGCTGCCGCCTGGGGATGCAGGGCGAGGAGCCGCCGACAAGCATCCCCGATGACACCGCTGGAGTCGTCAGCCCGCCCGCGTAGATCTCACCTACGCGGGCGCCCACAGTCCGAGGTGTACTGACACGACCAGGCATAACGGCTGCCCGTTAATCGCCCGTTGAGCGAACGATGATTGCCCCTTGAGGCAGATCGGGATGCTTGAAGGCGTAGCCACCAGCCACTAGGAAGATCGCTCTCATGAACACTCCGATCCTCACGTCGATCCACGGGAGGGATCCCATTTCACAGGCCGGTGTGGCCAGCCAGCTCAAGATGCGGCCCGAGATCAGGATGGTCGAGAGGGCCGAGCAAGCCGACGTCGCCGTCGTGATCGCCGACCGGATCGACGATTGTTCCACGCGTGAGTTGCGCGTTTTGAGCAATGGCCCGAAGCCGCGCCTGATGATGGTCGCCACGGTCGTCGACGATGCGGCCCTGGTCGCCGCGGCCGAGGCCGGCGTGGTCGGGTTGCTGCGTCGCGAGGACGCCAGCCCCGAACAGTTGGTTCGGACCATCGTCCGGGTCGCCGCGGGCGAGGGGGCGATCCCGGCCGACCTGCTAGGCAGGTTGCTGGAGCAGGTCGGACGCCTGCAGCGGCAGGTCCTGACCCCGCGCGGCCTGACCTTCTCGGGGTTGACTCCGCGCGAGGCCGACGTCCTGCGGCTCGTCGCAGACGGCGCCGACACCGCCGAGATCGCCGTCACGATGTGTTACAGCGAGCGCACGGTGAAGAACGTGCTCCACGACCTGACCACCCGGCTGCAACTGCGCAACCGCACGCACGCCGTGGCGTACGCCGTCCGCGAGGGCCTGATCTAATGGCTGCCCGAAGAGGCACCCGCGCGTGCCCCACCTCCGGGCCCGAGGTCGCTGTCGCGGGACGGCGCGCACCGGCAGACTGCGCACCATGATCCACGAGGTGGACTCGGCGCTGCGCGCGCTGATCGAGCGGGAGGCGATTAGCACACCCGACGTCGAGGTCGTGTTCGACGCACCGACCCGCGAGTGGGCGGGGCGCCGCAACGCGCCGACCATCGACGTCTATCTCTACGACATCCGCGAAGATCTGCGTCGGCGCGAACGCGGTCTGCTCAACGAGTACGACAAGGACGAGCGCGTCATCGCCCGCCATCTGCCGCCGCGGCACTTCAAATTGTCCTATCTCGTCACGGCGTGGACCCAGCGTCCCGAGGATGAACACCGGCTGCTCTCCACCCTGCTGTCGGGATTCCTGCGCTTCGACGCGCTCCCGGCCGATCTGCTCAGTGGGCCGCTCGCGGAACTGCGGCTCCCCGTCCCGATCACCGTGGGCCTGCCACCACCAGAAGACAGGGCCTTCGCCGACGTCTGGTCGGCCCTGGGTGGTGAGCTCAAGCCCTCCATCGACGTGGTGGTCAGCGCACCCATCGACACCGGCCAGCGCTACGAGACGGGCCCACCGGTCACCGCACCGGCACGGGTCGACGTCGGCGGTAAGGCCGGTTGGCCGCCGTTCGAGCAGGCCGGGGGCGGCCGCGCAACGCCGACGAAGGATCGGGTGTCGATGCAGCGCGAACGCGGGCCGCGCAAGTCCAGCAAGCCGGTCAAACCGCGCACGTCACCGTCGTGAGCGAGGCAAGCCTGGCGTACCTGCTCGCGCGCGCCGGGTTGGTTGAGGAGCGGGTACGCGGGCTCGTCGCCGAGCGCCGGACCGACGATCCCGCCCCCGAGGACCCGTTCCGCGGCCTCTACCTCAACGACGACCACGTCGACCGCCTGCTGGCGGGCTCCGCGGGCGCTCCCCCGTCCCTCGATGCGCGGGCACGCGAACGCGTGGAGGACGACGCCGACCGGGCCGAGGCGGCCGGCGAGGCGCTGCGACTCCGTCGGCTCGCGGTCGCCGCGTCGCTGACCGAACTCGACATCGAGCTGCTTGTGATCGCCTTACTGCCGGATCTCGACGGCCGTTTCGAGAGCTTGTACGGCTATCTCAACGACGACGTGACGCGGCGCCGAGCATCGATTGGGCTCGCCCTCGAACTGGGCGGGGTTTCGGCGATGTCGTCGGCGGCGCGTGGCCGGTTGGAGCCGAGCCGTCCCCTCATCCGGCATGGCCTCATCCTGGTGGAGGATCCGGACCGACCGTTCCTCGGCCGAGGGCTGCGAGTCCCGGACCGGGTGGCGGCCCACCTGCTCGGCGACGACGCGCCGGACTCCTCGATCGCGCCCGCATTGGACAGCGTCACTCCGTACGCGGCGCCCCTTGCCACCCAGGTGGCTCGGGCCCTTGCTGCGGGAGTGGCGCTGGTGCACCTGCGGGAACAGCTCTCCGGGACGGCCGCCGCGGTGGCGGTCGAAGCCTTGAGGCAGGGCGGGCGAAACGCGGTCGTCGTCGACTTGCGGCGGCTCGCCGGCGAACAAGACCCGCTGCACCTCATCGGCCTGCTCCGACGCGAGGCGCTGTTGGGCAACGCGGGCGTCGTGGCGGGCCCGACAGAAGCTCTCGCCGAAGCGGCCCCCGCGGGTGTACGGCTGCTGACCGAGTCAGAGCTGCCGGTGATCCTGATCGGCGCCGCCTCGTGGGATCCGCGGTGGGCGCAGACCAGCCCACTGCTGCTCGACGCGCCGGTGCTCACGGGCCGCGAACGGGCTGCTCTGTGGGACGCAGCCATCACCTCTGAGCACGCGACGCTCGATTCCGCGAGCGTGGCCGGTCACTTGGCGCTCGGACCCACCCACATCCATCGGGCCGTCCGGGCCGCCGCCGCATCAGCGCGGCTCAGCGGCGGGCCGATCACGGGCGAGGATCTGCGTCGCGGTGTGCGGGCTCAAAACGCCGCCGGCCTGGAACGACTCGCGCGCCGGATCGAACCGGAGGTCGGTTGGGACGACCTGGTGTTGGCGCCCGCCGTCCTGCGGGGACTACGCGAGGTGGCCGCCCGAGCGCGATACCGAGATACGGTGCTCATCGACTGGCGGATGCGCCGCGGCGGTGGCCGTGGACACGGCGTGACGGCACTGTTCGCGGGGGATTCCGGCACCGGTAAAACGATGTCCGCCGAGGTGATCGCCACCGATCTCAACCTGGACCTCTACACGGTGAACCTGGCGACCGTGGTGGACAAGTACATCGGCGAGACCGAGAAGAACCTGGAGCGGATCTTCGTCGAGGCCGCCGGCGTCAACGCCGTGCTGTTCTTCGACGAGGCGGACGCGATCTTCGGCAAACGCAGCGACGTCCGCGACGCCCACGACCGCTACGCCAACATCGAGAGCGCCTACCTGCTGCAACGGCTCGAGACCTTCGACGGTTTGGCGGTCTTGGCCACGAACCTGCGCGCCAACATCGACGAGGGATTCACGCGGCGACTGGACGCGATCATCGACTTCCCGGCTCCGACGCCGCAGCTGCGTCGCGCGCTGTGGGTGCGCTGCCTGGCACCACCGCTCCCCGTGCAAGACGACCTCGACCTCGACTTCTTGGCCACTGCCTTCGAACTGGCCGGCGGGAACATCCGCTCGGCGTCGACCACGGCGGCCTACCTGGCGGCGGCGGCAGGCACCCCGGTCGGGATGGGCGAGGTGATCGCCGCCGTCGGGCAGGAATACCGCAAGCTGGGGCGGCTGGTGTTGGAGCGGGAGTTCGGCCGCTACTACGCGGTGGTGCGATGAGCGGATCAGATCACGAGCTTGGTGGCAGAATCTCGGTTCGCCTTGGATCCCCGCCGGAACCACTTGCGTGGCATCAAGATGGCTAATCTAGAGGCAATCTTGCCCAACCCGTTGGTATCCTGGCGTAATGAAGACGACTATTGATCGCTCCGGTCGTGTCATTGTCCCCAAGGCTCTGCGCGAGCAGGCCGGAATAGAAGCCGATGAGATCAGGATCGAGCTGGACGGCTCTGGTCTGAGGATCGAGCCCCTGAGCGCCGACACCCTGGTCGAGCGCGACGGTCGGCTCGTTGTCCCAGCAACAGATCGGACCTTCACCACCGA
>JBBSOW010000170.1:0-4104 GCA_038259365.1 Propionibacteriales bacterium
GCATCACCGGACCCACCTCCGTGCAGGTGTTGCAAGTGGGCTACAAGGTGAAGGGCAAGGTCTTGCGCCCGGCCCGCGTGGCGGTCGCCGAGCCCGAGGTGGCCTCCCCCGAGGCTGCCGCGCCCGCGGCAGCCCCCGAGGCGGCAGCCCCCGAGGCGGCCGCCCCCGAGCCGGCGGTTGCTGAGTCCAGCGCTTCGGAGGCAACCGCGCCCGAGGCGGACACCGCACCGCACGAGTGAGCCTGAAGGGAGGCGTCGATGAGTACCAAGGACTGGTTGGAGAAGGACTACTACAAGGTGCTCGGTGTCTCCAAGGACGCTAAGCCCGAGGAGATCAAGAAGGCGTTCCGCAAGCTCGCTCGGGCGAACCATCCCGATCAGAACCAGGGCAACGCCAACGCCGAGAAGAAGTTCAAGGAGGTCTCCGAGGCCAACTCGGTGCTCTCCGACGCGGCCAAGCGCAAGGAATACGACGAGGCGCGCAGCCTGTTCGGTGGCGGCTTCAAGTTTCCCCGCGGTGGCAACACCGCGGGCCCGTCGTCCATGGACGATCTGTTCCGCCAGGCCAGCGGTGGGTCGGCCGACAACCTGGGTGACCTCTTTGGTGGCCTGTTCAACCAGGGCCGCCAGCGCGCGGGCCAACCGGGCGGCGGTCGAGGGCCGCGCCGCGGCAGCGACATCGAAGGCGAGGTCAGCATCAGCTTCGTCGACGCCGTCGACGGCGTCACCGTCGGGATGCAGATGGTGTCCGACGCGGCCTGCCAGCAGTGCCACGGCACGGGCGCAAGGGCCGGCAGCGTCCCCAGGGTCTGCAGCACCTGCGAGGGCAGCGGCATGCAGACCTCCAGCTCGGGCGGCGTCTTCGCCGTCACCGAACCCTGCCGCGACTGCCGCGGCCGGGGGCTGGTGGTGGAGGATCCGTGCCCCAACTGCAACGGCTCGGGGCGGGCCCGCTCGACCAAGACCATGCAGGTGCGCATCCCGGCCGGGGTCACCGACGGCCAGCGCATCCGGCTCAAGGGCAAGGGTGGCAAGGGCGAGAACGGCGGCGCCGCCGGCGATCTGTACGTCTTGGTGCACGTCGCCGAGCATCCGCTTTTCGGTCGGAACGGCGACAACCTCACCCTCCACGTACCGGTGCGCTTCGACGAGGCGGCGCTGGGCGCCGACATCGAGGTGCCCACCCTGAACGGGCCGATGGTGCGTCTGAGGATCCCCGAGGGAACCCCGAACGGTCGCACCATGCGGGTGCGCGGACGCGGGGTATCGCGAAAGGACGGCACCAAGGGCGACCTGCTGGTGACCATCGACGTCGTGGTGCCCAAGGCGTTGTCCGATGACGCCAAGACCGCGTTGAAGGACTTCGTGACGGCGTCGGCCCAACCCGATCCCCGTCGGGCGTTGCACCCGTAATGGTGGCCGACAAGACCGGCGCCGCCGGGTTGCCGCAACTCGTCGATCGAGACGCCCCGATCTTCGTCATCTCGGTGGCCGCGCAGCTGGCTGGCATGCATCCCCAGACCCTGCGGACCTACGACCGGATGGGCCTGGTCTGCCCGGAGCGCAGCCGCGGACGAGGGCGCCGCTATACTCCGCGTGACGTTTCCCGGCTGCGCCTCATCCAGAGACTCTCCCAAGACGAGGGTGTCAACCTGGAAGGAATCCGGCGCATCATCGCCATGGAAGCCGAGCTGGAGGTGCTGCGCGAGCAGGTCGGCCAGCTCAGCGAGCTGTTGCGCCACGCCAACGCCGCCCCCGCCGGTTCGCGCACCTTCACCGCCGACGCCGGTGGCCGGGTCCACCTGGCCCGCCAGGCCCGCGTCTGGACCCAAAAGGCGCTCCCCGGACGCTGACGCGTTGCCGGACGCGTCGCCTCGAGCTGTCGGGCGTGAGATCGTGAGCGGGTGGTCAAGCTTTTCGTCGGCGTTTTGGGGCTCGGGGTGGCCGGGTTCGATCCGCTCGGCTTCGTAGCCCTGATGGCCGCGGTCACGCTGGGCGTCAAGAAAAGGGCCGTGGCGGTCTTGCTCACGACGACGCTCGCGGTCACCGCAGGAGTCGGACTCGCCCTCTCGTTCGGCTTCGGCGCGGTCGTACCTCGGCTGGCGGGGTTCGTTCGGGTCCCCCACCCCTCCCGCCTCGTGTGGGGGCTGATCTTCGGCGGCGTCGGAATTCTCCTTCTCGCCTGGGGGGTGTGGCGGCTACGCTCACCCGCGAAACCCGCCAAGCGGCCCGGCGTCACGGTGGCGACGACCTCGACGGCGGCCATGGCCAGCACCGGGCTGCTCGTCGGGCTCAGCGCCCTGATCGATCCGGCGTTCTACGCGATGGCCCTGCTCGTCTCGCCTATTCCCCAGCTCCCGTTGCGCCTGGCCCTCGTGATCGCCTGGACGTTGACGAGTCACATCGCGCTCGTGGTGACCTCCGCGGCCGTCCTCGGCGGCGCCTTGGCGCCCCTGCAGTCGTTGCTGAAGCGGCTGCGTGGCCGGTTCGGCCCGTCCGCGCGGTCGGCGTCCTCGATCCTGCTCCTCCTGCTCGGAACCGGCGGTGTCGTGGCGGGGATCGTGGAGTTCACGACATCGCCGTAGCCGCGGATACGACCCGACTATCGACGGCCCGAGCTGGTGCCTCGCTCCCGGATGAACACCGGGGTGCCGGGGGACGAGCGATCGGGGGCGTGGCGGTAGCCGTCCACGTCGAACCTCTTGAGCGCCGACACCGTGCGGACACGGTTGCGCACCAGCCAGGCGGCCATGGAGCCGCGGGCGCGCTTGGCGAAGAACGACACCACTTTGTACCGGCCGCCCGCGTCGGCGTCCTCGAACCGTGGGCTGATCACGTCGGCGTCGAGCTTGGCGGGCACGATGGCCTTGAAGTACTCCTCCGACGCCAGGTTGATCACCACCCCGCTCCCGGGCGCGTCGGCCACATCGCCATTGATCATGTCGGTGACCCGGTCTCCCCACCAGTCGTACAGCGAGGTCCCGCGCTCGGTGCGCACGCGGGTGCCCATCTCCAACCGGTAGGGCTGGATGAGATCCAGCGGCCGCAGCACCCCGTAGAGGCCAGAGAGAATCCGTACCGTCTTCTGGGCCTCGGTGAAGTCACGTTCGTCGAAGCTGCTGGCCGCGGCCATCCCCTGGTAGACGTCGCCGTTGAAGCCCAACACCGCCTGTCGCGCGTTGCGCCAGGTGTGGGGCACGGTGAAGTCGGCGTAGCGGGAGACGTTGAGCTGGGCGAGCTCCTCGGAGAGATGCATCAGCTCGGCCACCTCGTCGGGGGTCTTCGCACGCATCACCTCGACGATGGCTTCGGCCTGATCGAGGAGCCTGGGCTGGCTGCGTTTGCGGGTCGCCAGCGGGGACTCGAAATCCAGGGACTTGGCGGGGGATAGCAAGGAAATCACGAGGCTAAACCTATCCTCTTCGGACAACCTCGCCGGCCCGCCTGATAGGCGGGTAGGTTCGTGCTCATGAGTGCAGACCAGCAAACCGAATCGGTGTGGGACTACCCGCGGCCGCCGGCGCTCCGCGCCCTGAACGCCTCGGTCGAGGTGCAACTGGGCGGGCAACGGATCGCCCACAGCGACGCCGCCTTCGAGGTGCTCGAGACCAGCCACCCGCCCACGGTGTACCTGCCGCGCGGCGCCTTCGTCGACGGTGCACTGGAACCGGTGGGTGGGCGCACGTTGTGCGAATTCAAGGGCCAGGCAGCCTACTTCGATGTCCTCGGCGGCGACGGTGATCAACGGGTACGGGCTCCCCGAGCGGCTTGGCACTATCTCACGCCCGTCCCGGCCTTCGCCGAGTTGGTCGATCACGTCGCGGTCATGCCGGGCGCGATGGACGCGTGTTGGATCGACGGCGAGGCGGTGCAGGCCCAAGAGGGTGACTTCTACGGCGGCTGGATCACCGCCAAACTGCGCGGGCCCTTCAAGGGCGCCCCGGGGACGCGGGGCTGGTGAACAGATGAGCGATCCGTTACTGCTGGCGGCGTTGGAGTCGGTCGACCGTTTCGACGCCGGTCAGCGAGCCTGGGTGGCGCGCTCCATCACGTTGCTCAACGCTGATGCCAATCGCTCGGCCGACACCCACCTCATCAAGCTGGA
>JBBSOW010000171.1:0-4097 GCA_038259365.1 Propionibacteriales bacterium
ACAACCCGAAGGCCGTCATACCGCACGCGGCGTTTCTGAATCATGCTTTCGCCCATTCTTCAATATTACCCACTGCTGCCACCCCAACTAGTCACGGACCTATCTCAGACCCAGAGTCGCCGGTCGCCCTCTCAGGCCGGCTACCCGTCGAAGCCTTGGTGAGCCGTTACCTCACCAACAAGCTGATAGGCCGCGAGCCCATCCTTGACCGCCGGAGCTTTCCACCTCATCAGATGTCTGACGAGGTCATATCCGGTATTAGCGGCTGTTTCCAGCTGTTATCCCAGAGTCAAGGGCAGGTTGCTCACGTGTTACTCACCCGTTCGCCACTCGTGTACCCCGAAGGGCCTTACCGTTCGACTTGCATGTGTTAAGCACGCCGCCAGCGTTCGTCCTGAGCCAGGATCAAACTCTCCGTTGAAAAATATCGGTGTGGTCTAAGACCAGTTACCGTCAACTAGTTTGATACTGACAGGACCCATTGCTGGGTCTATCTGTTCAATATTCAAAGGAACCGTATCCGTACGATGATTCGCCGTCCTTGCGGACGTTGTCTCGTCGCACTTCCACGGGGTTTTTGTGCATTATTTGGCATTGACTTTTAAGCACACTGTTGAGTTCTCAAGTTTCGGGTGCGTCCCTCGCTTCGGCTCTTCACCGTCACTTGGGGCAACCTGCCTTACTCTAGCTGAGCCCGGCTGGCGAGTCAAACCTCGCTGTCCCGGCTCGTTCCGCCCATGTCGGAAGATCTGGATTGTGGTGGGTTCCAGTCGAACGCACACCGATCCAGCTCTGACCTGTTTGGAGGTTGTCGACCAACCGGCCGCAACGAGTTCAATCTTGGCCCAACTAGGCTGCCCGATGCAAATCGTGGCTGACTCGACTGATGCAGTCGGTCGTGGCTAGCAGTTCTTGGCTTCTTCGTTGCGTCCCGCACTCGGCGACAACCAGAACATTACGCGCGCCGGTGGGTCTCGTCAAACCGATCCTGGGTGGGCGTCATCACACGCCGGAACGCGGCGTGTCCGGTGGCAGCAGCAGCCTCCATGCGTTACGCCGCGCCTGGGTGAGCCCGTTCGGAACCGGCCTCGACGGTCACCGCCCCTACGGTCTTCTTACCCCTCCGCACGATCAGGTAGCGACCGTGCAAAAGATCCCCCGCGCTCAGGCGGGCGTCTGCCTCACCCACCCGGACGTTGTTCACGTACGCCCCGCCCTCGGCGACGGCGCGCCGGGCGGCCGACTTGGAGTCCACCACTCCCCCCGCCACCAACACGTCCGTGAGCAGCGGCCACTCCTCCGCGGCAGGGAGCCGCCCCCCACCGACCTCGCTCACGACCCCGGCCAACGTCGCCTCGTCCAGCCCGCTCAGCTCCGCCCTGCCGAACAGGGCGCTGGCCGCGAGGACCGCGGCTTCCCTGTCGGCGGGAGAGTGCACGAGGTCGGTCACGTCGTCGGCCAACGCCCTTTGGGCCGCCCTCTTCCAGGGCTCGGCGGCGACCTGCTCGGCGAGAGTCGAGATCTCTGCCGGGGTGCGGCGGGTGTACACCTTGAGGTAATCCACGACCTTGGCGTCCTCGGCGTTGAGGAAGTACTGGTGCAGGGCGTAGGGGCTCGTCATCTCGGGATCCACCCACACCGTGCCCGATTCTGTCTTGCCGAGCTTGGTGCCGTCCGCCTTGGTGATCAGCGGCGTCGCGAGGGCGTGCACCCGTTCCCCCGTCGAACGCCTGATCAACTCCACGCCGGCGGTGATGTTGCCCCACTGATCACTACCCCCGAACTGCAGCCGGCAACCGTAGCGCTTGTACAGCTCGGCGTAGTCCAACGACTGCAGCAGCACGTAGCTGAACTCGGTGTAAGACATCCCCGATTCCAGCCGCTTCGCGACGACGTCGCGGGCCAGCATCCGGTTCACCGGGAAGTGCTTACCCACATCACGCAGGAAATCGATCGTGGACAGGTTCTGCGTCCAGTCCAGGTTGTTCACCAGGCGCGCGGCGTTGGGGCCCTCGAAGTCGAGGTAGCGCGCCAGTTGCCGGCGCAGCTTCTCGACCCATCCCGCCACCACCTCTTTGCTGTTCAGCATCCGCTCGCTGGACTGCTTCGGATCTCCGATGAGGCCGGTCGATCCGCCCACCAGCAGCAACGGTCGGTGCCCGGCGAGCTGCAGGTGCCGGGCCACGATCACCTGGACGAAGTTGCCGATCTGAATGCTGGGGGCCGAGGGGTCGAAGCCGACGTAGAACGTCACCGGTCCGGCGGCCATTTCCTCGGCTAAGGCTTGCTCGTCGGTGGATTCGGCGATCAGGCCGCGCCACTTCAGCTCTTCCAACACGGTCATCGTCTGGGTCTTCTCGGTGTCGCTCACGGCCTCGACCCTACCGGCCGTCCGACTCTTCGGGCCAAGGGTTTCGCCCCACCAAGGGTTTGGCGACTACTCCTCGGCCCAGGAGCGCAGGGGGGCCGCGACGGCGGCCAGCTCGTCCAATTGTTCCCGCACCCGCACGCTGGCGGTGCCCCCGCGGGAGTCGCGCGCCTCGATGGACCCCCGCACGCTCAGCACCCCGAGAACGCCGGGCGCGAGCAGGTCCGAGATCTCCGGCAGGTTCGCCGCGCTCAGATCGCCCAACTCCAGGCCTCGCTCCTCGCAGTACCGCACGGTCTCGCCGGCGATCTCGTGAGCTCGGGCAAAGGGCACCCGCTGGCGGACCAACCAGTCGGCGACGTCGGTGGCCAGGGAGAAGCCGCGCGGCGCCAGCTCGGCCATCCGCTCTTCGTCGAAACTGAGCGTGGCGATCATCCCCGTCACGGCGGGCAGCAGGACCCGGAGCTGATCCAGGCCATCGAAGATGGGCTCCTTGTCCTCTTGGAGATCTCGGTTGTAGGCCAGCGGCAATCCCTTCAGCGTGGCCAACAGACCGGTGAGGTTCCCGATCAGCCGTCCCGACTTGCCTCGCGCCAGTTCGGCCACGTCGGGGTTCTTCTTCTGCGGCATGATGGAAGACCCGGTGGACCAGGCGTCGTCGAGGCGGGCGAACCCGAACTCGTGGGTGCACCACAAGATGACGTCCTCGCTGAGCCGAGATAGGTCGACTCCCACCTGGGCCAGCACGAAGGCCGCCTCGGCCACCAGATCCCTGGCCGCCGTGCCGTCGATGGAGTTGGGCACCGAGGTGGCAAAGCCCAGGTCGCGCGCCACGGCCTCGGGATCCAGTCCCAGCGAGGAGCCGGCGAGCGCGGCCGACCCGTAGGGCGAGACGGCCAGCCGCTTGTCCAGATCGGTGAGGCGTTGCAGATCGCGCACCAGCGGCCAGGCGTGGGCCAAGAGGTGGTGAGACAACAGCAGCGGTTGCGCGTGCTGCAGGTGGGTCCGCCCGGGCATCGGCGCCCCCACGTGTTGCCTCGCCTGATCGCTGAGCGCCCCGACGAGACCCAGCAGCTCGAGCGCCACCAACCGGAGCTCGCTGCGCAGGTAGCGCCGGATCAGCGTGGCGATCTGGTCGTTGCGCGAACGGCCGGCGCGGAGCCGGCCGCCCAGTTCGGGGCCCAGCTGCTCCATCAGCCCGCGCTCCAACGCTCCGTGGACGTCCTCGTCGGTCTCCTCGGCGACGAATTCGCCCGCCAGCACCCGATCGAGCAGGCGTTCGATACCGGCCAGCATGTCCGTCAGCTCGCCCTCGGTGAGCAATTCGGCGCGTCGCAGCGCCTTGGCGTGCGCGGCCGAGCCGGCCAGGTCGTGTTCGGCCAGCCGCCAATCGAACTGGGTGGACTTGCTGAGCGCAAACATCGCCTCCGCCGGCCCGCCAGCGAACCGGCCTCCCCACAATGTTCCCTTACCGGCCCGCTTGCTCATGCGTGTGCTCGTTCCCGTCGTCGTGTCGTGAGGCGCTGCATGGACTCTAAATTTTCACACTATTGGGACATCTTTTTCACACTGTTCGAACATCGAGTCACCGGCGAGGCCGCGCAGGCGTTCGCCGACGTGTTCGCCGCCCGCGGCATCGCGCGTGATCACCATGATCGTGTCGTCGCCGGCGATCGTGCCCAGGATCTCGGGCCAGCTCGCCCGATCCAGGGCCGAGGCGAGGTACTGG
>JBBSOW010000172.1:0-4065 GCA_038259365.1 Propionibacteriales bacterium
AGCGCGGGCCGGCTGGGGTGGCCCTCCTCGAAGGGGATGTCGGCGACGAACTGCCCGACTCGAGATCGAGCGCTCGGGCTCGGGTACGGCACGGCGAAGGCGTCGCGAACCCCTTTGGTCGGCTTGGGCCCCCAGGGTGAGCCCAAACCTGGCAACAGCGAGAGCGCGGTCGTGCCGCGCACGAACGCCGGGGTGCTCACGCACAGCGTCTTGATCAGCGCGGGCGCGCGGACCAGGCGAATGAGCCCCGGGGATGCACTGCTGACGGGCTGGTGCACGGCGGTGTTCGCCAGCACGAGCCCGGCGAGCCGATCGAGGTGGGCCAACGCCCAGCCCGAGGAGATGGGCCCGCCCCAATCGTGACCGACGACGACGACCCGCCCAGAGATCTGGAGGGCGTCGGTGAGGTGACCCAGATCGTCGATGCGCTGCTGCAGGCCGCGGGGCTCGGCCAGGGTGCCCGCAGCGGGTTCGGAGAATCCCATCCCGAGCTGGTCGACCGCGATGACGCGCCAGCCTTCCGGGGCGCTAGCGAGGAAGCGCCGCCACAGGTAGGACCACGTCGGGTTGCCGTGCACGCACAGCATCGTGCCGCGGTGGTTCGGCGGTAGGCCCGACCCGTCGCGGGCGGAGACCTCCCCGGTATCGAGGATGTGCCAGCGCCGCGGGATCCCCTCGGCGTCTGGGGCGGTCACGAACCGCGACCAGCCGGGATCGAGCCCGGGTAAATCTGTCAGGTAGTCCCGGCTCACCAGGTGATTTCGGCGAAGGAGGTATTCAGCCCCGAGCCGATGCCCATCAACAGGACCCGATCCCCGGCGCTGAGGTTCTCGGCGTGCTTGGCCAGCGTGAACGGCACCGCCGCCGGGCCCATGTTGCCGAAGGTCTTCAGGGTCAACGGGAACCGATCCATCGTCAGGCCGAGCATCCCACTCAGGCCCTCCAGGTGCACCCGCGAGGTCTGGTGGGCCACGTAGGCGTCCATGTTGGTCCAGTCGAAATCGGCTTCGGCGTCCTTCCACGTCTCGTGCGCGAGCGCGATACCGGCCTCGAACAGGCGCCGGGTGTCGGTGCGCATCAGCTCCCAATCCCCGACGCACAGGTCGTTGTGCTCGGTGCCGGCCCGGCTGGCCCCGCCGACGACGCGGTGGCCCCTTGGATTGGCGTCGGCCCGGCCCAGCACCATCGCCGCCGCTCCCGACCCGATGGTCAAGGTGGCGAACTGCGCGCGCAGGTCATCGGCCGTAGCGTCCTCGCCGGCCAACCGGTTCAGGGTGGCCTGCTGCACCTGACGCGAGCCCTCTGCGTCGACGATGAGGGCGTAGTCGATCTGCCCGGCGTCGATCATCGTGCCGGCCAGTTGCATGCCGTTGACGAAGCCCAGGCACGCGTTCGCGAGATCGAAGTTCAAACAGTGGGTGCCCAGTTCGAGCTGATCGTGCACGTCCACGGCCGTCGAAGGCTCCAGGTAGGCGCGGCTCACCGAGGTGTTGATCATGACGCCGATCTGCTCGGGCTCCACGCCGGACTCCGCCAGCGCCTTCCTGCCAGCCATCGTGGCGCCGTCGGCGAAGCTGACGTCCTCGGGCCACCAGCGCCGCTCGTACACGCCGGCCAGTTCCTCGAGCTTGCCGCCGGTCATCTGGACGCGCTGGTAGGTCTCGGCCAGCTGGTCGTCGAACTCGGCCGAGGTCTTCACGATGGGCGCTTCGACGGCCGAGACAGACAAGATGGCGGTGTTGGCGAGCCGGTAGGTGGCGTTTCCGCTCATAGAGGGTTCCTTCGGGATGGGACGAGTTCGAACGCGACGGCTCGACAAACGCGCCGCCTCGGGAAGAATCTGCTGCACGAACCCGAATGAGACTGGCCGAACAGCAATAGCTTCGAGTCGTATCCTACGCAAAAATCCGAAAACACCACCCTGGGGAGACTCGACGCCCGCTCGGCCACACTCGGACTGCCCGCGCGAGGTGCGCGCCCGACCGTCAAGAACGGGGCGCCACCGCCCAGGCCAGGGGCAGCTCAGGCCGCGGATCATGTCGTCCTGCTGGGTGGGGATGCCCGGTTGACGACTTTCGAACTCATTTGGGTGGAACCTTTGCCTACGTCCGCCACCATGGCGGCCAGGTTCGTCGTGCGGGCCGTGACCCGGAACGCAACCATTTGAGCGGTGTTTGTCACCGAGGGGACATGCTCGGTGCCGGCATTGATGCCGATGTGGGCCCTCATGGCGACATGTCAGTGGTTACCCGTCTGCCTCCGATGCATCGCAGGAATCACCGGTGCCGTTGACGTTCGATGTTGAAGACTCAGATCGCCTACCGGACTATTCCCCGGGCCACGGTCCGCGACATCAGACGGCCCGGCCCGCCGAGAAATCAGCGATCCCCCCGAATCCACCGATAAGGAGGCGGGCCTCGCACCAATTCTGACCCCTCATTCTGGCTCGCAACCGAAGCCAGGCGTGGCTTTGCAATGAGCTGGCAAATGAGTGGTCAGAATTGGTGTTAGCCGAGAGCCGACCGTTCGGCCAGGTAACCGGTTCCTTTGCCAACCGATCGTCAGCAGGGAGGTCGGGCGGCGACGATCCGCTTCGAACTACGCCCAAGCATGTGCCGCTCAATCGCCTCCCCTTGGGCCGCCGATGACCCCGGTCACCCGGCGCGCAAGCCCTCGGCGATCTCGGTGAGCGCCTGCTCCAGGTCCACCTCGGGCGCCCAGCCCCAGGCGTGAGCGCGGTCAGCCACTATTTGGCCCGTCCAGGAGGGGCCTTCCTCCCAGGTTGGTTCGACGCCGACGGCTTTGGCGACCGTGCCGATGTACTCGCGGATGGTGGCAGGGCCGGCGGCCACGTTGACGGGCGTGCACTCTCCTTCGACGGGGCCAGCTTCGGGTTCGGTGGCGGCGGGGATCCGGCCGGCGGCGAGGTCGGCGGCGAACGCGGCCAGGTCGGTGACGTGGACCCAGGCGAAGCTGCGCTCGGGAACGGCCCGTCGAGCCTCCGGATCCGTTCGGATCCCGGCGGGGCGCAGCGTGTTCCATATCGAGGTCTCCCCGGCCCCGAGGATGGCCGGGGGCCGCAACAGGATGCGGGTGAGGCCGTCGATCCGGGCCAGGGTCGCGTCGGCGTCGCGCTTGGTGACGGGGTAGTCGCCGGCGTCGTCACCGACCAGAGCCCCGGACTCGTCAACGTCACCGACACCCGGCGAACGGTCGTAGACGGCCGCGGTGGAGATGTGGATCAGCCGCGCGACCCCCGCATCGCGAGCCTCTGTGGCCAAGACGGCGGTGCCCTCGACGCCGATCCGGTGCTGGGTTTCGAGATCGGAGCCCATCGGATGGACGGTGGTGACGACGGCATCGGCACCCTGCACCACGGTCGCGGCGAACGCGGGATCGAAGAACTCCCCGACGACCTCCTCGATCCCGGGCAGGCTCGGTGCGGTGCCCGCGGTCCGCACGACAGCTCGCACCCGTGCGCCGCGCTCGCTCAACGCCGCGCAGACGTGAGACCCCACGAGGCCGTTCGCGCCAGCCAGGACGATCAGCGGGGACAGGGAAGGGTTCGCTTCAGTCATGCAATCATCCTGTCACGCCCGCCGTCTCCACCGGTACGACAAAGCCATGACGACGCACGGCGCAGTCCGGGCCGCTACACCATCGCCATTGCTTACGCGGACCGCGGATTGACAGTCCAACCCTCACCAGTTGGGTTGCCGAGGCTTGCACCCGAATCGCCAAGTGGGTGTAGACACAGCTGAGCGGCCTCGTCGCGATGCACAGCCAGCGGAGGGCCAGCGCGCGAGCTACCCGAGCCGGTAGTGCAGGTGCTCCCGGCGGCGGAGCGACGTAACCGGGCGCCGACAACCCGGGTTTAGTACGGTGCAAAGGTGGCCAGCCGAGATCCGAACCAGCCCAACATCTTGTTCGTCCTCACCGACGACCAGGGGCCGTGGGCGATGGGTTGCGCCGGGAACGACGAGATCCAGACCCCCACCCTGGACGGGCTCGCAAGGAGCGGGGTGCGGCTGGAGAGCTTCTTCTGCGCCTCCCCGGTCTGCTCCC
>JBBSOW010000173.1:0-3946 GCA_038259365.1 Propionibacteriales bacterium
AATCTCGTGTGCGACCCTAGCCACTGCTTTGCTCACACTCGGGAGTCTAGTGTGACGTTGGGCGTGGCATCCACGCCTTGTTCGTTTCGATGAATCGAGCTACTTTCGACATCACTCAAGGGGAAAGCAACGTGACAGCGACAACGGTTGACGCCGACGTTGTCGTGGTCGGATTGGGCGCGTTGGGATCCCACGCGGCGTGGCGGCTCGCCAGCCGGGGGCTGCGGGTGGTGGCCTTCGAGCAGTTCGGGCTGGGCCACGATCGAGGTTCATCCCACGGAGAGACGCGCCTGTTCCGCGTCGCCTGCCTGGAGCACCCGAATCTGGTGACGATCGCTCGGCGGTCCCGAGAACTGTGGCGGGAACTGCAGGCGCAGTCCGGCTGCACGATTCTGCACACCACCGGGGGGATCATGATCGGTCCGCCCGGCACCGCGGTGATCGACGGCACGCTGGCGGCCGCGAGGGCGCATGGCCTCCCCGTCGAGCTTCTTACGAGGGAACAGGTGGCCGAACGGTACCCGCAGCATCGCAACCTGTCCGACGACACGGTGGGGGTCTGGGACCCCGAGGCCGGCGTCGCCTATCCCGAGACGGCCATCCGAGCAGCCGTTGCCGCCGCTGAGAACGCGAGAGCGGAGATCCGAACGGAAACGAAGGTGACCGACCTCCAGGCCCTGTCCGAGGGTGTGGCGGTACACACCGCGGCAGGCAGGGTCACCGCCCGGCAGGCCGTCGTCACCACCGGCGCCTGGATACAACGATTCGTTCCCGATCTGGATCTCGCGACGATCCGCACGCCGATGACGTGGTTCGAGCCCGTTGACCCAGCCGACGACTCCTTGGAGTTATCGAGATTCCCCGTGTTCGTTCGAGCCCTGGATCGCGGAGGCAATGGCATCTGGGGCCACGGCGACACGGCTGGCTCTGGCGTGAAGATCGGGCCCATCCACGACCCGGCCTTCGCCAGGGTCGACCCGGATCACCTCGACCGCCGGGTCGGCCCCGACGACCACGCCCTGGTGTCCGCCATGGTGCGCCGAGCCGTGCCCGCCCTGGACCCCGTCCCGAGCCGAGCCGTGACGTGCCTGGTCACCCACACCCCGGACGAGCAATTCGTGGTGGGTCGCCGCCACGGCAAAAGCCCCTGGGTGGTGGGCGGTGGCGGCAGCGGACACGCCTTCAAGCACGCGGCCGGGCTCGGCGAGCTCATCGCCCAGATCGTCACCGGAGAATCCCCCTACGTCGACGCCGCCTTCCTCGACCCGAGACGTTTCCGCAATCGGGCGACGCCGCCAATCGAGAGCCGGAACGCGTCCTAGCGCTGGGCGGCGTAGATGCGGCGCACGACGTCCTCGATGTCCGGCTCGGTGACGGAGAGGTCGACCACCTCGACCCGTTCGGAGACCGCCGCCAGCACCTTGGCCGCGGTGGTCCTCTCGGCGTCGAAGCCCAGCCGTTGTCGTAGGCCGTTGCCTTCGCTTTCGAGGTGTTCGGTGTCGGCGATGCTGCGCAGGTCGGGCGTCGGCTCGGCGAGGTCGACGACGAGTTCGCGGCGCGCCCCCACCGTCTTGGACAGCCCGCCGAGCGACCCGTCGTAGGCGAGCCGTCCCCGGTCCACGACGAGCACCCTGTCGCACAAGCGCTCGATGTCGCCCATGTCGTGGGTGGTGAGGAGCAGGGTGGTGCCGTGCTCGGCTCGCTCGGCGATCAGGAACTCCCGCAACCGCTGCTTGGACAACACGTCCAGTCCGATCGTCGGCTCGTCGAGGATCACCAGCCGGGGCGAATGCAGCAGCGCGGCCCCCACCTCGGCGCGCATCCGCATGCCGAGCGAGAGCTGGCGCACCGGGACGCCGAGGAACTCCGCCATCTCCAGCCGCTCGACGAGTTCCTCGGTGCGGCGGCGTTCCCGGCCGGATTCCAGGCCGTGAATCGCGGCGAGCAGCCGGAAGGAATCCCGGACCGGCAGGTCCCACCACAGCTGGGAGCGCTGCCCGAAGACGACGCCGACCTCGCGCGCCAGCGCTTGGCGCTCGCGCACCGGCTCCCGCCCGCACGTCCGCACCTCGCCGGCCGTGGGCACCAGGATGCCGACGAGCATCTTGATCGTCGTGGACTTACCGGCCCCGTTGGCGCCGATGTAGCCGACGGATTCTCCAGCCGAGATCTCGATGTCCAGCCGATCCACGGCCGTCACGGTTCGGCGGCGCAACCCCTTCTGACGAACCTTGAACTCCCGGCTCAAGCCTCGGGTCGAAACGATGCCGCTCATCCCCCACCTCCCTGGTAGTGCCGCACCCCTAGACGCCAAGTGAACGCCGCGAGGCCGCACGCCCACAAGGCGGCCACCGGCGTGCACCAACCCAGCCAGGACGGCAGCCACTCCGGTCCCGGCAGCCCCAGCAGCCGAATCACCGGCAGGTAGGCGACGAACGCCATGGGGAAGACGAACCCGAACGCCACCTTCAGCGGTCGCGACCATACCGCGGCGGGCTGGGTCGCGGCGTAGCGCCCACCGTAGACGAACGCGTTGGTCATCTCCGATCCATTAATCAAGAAGAACTGCAGCCCGGCGGCGGTGACGAACTGGGCCGAGAACACCGTCAGCCCGCTCAGGACCGCCGTGATCAACAACAACGTCGCGCCCAGGCTCCAGTCGATCGGGTTGAGAGCCAGCCCGATCGTCAGCGCCGTCAAACCCACCAAGCCGCGCGCCACCCGTCGCAGCGAGATGTCGCTGGTGATCAGTTGGGCCAGCAGGGGCTGGGGTCGCAGGTAGAAGACGTCCAGCTTTCCGGCGCGCACGTAGACGGGCAGGTTGTCACAGTGCCCGAAGGCCAGGTCGGCCACCGAGAAGCAGAAGTCGGCCAACCCGAAGACGAGCAGGATTTGGACGAACTCGACGCCGCCGATGACCGGGACGTTGTGGAACAGCACCCACACCTCAGCCAGCTCGATGAGCCCCACGAGCAGCGAGCTGGAGAGGTCGGTGACGAAGCTGGCGCGGTAGCTGACCTGGGACCGCATCCGGGAAGCGAGCACGGCGCGATACGGGGAGGGGGCTTTCCGCGGGTCCGACGCCGCGTTAGCCACCCTGCACCTCCAGGTGTCGACGTCCGGCGCGCGTCATCAGTTGGCCGGCCGCCACCGTGGCCGCCACCCAGCCGATCTGGACGCCGACGAGAGCGATCGCGCCCCACCCTTCGCTGCGCCCCGAGAGCACGTCGACGGGGTACATCAGCATCGCCGGGAACGGGGTCGCCTGGGCCAGCACCTGCAGCCAGACGGGGAACAACCAGATAGGCACGAACAACCCCGCCAGGAATCCCGACACCACCATGTAGAACAGCTGCAGGCCGCGGGTCTCCACCAGCCAGAAGCCCGACGCGGCCACCAGGTAGACCGCGAGGCAGGAAAGGACGATCCCCAGCAGCAGGCTCACCGCCCCCAGGAGGTAGGACGCCGGATGCTCGGGCGCGGCCATGCCGACGAGCAGGCCGCCGATCACCACCGACGGAATCCCACGAGGCAGCAGCGCGAACACCGAACGCCCCACCTCGGTGGCCACCGTGGCGGTGTGCACGTCGAGGGGGCGCAGGAAGTCCACGACGACATCGCCGGTGCGGATCCGCTCCGACATCTCGGAGCGCCCGAACAGGTTCACCGAGCCGAGCAGGCCTTGGGAGATCCACACGTAGGCGCTCATCGTCGCGATGTCGTAACCCTGCAGTTCGCCCCCGGCGGCTCGCACCGTGGCGAACAGGATCGCCACCTTGAGCAACCCGAACGTGACGTTCGCGACCAGCCCGGCCAGCGCGGCCAGCCGGTACGTCGCCTGCTCCCGCACCCCCGCCGCGAAGAGCTGCCAGTGGGCTCGCAGCAGTCGGGACACAAGCCAAAACCCTACTCCGAGAGCCGGTCGACGTGCAGCAGACTGTCGACG
>JBBSOW010000174.1:0-3711 GCA_038259365.1 Propionibacteriales bacterium
CCTGACGTGGTCCGAAGCCGACATCAGCGGCGGCGGCGACCTGCCAGCGGCACTCGCCGCCATCCGGGCCCGCGTGCTCCTGATGCCCAGCGAGACCGACCTCTACTTCCGCGTGGCAGACAACGCTGCCGAACTGCCGCATCTGGCGTCCGCGGAGCTTTTGCCGATCCCAAGCATCTGGGGACACCGCGCGGGCAACCCGGCAGGGCTGCCGGCCGAGCTGGCCTTCGTGCGGACGGCCGTGCAGCGGTGGCTCGAGACCTGACCGGAACAGGTCACCGGCTCGAACCACACGACCGACCACCGGGTGTGTTTCGTCAATCGCCAGCACGTCAAAGAGGATGCTGATGCCAACTGGGTGATGGCCCCATCATCGAAGAACCGGGTGGGAAGTGAAGCGCTCCACCATCCGCATTACTTCGCGGCCAGTCGACTGTCCTCTGCGCTGCGAAGATCCGTGCCTGGGGCCGAGGAGCCGCCGGACGTCACCGCTCTCTTGGAGCTCCGCGTTCCCACCAGTCTTGTGGCGGCTGCTCGCTGATCATTGCCGCGGCGACCTCTACTTGGAGGTAGTTGCAGAACTTCCACAGCTCCTTAGCCGCCCGCGAGTATTGGAAGAGAACACGATCGACCTCGAAGGCATCCAGTTCGCCGGCACGGTGACGGTCGATGGCCTCCCCGACACGATCGACAAGTGCTCCCAGCTGTGCGCCGTGATAGTCCGCAACCACGGCACGAGCCGCTTGTCGCTCCGACTTGCTGGACACAGAACCGAGGCTACTCAGAATTGCGCCGACGACGGGTCATCCTCCGGGCAAGAGCCACGCTGGAACGCGTGGGCTTCTGACCTGCGTCACAGCGCCGCGAGCTGGGCGTTGTGGTTTGTAGCGAGGGTGTCGGCGCGCGGGGTGGCGGGTCAGACTAGGAGCTGATGTCGGGCGAGGTCGCGGTAGAGCGGCGTGGAGTCGATGAGGTCGCAGTGGGTGCCCTGGCCGACGACCTGGCCGTGGTCCATGACGACGATGTGATCGCTGTCGACGACGGTGGACAGGCGGTGGGCGATGACGATGAGGGTGCGGTCGGTCGCGACGGCGTCGATCGCGTCGCGCATGCGCTGCTCGTTGAGCCCGTCCAGTGAGGAGGTTGACTCGTCCAGCAGCAGGATCGGGGGTGCGGCCAGCAGTGCACGAGCGATCGCGAGACGTTGACGCTCCCCGCCGGAGAGCATGACGCCGCTCTCGCCGACCGGGGCGTGCACGCCGAGGGGATTGCGCTGGAGTACCTCGCCCAGGTTCACGGCGCGCAGCACGCGTTCGCAGTCGTCATCGGATGCCTCGGGTGAGGCCAGTCGCAGGTTCTCGGCGATGGTCCCGGCGAGGGTCGGGGCGTCTTGCTCGACGTAGCCCAGGCGCGCGCGTAGCGCGGCGCGATCGAGGGTGCGGGCGTCTTCTCCGTCGATGAGCACGGCGCCGCCGGTCGGGTCGTAGAAGCGTTCGATGAGGGCGAGGGTTGTGCTCTTTCCTGCGCCCGAGGGCCCGACCAGTGCAACGCGAGAACCTCGCCGCACCGAGAAGGACACCCCACGCAGCACCTCACCGGCGACCGGGGTGGGTGCGAGGTCCGCGGTCCCGGGCATGGAGTGGGCGTCGACGTGCGCGTTCTCGAGGACCCCGAGCGCCTCGGATTCCGCCGTGCGCCGCGCGGCGACGACGGCGTCGGGATAGCGGAAGTGCACGTCGCGGAACTCGATCGCCGCGCCGGGTGGACCGGCGCGATGGTTCTCGGCATCGCGCACCCGCGTCGCCAGCGCGGCGTCGCCTTGAGTCTCGGTCGGCAGGTCGAGGATCTCCTGGATGCGGCCGAGGGCGCCTAGCGCCTGATTGACGGACGTGATCGCACCGAAGGTTGATCCGAGCGGAGCGATCAGCAAGAACAAGAACATGACGAACGTGACGAGGGCGGCGACGGTGATCGCGCCGGAGGCGACCCGCAGGCCGCCGACCCCGAGCACGACCAGCAGCGACAGCTGCAGCGCGATACCCGCGATCGGCACGATGAGCGCCGACACCTTGGCGATCCGAACGCCCTGGTCGTAGGCGTCCTTGGCCAACTGAGAGATCGCGGCCTCCTCACGGTCGCTGGCGCCGGCCGCGCGCACGGTGCGGATCGATCCGACGGATCGCTCCACGCCCGACGCGAGCTCGCCCACCTTCTCCTGCTGGTCTCGCGTGGCGGTGCGGATCCGCCTGCTGAGCAGGGTCACGCCCCCGATCGACACGCCGATCACCAGGACGATGAGACCCAGGAGCGTGGGGTCGATGAGCGCCATCGCCACGAGGGCGCCGAGGAAGACCAGGCTGTTTCCGACGGCATCGGCCAGACCTTGTGTGAGGACGGCGTACAGCAAAGTCGTGTCGGTGCCGACCCGCGAGACGAGATCGCCCGTTCGCCGAGCGTCGAAGTCGCTGATCGGCAGGTGCAGGATGCGCCCGATCAGCTTGCGCCGCGATGAGTAGACCACAGCAGTGCCGGTGCGCTGCAGCAGAAAGTGTTGAAAGCCGGAGATGACGGAGGCCGCGACCACAAGCGCGAAGACACCCCAGACGAGCATGCCCAGCGGCTCGCCCGCCTGCACGCGATTGATCAGCAGACCCACCAGCAACGGCTGCGCGAGGGTCGCGATCGCACCGACGATGCTCAGGACCACGACGATCACCAGGACGCGGCGATGTTCGAAGAGGAATGGCAGCAGCTGCTTCAGGCTCGCGCGCGAACCCTCCTCAGGTGCGCGACGACCACGGCGTCCGCGTGTGGGGGTGGCTGTGCTTGACATGCGGGTTCCCTGCCGATTGATGCGCGAGAGCGGGCGAGAGCCCTACCTACGACCGTACTTCTTGTGCACGGCCTGTTTGCTGACACCCAGGGCGCCGGCGATCACGACCCAGGAGTACCCCAGAGCCCGGGCCCTGCGCACCTGCTCGGCCTCAGCACGGGCCAGCTCGGCGTGCAGAGCCTGCAGCCGGCGCAGCTCGGGCAAAGGCTCCCCGCCCTGCGCAGCGCCAATCGCAGTGCGGATGTCTTCACTCACAACGTCAACCCTAGTTGACAGGTCGGAATGCTGTCAACTATGGTTGACGCCGGTTGCGGCGGTGTCGATACTCCCCGACCGTCAACCTCACACCTGGTGGTCGAGCGAGTGGAGCAAGCCCGCCGACACCGACCTACCCGAGAGGGCCAGCTCCGCGAAAGACCGGGCCATCTTCAACCGGGGTGAGTGCGTCATAGCGCCGCCTGCGGACGCAGTCCGATAGGCGGCGCTCGCCCGGTGACAGCTGCTGGCCACGCAGCGCTGTTTCCAGGGGCCTGCTCAAGGGGTGTAGCCGGGCAGCGGCCTTCCGCACGCGGAAACCGCGGTGGCGGAACTCGGGACCTTCTCGCCCTCACTCCAGGTCGGCGATGTCGTCCGGCACGTCGATCGCATGGGCCTGTAGCACCTCCAGTGGGACGATCTCGGTCGCGCGTTCGTGCGTGGCGGCGAGGACCACGGGGGCCGCGGCTCCGTCGGTGTGGGCCCGCAGCCAGTTGCCCGCAGTGACACACCACCGGTCGCCGGGGACCAGACCCGGGAAGCGGTACTGCGGCGCCGGGGTCACCAGGTCGTTGCCGATCGATCGCTGGTGCGCGAGGAAGTCCCCGGTGACGACGGCGCAG
>JBBSOW010000175.1:0-3439 GCA_038259365.1 Propionibacteriales bacterium
CTGAACCGAACGCATTGGATCACGCCGAGGTCGACCACTGGCTTGATGAAAAGCGCATTGTCCGAGTCGTCAACAGCTACTTTCGCGCCTTGGATGAGAAGCATTTCGACGAGTCCTATTTCGGCCAGCTGCTCTCAACGGACGCCAAGATGATCCGCCCCAACGGTGCGGTCACGGTGGGTCCGGCGAACATCGCGCAGGGCCATGCGCGCAGCTTTGACCGCTTCGAGGCCAGCCAGCACCTGCTCACCGGACACGATGTGGACATCGACGGCGACGCAGCCACGGTTCGAGCCAATCTCGTCGCCGTCCATCTCTGGAACGATCGGCCCGTCGACGCGAGCATGCTCGAACGCTCATTCACGGCCGGCGGCATCATCACCGCAGCGCTGATCCGTTTGGCGGACGGTTGGCGCATCACCTATCTAGGGAACCAGGTGATCTGGCGCACCGGCTTCCCCGGGAACCTGTTGCAGACCCAGTGACGCACGCCTAGCATCGACCTCAACCGGCTTCGCAGGCGGCCGGAGCACCTAGAACGGCGGCCACGGGACGGCCGGCCAGTTCCCCGGCGCCGAGGGCATCCGCGCGGACTCGACGAGGTCTCCGCAGCGCCGCCGCAGGGCCTGGATCTCGCGCCGGGACAACAGCTCCCCCAGCACGTCGCCGGCGACGTCGGCGCAGCGTTGCACGAGCGCAATCTCGCCGGACCCGAGGGCGTCGCCCTGCCAACCCCACAACAGGGTGCGCAGCTTGGGCTCGTGGTGAAAGCTCACCCCGTGATCCACGCCGAAGACCCTCCCACCGGCGCCGATGATGTGACCTCCCTTGCGGTCGGCGTTGTTGATGATGGCGTCGAACAACGCCATCGAGCGCAGCCGCGCGTCGTCGGCGTGGATGACGGTGACGAGCTCGTGGTTGGCCCCAATGCCCTCCAGCACCTCGAACCATCCCTCCTCGGGCACCTCCTTGCTCGGCACGATGTCCACGAGCTCGAAGTCGGGGCCTTGATCGAGATCGCCGATCCAGGCCTGGAGGGAACCGGTACCCAGCGGCCCGTCGAAGAGCACCGTCGGCGGCACGACGTCGAACCCGGCGGCGGCGGACAGCTCGTAGGCGGCCACCTCGCGCAACGCGAGGGTGGAATCGGGAAAGTCCCAGAGCGGGCGCTCCCCCGACATCGGCTTGTAGACACACCGCGTTGCGGCCTCGCCGCCCTTCGATCCCGAGCGGGCGAGCTCGGCCAAGAAGGTGGCGTTGGAAGCCTGCGTAAGGCGGCCCAGCAGTTCCAGGGCGCCGTCGGTGAGATCGACGTTCAGCGGCGACAGGGTCATGCTTCGATAGGCGTCATAGTTCGACCAGAGTCATGGGTGGATCAGAACAGGGGACGGCGGTACCCGTTGGCGCGCGGGCAGATGTGGCCCTCGGGTTCCATCGGCTGCAGACAGAACGGGCAGTTCGGCCGCCCGGCGGAGACGACGGCGTTGGCGCGGGCGATGAAATCCCGCGCCTCGGCGGTGGAGATCCGCACGATGAGCACCTCCTCGGCCCGCTCGGTCTCGTTGGCGCTCGCCTCCTCGGCGCTGACCTCGGGATTCAGCTCCCGCGCGGGCTCGTCCTCGTCGGTGCCTAAATCCCCGGCTTCGGAGTCCACGCTGGAAAACATCTCGATGACGACCCGCTGCACCGCGACGTCCCAGGCGATCGTCATCGTGCCGACCCGAAACTCCTCGGTGATGGGCACGTCCAACGGCTCGCTGTCGCGGGCGAACTGCTGGGCCGGGGGGAGCTCGGCCCCGCCGGTCATCCGCTTGGCGATCTCTTCCAACACTCGCTCGAGGTGCTCGGTGAGGACGGCCAGTTGTTGTTTCTCGCAGGCCACACTCGTGATGCGGTTGCCCTCTCGCGCTTGGAGGAAAAAGGTGCGGGCACCCGGTTCGCCAACCGTGCCGGCTACGAATCGATCGGGGGTCTCGAAGCTGTGAACCACACTCGCCATGGGGCTTACCCTACGGCCGGAGGCAAATCGGCGTCACTGCCCCGAGCCCATGCCGCCGCCGACCGCCGCGTCGTCGCTGCGCTTGCGCTTAGCGCCCCTGGTTTTCTTAGCCGGAGCGAGGTGCCCGAGATCGCCCGCCGTGGAGTTCATCGTGACGACGTAGGGCCGGGCCTGGGTGTAGCGGATGATCGAGATCGAGGCCGGATCGACCGTGATGCGTTGGAAGCTGTCCAGGTGCATCCCGAGGGCGTCGGCCAGGATGGCCTTGATGATGTCACCGTGGGAGACCGCCACCCAGATCGCCTGATCGTCTGTCTCGGCAGCCAACCGGGCGTCCCAACCGCGAACGGTGGAGACCGCCCGCGCCGACATCGCGGCCAACGCCTCGCCGCCGGGGAACTGCACGGCCGAGGGCTGGCTTTGCACGGTGCCCCACAGCTTCTCCTTGGCCAACTCGGCGAGTTTGCGCCCCGTCCAATCGCCGTAACCGCACTCGATGAGCCCGCGATCGGTATGCACGGGCCACTGGGTATCGGCGGTGATCCGCTCGGTGGTGCGTCGGCAGCGCTGCAGGGGCGAGGTGACGACGCCGGCGATCGGCAAGCCGGAGATGCGCTGGGCGGCGGCGTCGGCCTGACGCAAGCCCACCTCGTCCAGATCGACTCCCGCCGAGCGTCCCGCGAGCACGCCGGTGGAGTTGGCCGTCGTTCTTCCGTGCCTCAGCAGCAGTAACGTCGTCATGGGGTAAGCGTAAACGCCCACCCCAGATTCCGAGATCTCGCCGAAGGGGGCCTCGAGCACGTACAGTGTCCTGGGTTTGCCCACCGGGGGCGAGGTAGCTGGGGAGCAGTTGTGGGTTGGTTGGACGCGGTAATCTTGGGCATCGTGGAGGGTCTCACCGAGTACCTGCCCGTCTCCTCCACCGGGCACTTGACGATCACCGAGAAGCTTCTCGGCCTCCAGATCGATAATCCCACCGTGACCGGTTACACCGCCACGATTCAGCTCGGCGCCATCGCCGCGACGCTGTTGTTCTTCCGCAAGAAGATCCTCACCCTGCTCGTGGCCTTCTTCGCCGGGCTCAGAGACCGCGAGTCCCGCGCGTCCCAGGACTGGACGATGGCGCTGGCCGTCATCGTCGGCTCCATCCCGGTGGGCCTGGTCGGGTTCGCCCTGCGTAACGTGATCGAGGGTCCGCTGCGATCGCTGTGGGTGGTGGCCGGGGCGCTGATCGCCTGGAGCTTCGCGATGTTCCTCGCCGAGCGGCGGTATGCCAAGGCGGTCGCGAGCGGCAACGAACGCGGCGAGAGCGACATCCGGGTGCGCGACGGGTTGTTCATCGGGCTCATTCAGTGCCTCTCGCTGGTCCCTGGGGTCTCGCGCTCGGGGGCCACCATCTCGGCGGGGTTGTTCTTCAAGCTCAACCGCGTCGTCTCTACC
>JBBSOW010000176.1:0-3398 GCA_038259365.1 Propionibacteriales bacterium
ACCCAACTCCACATCCGCGAACCGTTCTCGGTGTTCCCGTTCTCCACCACCCGCTCGGTCCACGCCGACCTCGACCACACCATCCCCTACCGGGCCAGCGGCCCGCCGGGCCAGACCCGGCCGTCCAACCTGGGTCCCCTTGGACGGCGCGAACACCGGGCCAAAACCTTTGGCGGCTGGCAACTCAGCCAACCCGAACCAGGAACCTACGAGTGGCGATCACCGTTTGGATACGAATATGAGGTCAGCAGTGGGTATTCCGAGATGCTCGATCAGTCCCGTGTCGGGCGGGCCAGTCGCAGCGACTCTGCTCCCGACGCGAATTCCGCTGCGATGCCTCCTGACGACGTGCTCTATGAGTGGTCGCTCTATCAGGACGAGAGCGACCACATGGAGCTACCCGATCCGGGGTGGGCCGAGGTCGCCTGAGCTCAAGCTCTTGTCGTGCCGGTCCGCGTCGGTGAGAATGGGCCCATGCCTCGTTCAATCTGGAAGGGCGCGATCTCCTTCGGCCTGGTGACGATCCCGGTGAAGCTGTACGCCGCCACCGAACACAAGGACATCAGCTTTCGCCAGATCCACCCCGAGGACGGGGGCCGGATCAAGTACAAGCGCGTGTGCGAGGTCTGCGGCAAGGAGATTCCGTTCGCCGAGATCGCCAAGGGTTTCGAGACCCCCGATGGGCGGATGGCGATCCTCGACAGGTCCGATTTCGACGATCTGCCGCTGAAGACGACCAAGGCCGTCGAGGTGGTCCAGTTCGTCGACACCGAAGAGATCGACCCCACCTATTTCGACAAGACCTACTTCCTCGAGGCCGATGGGCCGGGCGCCAAGCCCTACGTGCTGCTCCGCGACGCGCTCCTCAAGGCCGGCAAGGCCGCCGTGGTGAAAGTGGCGCTGCGCAGCCGGGAATCCTTGGCCCTCATCCGGGTACGCGATGACATCTTGTTGATGCACACCATGCTGTGGCCTGACGAGCTTCGTGACGGCCAGTTCGCCACCCCCTCCCAAGACATCTCGGTCTCCGAGCCCGAGGTCGCCATGGCGCAGATGTTCATCGAGTCCCTGGCCGGTCAGTTCGAGCCCGAGAACTACACCGACTCCTATCGGGAGGCCCTCGAGGCCGTCGTGGAGTCCAAGCTCCAGGGCGCCCCAATGCCATCCGAAGACGACGAGTCCGGGTCCGGCGATGCCGAGGTGGTGGATCTCGTCGCGGCGCTGCGCGCCTCGGTCGAGGCGGCCAAGAAGAGACGCGAGGAGGCCAAGGCGACCCAAGATTCTGCCCAGGAGAAGGCTACCTCGCCATCGTCGGAGGGTGCGGCCGCGAAGTCGCGCAAGGCCAAGGCCAGCTAGGGGCCCAATATGCGCCGGCGTCCGCGCGAGTGCAAAACCGTTTGAGGCGCGGTAGCCTGCTCGGATGGACGCGATCACTGTTATCCCGAGCCCCGTCAACGAGCCTGTCTTGACCTACGCCCCGAACACCCCGGAGCGGGCGAGTTTGGAAGTGCGGTTGGCCGAAATGAGCGGAGCCGATCCAGTCGAGTTCACCACCGTCATCGGCGGGGAACGCAAGCTCGGTGGCGGGCCCGAGTTCGAGGTGCGGATGCCCTCGGATCACGCCCACGTGCTCGGCAGGGGACGCCAGGCCGATGGCAAGGACGCGCAGGCGGCCATCGACGCGGCCGCCGCCGCCGCTCCGGCCTGGGCCGCCATGCCCTACAACCAGCGCGCCGCCGTCTTCCTGCGTGCCGCCGACATGATCTCTGGGCCGTACCGCGACACCCTGAACGGCGCCACCATGCTCGGCCAGGCCAAGACGGTGCAGCAGGCCGAGATCGACTCGGTCTGCGAGTTGATCGACTTCCTGCGTTTCAACGTCGCCTACGCTCGCCAGATCCACGAAATCCAGCCCGTGTCCGCCCCGGGGGTGTGGAACCAGCTGGATTACCGCCCCCTCGACGGCTTCGTCTACGCCATCACCCCGTTCAACTTCACCGCCATCTCCGGCAACCTGCCTACGGCAGCGGCACTTATGGGCAACACCGTGCTGTGGAAGCCGAGCATGACCCAGCACTTCGCGGCGCACTACATCATGGAGATCTTGGAGAAAGCGGGTCTGCCCGCGGGCGTGATCAACCTCCTGCCCGGGCAGGGCGAGGAGATCTCCAAGGTCATCCTCAACGATCCGGGCCTGGCCGGCATTCACTTCACCGGCTCGACGCCGACCTTTCAAAAGTTGTGGACCAGCGTCGGTAACAACATCTCCAACTACCGCTCCTACCCGCGCCTCGTGGGCGAGACCGGTGGCAAGGACTTCATCCTGGCCCACCCGAGCGCCGACGCGAAGGCCGTGCAGACCGCCCTGGTGCGTGGCGCCTTCGAGTACTCCGGTCAGAAGTGCTCGGCGTGCTCACGCGCCTATCTTCCGCAGAGCATCTGGGACGAGATCCGCGAGGGTCTCGTCGCCGACGTGGACGGGCTGAAGGTTGGCGACCCGCGCGACTTCGCCAACTTCACCTCCGCCGTCATCGATGAGGCCGCGTTCAAGAAGCTCAGCGGGGCCATTCAACGGGCCAAGGACGCTCCCGACACCCAGGTCATCGCCGGAGGAGTGGTCGACGACTCCGTGGGCTGGTTCGTCCGCCCCACCGTCGCGGTCTCGGACAACCCAGAGTCCGAGATCTTCAACGTGGAGTACTTCGGCCCCTTCCTGGGCATCTTCGTCTACCCGGACTCCGACTTCGAGAAGATCATCACGACGATTGACGAGAGCAGTTCCTACGCCCTCACAGGTGCGATCTTCGCCACCGATCGGGCCGCCGTCGAGGCCGCCCAAGAGGGTCTGCGCGGAGCCGCCGGCAACTTCTACGTCAACGACAAGTGCACCGGAGCCGTCGTGGGACAGCAGCCCTTCGGCGGCGGACGCGCCTCGGGCACCAACGACAAGGCCGGTTCGATGTGGAACCTCATCCGCTGGGCGAGCCCGCGGGCGATCAAGGAGACCCTGGTGCCTCCGACCGCCGTCGACTACCCCCACATGGGCTGACGGCCGATGGCCCAGCGCATTTGCACACACGTTCAAGCCGAGGCCGACGAGCTGAAGAGCGCCTTGGTCATCGCCGGATTCAAGGCCGAGGTGACGCGCGAGCGGCTCGCCGGTGATGACGACGACGAGGGAGTGCAGTTCGTCGTGCAGACCGACGCCGAACCGGAGCTGGTGGCCGAGCTGATCGAGGATTCCAAGGCATGGCTGGAGGTCTCCGATCCGATGACCGGCACCTCCGCGACGATCAACACAGACGCGTTGCCGGACAAACCCAAGCGCTAGCCGGGGTATCCCCGGCTAGCGGGTCGCTGTGAGCGCGGAGCTCGACTTCGTGCCCGACGAGGCGGAC
>JBBSOW010000177.1:0-3278 GCA_038259365.1 Propionibacteriales bacterium
ATGGCCTATCCCTTCGGCAGCTACGATCAGGCCTTCGTGCCCGAGTACAACATGGGGGCGATGGAGAACGCCGGGTGCATCACCTTCCGCGACGAATACCTGTTCCGCTCGCGGGAGACCAGCGCGGCCTACGAGAGCCGCGACAACACGATCCTGCACGAGCTGGCCCACATGTGGTTCGGCGATCTGGTCACCATGACGTGGTGGGACGATCTGTGGCTCAACGAATCCTTCGCCGAGTGGGCCTCCCACTTCGCCCAGGCCGAGAGCGCCGAGGATCCGATGAAGGCGTGGGCCATGTTCACCAACGCCCGCAAGAACTGGGCCTACCGCCAAGATCAACTTCCCACCACCCACCCCATCGCGGCGGACATGGTGGACCTGGAGGCCGTCGAACTGAACTTCGACGGCATCACCTACGCCAAGGGCGCCTCCACGCTGCGCCAGCTCGTCGCCTTCGTCGGCCGCGAGGAGTTCCTGGCCGGCATCCGCGACTACTTCGCCGAGCACGCCTTCGGCAACACCCAGCTCAAGGATCTGCTGATCGCGCTGGAGAAGAGCTCGGGACGCGACCTGTCCGGCTGGTCCGCCGAGTGGCTCGAGGTACCCGGGGTGAACCTGCTCAGGGCCGACTTCGACACCGACGACGAGGACAGATTCACCCGCTTCGCCGTCGCGCAGTCCGCCGCCGAGAGCGCGCCGACGCTGCGGCACCACCGCATCGCGATCGGCCTCTACCGCCTCGTCGACGGCAAACTCACCCGCACCGAGCGGGTGGAGACCGACATCGCCGACGCGAGCACCGAGGTGTCCGAGCTCGTGGGTCTCGCGCGCCCCGATCTGCTGCTCGTCAACGACGACGACCTCACCTACGCCAAGATCCGCCTGGACGACCGTTCGCAGGCCACCCTCATCGCGCACCTGAGCGACCTCGACAGCGATCTGGCGCGCGCCGTCTGCTGGGGCGCCGCCTGGGACATGTGCCGCGACGGCGAGATGCCGGCGCGCCAGTACGTCGAGCTGGCGTTCCGCGGGGTCGCCGCCGAAACCGACCTCAGCGGGGTGCACAAGGTGCTCGCCCAGGCCCGCAGCGCCGCCAACTTCTACGCACCGCGCGAGCAGCGGACCGAATTCGTCCAGCGGCTGGAGACCGGGGCCGGTCGCCTGCTCCGCGACGCCGAGCCAGGCTCGGATCACCAGCTCGCGTTCGCGCGCGCCCTGGCGGCCGCGGTGGAAACAGACGCCGGCGTCGCCGTCTTGGAGGGCTGGCTCAGCGCGGCCGAGATCCCCGAGGGCCTCACCGTCGACGCCGACCTTCGCTGGTCGGTCGTGTCCGCCCTCGCCGCGCTCGGCCGGGTCGGGGACGCCGAGATCGACGCCGAACTCGCCCGAGACAACACCATCACCGGCTCGGAGAACGCCGCCGGCGCCCGGGCCGCCCAACCCCTCGCGGAGGCGAAGGCCGCCGCGTGGGAGCGCGCGACCAACGACATCGAAGTGCCGAACGAGACCCACCAGCAGATCGTCGCCAACTTCTGGCAGTTCGGCCAGGACGAGGTGCTGGCCGGCTACGGCGATCGCTACCTGCAGATGTGCGAGGACATCTCGGCCTCGGCCGGCGCCTGGGAGAAGATGGGGACGAGCCTGCAATCCAACGCCCTCGAGAGCCTGTATCCGAGCCCCTACGCCGATCAGGCGTGGTTGGACAAGGTGCGGGATTGGCAGGGCACGGCGACCCTCACCGATCCCGTCAAGCGGGTGCTGGCCGAGCGCGGCGACGACGCCGCCCGGGCGCTCCGCGCTCGCGCGGCCAACGCCGACGCCGCATCGAGCTGAATCCCTGCGAGAGCGAGAAGGCGGCGATGACCCTCTCCGTGGCCGAGGTCATGGCGGCCATGGAGCGGCACTACCCGAGCGCCCGCGCGGAGGAGTGGGATCGGGTGGGGCTGGCGGTGGGCGACCGGTCGGCGTCGATCGAACGGGCGCTGCTGGCGGTGGACGTGACCTCCGCGGTCCTGGCCGAGGCGGAGGCCGTCGGCGCGCAGTTGATCATCGCCCACCACCCGCCGCTGCTCAAGCCCCTACACGCGATCGATTCCGACGAGCCCAAGGGCCGGCTGATCTTGGCCGCCGCGCGGGCGGGCATCTCGATCTACGCCGCCCACACCAACGCCGACAAGCCCGCGCGAGGGGTGAGCGCGGCCCTGGCGCGGGCCGTCGGGCTAGTGAACGTCCGCCCGCTGCTGCCCGATCCGATCCAGTTGATCACGCTCACCGCCTACGTCGACGCCGAGCACGCCGAACGGGTGCGAACCGCGCTGGCCGAGGCGGGGGCCGGCGCCATCGGCGATTACGACACCTGCTCGTTCTCCTCGGCCGGCACGGGTCGGTTCCGGCCCCTCCCGGGCTCGGAGCCGTTCATCGGGACGTCGCCGGGGCGCCTCGCCGATGCCGCCCTCGAGGAGGTCGACGAGGTGCGGATCGAGGTCATCGCCCCACGCCGCCGCCGCGCGGCGGTCGTGACCGCGCTCCTGGCGGCGCATCCCTACCAGACGCCCGCCTATCACCTCACCGAGTTCAGCCTGCCGGATCCCGATTCCGGCCTCGGCCGGGTCGGCGAGCTGGCCGAACCGATGACGGCCACCCAGTTTGCCCAGGTGGTGGCCCGCGCGCTGCCCAAAACCCTGGGCGGCGTGCGGATCGGCGGGAATCCCGATCGCCGGATGGAGCGCGTCGCGCTGCTGGGCGGGGCGGGTGACTCGATGCTCGACGCGGCCAGGACCAGCGGGGCCGACGGCTACCTCACCTCGGACCTGCGGCACCATCCGGCCTCCGAGGCCCTGGAATGGGCGCGTTCTCCCGTGCTGTTCGACGTGGCCCACTGGGCCGCAGAGTGGACGTGGTTGCCCGAGCTGGCCGAGCTTCTCGGTGCCGAGTGCCCGGCGCTGGACGTCGTGGTCTCGACGAAATGCACCGATCCCTGGACCGCACTGGTCAACGCCTGAGGCCGCTCGGGCCGCTCGGGTCAAGGCCTGAGACCGCTCGGGTCAACGCTTGAGGCCGCCCTTGCCGGCAGCTAAGCCGACCGCGAACCCGCCGGGTTATCGGCCGTGGACGCGTCGATGGACTCATCCCTCTCGTGCTCGACCTTGGCGCCCGCCCGCGCGGCGTGTTCGGCGTCTTCTCGCCTTTCCAGTTCACGGTCCTCTTGGCGATCCGTTCCCTCGAGCTCGCGGCGCCGGTTGCTGACGGGCAGGCCCACGGCGACGCCGTTCTCG
>JBBSOW010000178.1:0-3235 GCA_038259365.1 Propionibacteriales bacterium
GGTCCGGCACCTCGGGCAGCGGTCGAGACGCCCTCACGCCCGCCGAGCTCACCCACTACCTAGACCGCGTCGCAGCGTCCCTGCCCACGGATGTGAGGACCTGGCTCCACCGATAGCAGGTGCGGCCTGTCGCGACGCACTCGATGACCGATCAGTCACCGGAACGGCTTCTTCTCCATCATGCGTCCGCCGACGTTTCGGGCCCGTCCTCGCCGCGATGCCGCCCGGTTTGTTCAGCGACACGGTCGGCCAGCGCCGTACCGGCGCCGTCGTACAGCCCGAAGACCGAGTGGACGCGCTCGCTGAGCTCGGCGGCCTCGTCGTCGTACTGCGCAATGGCCGCGACGGTGCCGCTGAACTCGCTGGCCTCGAGCTGCGCCATGGCTGCCAGGTTGCTGCCGTGGAAGGGCATCGCAAGGATGGCGATCTCCAAAGCGTCGGTCTGGGTGAGTCGACGCCACAGGTCGGGGTCAGTGGCGTCTCCCTCGATCACCTCGAGGCCCTGCTCGCGGAGCTGAACGGCGCGCTCCTCGCGGCTCTCGATGCCGACGACACGTAGCCCGTAGGTGTCGGCAAGCTGGCGATACGCCGCCTGCCCGACCCGCCCCATCCCGAACACGACCACGTCCGCGTGCCCGACGTCGATGGGCCGGTCGTCGCGGTGCAGCTGCGCCGTGTCCTGCTCCGGCAAGTGCCGCTCGGCGTAGGCGACCAGCCAGCCGGTGCGGCGGTTGACCACGATCGAGAGGATGAAGCTCATCGCAACCGTGCTTCCGACGACGGGCAGCCAGTCCTCGGAGACGAAGCCGGCCGAGGCCCCCACGACGATGACGATGAGGCCGAACTCGGAGTAGTTGGCGAGCACGCTCCCAGCCATGATCGAGGTGCGGTGTCTCATGCCCTGCCACCAGAGCAGGACGACGAAACCCAGCGCCTTCAGCGGAATCAGGAGGAGAAGCAGTCCCGCGAGCAGCAGGTCCGCGCTCGAGGGGAGACCGGTGAACCCGATCGAGAGGAAGAAGCCGACCAGCAAGAGCTCCTTGACCGAGAACAAGGCCTTGGACAGCTCGTCTGCGCGCGGCTCGGCGGCGAGCAGGAGGCCGATGACCAGGGCGCCTAGGTCACCCTTGAGCCCCACGGCCTCGAAGAGCGCGTAGCCGGGGCCCAGCGCAAGGGCCACCCCGAACAGCGGCATCAGTTCGTCGTGGCCGAGGTGGCGCAGAAGGCGCCGCATCGGCCATGCGGCCGGCAGCAGCAGGATCAGCAGCATCGCCCAGGGGCTCGGTGGCGACGCCTTGGCAAGCGTCAGGAAGAGGACGGCGGCGATGTCCTGGATGACCAGGATCCCGACCGCCGTCCGCCCGAACCGGGACCGGGACGAGCCCTGATCCTCCAGAACGGTGACCACCAGCACGGTGCTGGAGAACGAGAGGGCGAAACCGATCACCAGCAGGGCGCGCCAGTCCTGTCCGCGGAGCAGGCCGATGCCGATCACGGCAAGGGCCGCCAGATAGGCGAGGCTGAGCACCACCGTGACGCTCACGTGCACGACGGCGGTCAGCCAGACCTCGCGACGGACCAGGACGCGCACGTCGAGCTTGAGCCCGATCCCGAACAAGAGCAGCGCCACACCGAGGTCGGCAAGCGTGTCGAGCGCTGGCAGCTCGGGGACCCCCGCGCCATTCAGGACGAACCCAGTGACCAGGAAGCCCACCAGGGGTGGTAGCCGGAGGGCGGCGGCCGCGAGGCCGGCTACCAGCGCCGCGAGGAGTACCAGGCTCAGATCAGTCATCGGGGCGTCTCATCGAGTCGGTGGAAGACTTTTTCGTCCCGATGGGGCGGCATCGCCGAGACCTCGCTCCCGGCGTACGGGGCCCCGTGGACCCGTGGTCCCCGAGCTCACGGGGTGACGACGCTGCCCACCATCGCCCAGGTGATGGCGATGACATCGCGAGCAGCCAGGTGGGAGGACCAGCCGCTAGCCGTGTGAACCCGTAGTCCGTGCTCGTCCAGCTCGACACCCCTGGGGGCCGCCGACGAGCTCCGGTGACCTCCTCCAGTCCGAGCCCGAGGAGCGGGGCACGAAGGGATTGCGGCATGCCAACGATGCTGACACGAAAACCACTCTCCCGCGGCGGCCAAGGCGGTGACTTCACCGCGATCAGTCGCTGAACCAGACAGACGAGCGGCGCGTCCAGACCGAATCCGCGCACGGTGACACCCGCGACGGAGGAGCCGAGCGAACACCGTGCCCGGGAAGCCCCACGCCGTCACTGTTCGCGCATGGTGGCCCTGCTCAGTCGTGCTCTGAGCCCCGGAGGCACCACGGTGTCCGGGTCACGTGAGGATTCACGCAGCACCCGGGTAACCCCGACCAGAGCGGCGTAGAGGGGTGGACAGGTGGGGCACTGGGCGAGATGCCGATCGACACGTCTCGCCGTCTCGACGTCCAGCGCCTGGTCGATGTAGTCGCTGATGTGCTGGCGCGCCTGCCAGCAGCGAAGCGGGATTCCGCGCATCAGTTCTCTCCGCTCCCGGCCTGCGGCCAGCTCGGAGACCAGCATCATGCGTCCACGGCGTAGCCGCTGCTTGGCGGCCGGAAGCGTGACGTGCTGGATCTCCGCGATCTCAGGCACGGTCAACCCCGAGGCGTCGTGCAGCAGCACGGCACTGCGGTGCGTGAAGGGAAGGTGGGTCAGCGCCTCGCAAAGATCGCTGCGCTGTTCTGCGCGAAGAAGGACCGCCTCGGGGTCAACGGTGTAGGCGTCGTCGCGCCACCTGGCCTCTACGGCGTCGGCGACGTCCTCCCGCGGGTCCTCCTTGCGCCGACGCAGATCGTCGACGGCCAGATTGTGGAGGATGCGGTGGAGCCACGTGGTGGTCGAGGACCCACCTCGGAAACCGTGGGCTTGCTCGAGCGCTCGCGCCACCGTCTCCTGAACGAGGTCCTCTGCGGCAGCAGCGTCCCGGGTGAGGATCCGGGCATAGCGCAACAGCCCTGGAATCTCATCAGGGAGCTCGGACGCAACCGCGTCGGCATCCAGGGCCCTGTGGCCGCGGTGACGAGAAGCACCGCAGCGACGGCGAGCATGAGAATCCCTCCCCACTCGGTGAGCCCCACGACTGCGGCCGCGGCAACGAGCACAGCGGCTGAACCACCCCTGAGCAGACGGTCGGTGTTGCCTTCGTTCATGATCATGACGTCCTCCTGAGATCACCTTGTTGTTGCTGCATA
>JBBSOW010000179.1:0-2945 GCA_038259365.1 Propionibacteriales bacterium
CGAACGCATCTGGTGGGGATCGGCGACGCGCGCCTCGGCCCAATGGACCGCGGAGCAGGGGATGAACCTGATGAGCTCGACGTTGCTGACCGAGGACACCGGCGTGCCCTTCGACGAACTGCAGGCCGAACAGATCCGCATCTTCCGCGAGGCGTGGGCCGAGCAGGGCTGGCAACGCACGCCGCGGGTGTCGGTAAGCCGCAGCATCATCCCGCTGATCGATGACGAGACCCAGCGGTACTTCGCCCACGGCTCTCGCGGCGAAGGCAGCGATCAGGTCGGCTACATCGACGGGTTCCTGTCCCGCTTCGGCCGCAGCTACATCGGCACCCCGGACAAGCTCGCCGAGGAACTGGCCCGCGACGCCGCGGTGACCGCGGCGGATACGTTGCTGGTTACCGTGCCCAACCAGCTCGGCGTCGATTTCAACGTTCGCACGCTGGAGAGCCTCGTCAACGACGTGCTGCCGGCTCTCCCGGACGCGGCCAGCGCGCTCGTCTGAGTAGCTTGCGGCCGTTTGGTGACATTCACCAGCCCCCGCCGCCGCCTCCGGCCACACCGCCACCGCCGGCGAACCCGGAGGCGCCAGTCGTTCCTGCCGTCGACGCGGTCATGACCGATGCCGAGGCGGCGGTGAACCCGGAGATGCCCTCGAGCATCGACGTCGAACCCGAAGCCCAAAGGAAGGGGTGGGCGCCCACGAGCCAGGTGGGCTCGGCCAACTCGACACCCCGATCAGCCAGGTGCTGGAAGATCTCGGCCCAACGCTCGGCGCATCCCCAGGCGATGGCGTAGGGCAGATAGCGGGAGAAGATGTCCTCGCCCTCCTCGAACCGGAGTTGCTCGGCCTCGGCAGTTGTGAGGTAGAGCTTGAAGCCCAACGCCTGCTGCAGCATCGCGACGCCGTCTGGCGTACGCGAGGCCGCCACCGAGGTGGTGGCCATCGTGGCGAGGCCCACCAAAAAGATCGCGATGCCGACGACGCCGAGCCCGAGGCCGAACCCGAGGGCCAGCGTCAGCGCTATTCCGACGACCGTGATCCCCGCCCCGACCCCAAGCCAGATTCCTCGGGCGCGGCTCGGGTCGATGCGGAACCAGTTGAGATCGGCGGCGACGCGCTTGTGTAGCGCCTTCTTGCCCTCCACTCCCGCCTTGAGCAGCCTGCCCCCGGTGCCCAGTTCGGCCATGGTGGGGGAGTCGCCATCGGCGAACAGCGGATCGTAGATGGCCTGCTCGTAGTCCACGAGTTCGCCGGGCGGGGCCAGCTTGACGAGGCGGTACCGCTCGGGAGCGTCGGCTTTGCTCTTCTGCTCCTTCTCGGTCAACTCCGCGGACGGGATCTCTTCGATACGCAAGAAACCTCGAACCGCCAGATCGACGATGGTGGCCGTGATGTCTTCGGTGTCGGCGGTCTCGTCGGTCAACGTGCCGAGCTCGCCTGGCCGCGCCTGCTTGGGTGGGGAGAACTGCACGGCTACCGGTTGCCTCGTCGCGGGCCTGTTCGCCGCCATCTTGCGGCCGGCGTCGTCGGAGCCGGCGCCGTCGCCGGGGGCGTAACCGTAGGCCGCGGCCACGTACTGCCGATCCCGGCCGACCCGACGCGCCGCCACGATCAGGCCGGCCACACCGCCGAGGAGAAGGGCCCCACCCAGCGTGCCGCTCAGGGGAGTGAGGGGGATGACGTTGCCGGGGTGGTAGCGCTTGGTCAGGGTCGGCTCCGCGCCGACGAACGTGCCGACCGGGTAGCCGGCCACGATCTGCAGCGGTTCTTCGCGGTCGAGGGCGTCGACGGCGTAGGTGGCGGGATTCCCGGGAACAGGGGCCTGCGAGCACGGGGAGGCGAGATCTTCCCCGACGAAGCAGGCGACCCGTTCGGCGGGCGCCGGCCCGGTGAGGGTGACCGACACATCGTTGATCGGCACCTGCCACTGCGCCCCGATGATGCTCCAGTTGATCTCGTCGAGGTTGCTCGCCGCCACGTCGGGATTGACCACCCCGGAGATCGTGTAACCGATCCGGTAGGACTGCACGCCGGTGACCTCCTGGTCCTCATCCCCGACGCGGATGCTCAGCACGCCGCCGTCGGTATCGGTCTCGACGTCGGCCGGGGCGCCGGAGGCGCTGGCGGCGGTGATGTCGGTGATCTCGAAGGAGCGCCAGTGGTCCGGATCCCCCTCGATCCGTTGCCGGGTGGGCAGCGTGACGTAGGGACCGTGACCTTCGTCGTCGGCGAAGTCGAAGTCGAGGTCGGTGGTGACGCGGATCGCGCCGTCTCGAGCCGCGTCCGCCGCCACGTCGTAGCGGGTGATCATCCACGACTTGGGGGTGTCGTCATCGTCGGCTTGAGCGGGCGGGGCCAGGGACACCCACAACAACAGGGTCACCAGGAGCAGGGCGGGGATCCTCGCGAGGCGAACAGACATGGCGCAAGGGTAACGATAAGCCCGCTCGATTTCGCGCGAAGGGAATAGCGCGCGCCGCTTGTTTGTTGCCGTTAGTTGAATATACAACTATATCGTGTTCGGCGTGGTTCGAAGCGCCGACGAAGGAGACACCCCATGAAGATTGGCATCATCACCGGCAGCACCCGACCGGGACGCGTCGGTGCCGCGGTAGGTCAGTGGGTCTACGACCAGGCCGCCCAGCGCGCGGACACCGAGTTCGTCCTGATCGATCTGGCTAGCTTCGAGCTTCCGCTGTTGTCCGAGCCGACCGTGCCCGGCGCGGCCGGTGGCCGGTACGAGGTGGAGCAGACCCGAAACTGGTCCGCGGTGATCACCGATCTCGACGGCTTCGTGTTCGTAACCCCGGAATACAACCACGGGGTACCTGCCGCCTTGAAGAACGCGGTGGACGTTTTGGGTGGCGAGTGGGCCAACAAGGGGATCGCCTTCGTCGGCTACGGCGCGGATCACGGGGTGCGAGCGGTCGAGCAGTGGCGGGTC
>JBBSOW010000180.1:0-2732 GCA_038259365.1 Propionibacteriales bacterium
ATGTCTGAGCTGGCTCGTACGTTCTGCCTAAGATTGTTGAAGATCAACCGTGAGAGGCTACTGACATGACCACTGCAGCGACACCCGAACTGACGGCGCGGCGCCCGACACCGGACGTGGGCCCAGTCCAGCGACGGCTGATGGTGACCTGGCAGGATCCAGAGACACGCAGCTACCATCAGGTCGGATGGCTCACGCAGTACGTCAACGACTCCTACGGTTACGTCTACCTGGCCAGTGCGCAGCAGCTTCGCCGGTTCCATCCGTTCGTCGGGTTTCGTGACATCGAGGGCAGCTACAATGCGCCGCATCTCTTTCCCTTCTTCTCCCAGCGGTTGTTGTCCTCGCACCGACCAGACCTCCCAGGGTTGTTGTCCGCGCTGGCCATGAACAAAACCGACTTGGACAGCGGCCCCATCGAATTCCTGGCGCGTTCCGGCGGGCACCGGGGTGGTGACACCGTCGAACTCCTACCCGAGCCGGTATCCGATCGCGACGGCGGCACATGTTGGATGTTTATGGTGCACGGGGTGCGGCACGTACCTGGGGCTGAGGAGATCATCGATCGGTTGCGGCCAGGCGATTCCCTCGATGTCGAGGCCGAGCCCCACAACCCCGTCAACCCGGAAGCCCTGCTGGTGACGAGCGACGGCCATAGGCTCGGCTGGGTGCCCGATCCGCTTCTCGACTACCTCCGGCGCATCACCGACCCCAAGCTCACGGTCGTGCGCGCCAACTCCGCTGATCTCGGACATCACCTCCGCCTGCTGGTGCGGGTCGCCGGCCGAGTCGATGCAGCGGGTTATGCCTTGGCTACGAGCTGAGGGTTCATCAGAGGCAAGCATCTCGATGATGTTCGCATGAAGCGACCGCCGATTCGCGTGTTCCATCTAGTCCTTGCCTATGGCTCAGACTCCAAGGAGAGAGCGGGTTCGGCGCCCCGGGAAGCACTGCGGAAGCGTGGTCTGCGACCCATCCAGATTGGGGCCTAAGGCGGGCCGGCGCTGTGATGCTGGTGCTGCGGCTGATGGAACGCCTCATGCCCGTGGTGGTAAGCGACGGAAAGTAGGGCCGAACAGTGAAGGGAGCTAAGTCTCGCTCCCGAGGATCGCGCGGATGCGTTCCGCTTCCCGCGGCAGACGGACGGCAAATGCTCTCCAGATGATGCCGTAATCCACCTGCCCGTATCGGTGGGCCAACAGGTTTCGGGTCGCTTTCATGTTGCGCCAGGCGACGCCGGGGTGGGCATCAACGAAGTCTGCTGGCAGTCTTGCGACCGCTTGGCCGATCTTGTGCAAGACCGCCTCGGCGGCCAACCGGATGACCTCGTAGGCGTCGAAGTCCTCCTTGCCACGGGCGACCAAACGTCCAGCCGTATCCGTAATCGCCAAGATGTCGCGAAGCGCTCGCGCCGTCCGCTCGTCCTGGGGTCGGGGACGATCCGGTTGGCTGGTGGAGCCATTCACAGGGCGACGGCTTCCTCTTTGACAGGGTTCGACCCGGGCCTCAGCCCACCCTCGGACACAACGTCGACGCGAAGGCCGGTCAACGCTTCTAGCTCGGTGATCAGGTCAGCCAGGTCGAACACGTCGGCGTCTGCTTCGAACTTGACGAGCAGGTCAAGGTCGCTGCCCGAGGTGTCTTCACCGCCAGCCACCGAACCGAACACTCGGACATCGGTCGCCTTGTGCTGGCGCGCCAAGAGGAGAACTTCATCGCGGCGTTCCCCTAGAACCGTCGACGGGCGAGGAGGAGCGACGGCGCGCAGCTTCGCCAACATTTCATGTAACCCTGGTCTTCGACGGCGTGCGGACTCGACGCGACAAGGCGACCCTGGTGTTCCTAAGGTCATGCCTCCTGAAGCCTATTTTGATCGCGATACTTCTCGCTTGAAGCGCTGGCTAGATGTGGTCCGCGAAGTATGGTCGGATCGGAGAAGACACGACATGATGACCTCGGCCAGACTCTGAGGCATGCATAGTGACATTGCTGCTGCCCACCGACGAGCCGAGGACATCTTCGACCGGGTCCTGGCGGCGGTTCCCGACGATCGGTGGGACGATCCGTCTGCGTGCGAGAACTGGACGATTCGAGACGTGGTCGGCCATGCGGTGTGGGGTCGCGAACTGATGCGGACCTGCGCGCTCGGTGCCGAACTGAGCGATCGCACCGCCGCACCAGGGTCTGCCCATCCCGCCAACTTCCTGGTCGATGAACCGCTAACGGCCTTCCGCGCCGCGAGGACGGCGTGCGACGCGGCCCTGACCGCGGAAACGTTGGCGATGCCGGCGCCGGCGTTCGTGCGACGCGGCTGGCCCGAGGCGACAGTGGGCGACTTCCTGGCCAATCTGGTCTCCGACCTGATCGTCCACTCGTGGGACATCGGCAGCCGGATCGGCGTCGATCTCGAGATCGACGAGCCGACCCTGGCGATCGCCGTCGGCGCCACCGCCCATGGGGTCACCCGATCCGCGGCGTTCTTCGCCGACGAGGTGAGCGCGCCCGCCGGCGCGACCGCCTTCGACACCTGGTTGGCCTTCCTGGGCCGCCATCCACAAGCAACGAAAGCGAGCAGAGCATGAGAGTGACCGAGGCCTTCATCACCGTCACCGATCACGAGGCCGCCAAGGCCTTCTACACCGACGTACTCGGGTTCACCGTCGTCACCGACTATTCCGCCGACGGTTTCCGGTGGCTCGAACTGCGGGCGGACGATCAGGACGCCCCGATCG
>JBBSOW010000181.1:0-2376 GCA_038259365.1 Propionibacteriales bacterium
GCCCCCACGCCGATTCCAGCCGCCGGTCCACCACCAGGGCCGCTTCCAGACCCAGCCCGGCTTCGGCGCAGCGGGCGGCGATCTTGCGGGCCTGCCACACCGCCACCTCCCCGCGGCCCATCGCCGCCCACAACCGGGGGTGGCGGTGCCGAAGGTTCAGCACATCGCGGATCAGCGCCCACGCCGTCGCTTCCCCCACCTTCAGCATGGCCGCCAGCTCGGGGATCAAGAACTCGGCGAACTCCGGGGTACCGTCCGCGCCCGAGTCGACCAACCGCTCCCCGCCCGTCAACTGGACCGGGCCGAGCGTGCCCGAGGCGTCGACCAGGTCGGCGACCAGCTGAACCTTACGCACCTCCGCACGAGATATCGCCGCCACGGCCTCCAACAGCTCATCGGCTATCCCGCGAATCGTTCCCTCCATGACACAACTCCATCAGGTCGGTCTGACAATTTCCGGCCACGCCAATCAGATTGGCAGGAATGGGGTCTGGATCCGCGCCGTGACCTCTGCTCCGGCTCATCCGTTTCCCATTGGCGGCGAGCCCGCGCCAACAGCCGCTAAGTACCGTAGGCGCGTGGCTCTGGCTGTGTCGCCGCCTGACGTGGCGCATCGATGTCCACGCGACACCCGTAGACCGTGCCGACAAAATCCCGTTGCTGTTGGATGGTCCACAGCTCCTCGTGGTGGTTCGGATGAGAATGACAGCACCACGCAGCAACGATCTCCATGATCGCGGTATTGTCCCTCGAGCTCACCTGGCCATGATCGCGGTATTGTCCCTTGAGCGCCCCTGGCCATGATCGCGGTTCAAACCCGCGCCGTGCAGCATTCGCGATCCCGCAGCCTCGTTGGCGCTACGGCAGCCGCACCCCGGTGAGATCCTCGGCGACCGCCCAGAGCGAGCGCGCCAGGGTGGGCTTGCGGGCGGATTTGGGCGTTTTCACCAACCCCGATTCGCCGACCATGCCGAGCCGACCGGTGGGCCCGTAATAGCCGCCCGGGACAGCCTCTGGATCGGCGGTGGCGAACAGCAGCGGTTCGGCACCGTCCGCGGCCTCCTGGGTGGGCAGCACGTCGAGTTCCATCAGACGGGTGAACTTGGGCTCGCTGTTCCGGCCCAGGCTGGGGCCGGCCTTTTGCAGGTTGGTGCGGGTGAAGCCGGGGTGCGCGATGGCGCTTAGCAGCGGCCAGCCGCGCTCGTTGGCCACCTGTGCCAACCGGATGCCGAACAGTAAGTCGGCGAGCTTGGATTGCCCGTACGCGACGAACGGCGAGTAACCCCGCTCGCACTGCAGATCGCCGAAGTTGATCTTGCCGAAGTTGGCGGCCGCGCTCGACATGGTGGCCACCCGCGGCTGATCCGCGTCCAAAAGCAGCGGCAGCAACCGCATCGTCAGGGCGAACGGCCCCAAGAAGTTGCTGCCGAACTGCAGCTCGAAGCCGTCGCTGGTGAGCAGGCGCTTCGGTGGCGCCATCACCCCGGCGTTGTTCACCAGCGCGTGCACGGTTCGGCCCTCAGCAATCAGCCGATCCGCGAATTCCTGCACGGACGCCAGCTCGGCGAGATCTAGGCGACGCACCTCGAGCTTGGCGCTCGGGAACTCGGCCACGATCTCCTCGCGGGCCGCCTCCCCCTTACCGGGCGTGCGCACGGCCATGATGACCTCCGCCCCCGCCGCGGCCAGCCGTTTGGCGGCCTCCCTGCCCGTGCCGCTGTTGGCTCCGGTGACCACGATGGTGCGCCCCGTGAGGGCCGGTACCTCATACATTCGCTTCCCTTTCGTTTACCACGATCCGATCCTGGCGCGCCCTGGATGAGCCGAGAACGCCTAACCCATCACACCGGATCAACCAAGGCGATCAGCCACTATGGCGAAAGAGGATCAGGCAGTCGAATCATCCTTCGCCGATCTGCTGTGGAGAAGTGCCCACGGTTACCTCACCGTGCGTTGCTCCATTCTGTCTCACCAGTGGTGGCGTGACCGCCTAAACCGGTCCCACGCTTGAGGCTGAGCCCGCCATGTTCCGACCGCGGTCCCCAGCCCGCCCATGCTCGAACCGCGGTCCTGAGCCCGCCCATGCTCGAACCGCGGTCCCCAGCCCGCCCATGTTCGAACCACGGTCCTGAGCCCGCCCAAGTTCCAACCTCGGGGGTAGCGATCACTTCCGGCAGGTAGACCAGATAGGGACTCAGCTACCGAGGTTGGAACCGGGCCTGAAGCCAAGCCTTCGATGCGGGGCTAACGCGGCGAGTTTGGTAGCTTGAAGGCGTGCTTCGCCCCGATGGCCGACTGACCCATGACCTCGACCCCCACGATCGCGGACCTCAAGACGCCTGTGGCGTGTTCGGCGTCTGGGCCCCCGACGAAGAC
>JBBSOW010000182.1:0-1986 GCA_038259365.1 Propionibacteriales bacterium
TCGGGGCGAGCTCGCCCCGGTCGATCTTGCGGAAGCGCAGGACGTGTGCGAAGTCTGGCAGGAACACCACGACGACCTCGCTAACGATCCGGCCCGGGGTGCCGACCGGCTCGATTGGGTGGCGAAGTGGCAGCTGATGCAGCGGTACCGGGAACGCGATCGCCTGGGTTGGGACGCGCCGAAGCTGGCGCTGATCGATGTCCAGTACACCGACATCGATCCCACCCGCTCGCTCTTCTCGGCCCTGGAGCGCAACGGGCGGATTCGGCGGCTGATCGGCGACGCGGACATCGATTCCGCGATCAACCTACCGCCCACCGATACCCGGGCCTTCTTTCGGGGTCGGGTGATGAAGAAGTTCGGCAAGGATATCGTGGCGGCCTCCTGGGATTCGGTGATCTTCGCCCTCCCCGGGGAGCGCGGCTGGCAGCGCCTCCCGATGCTCGATCCCCTGCGGGGAACCCAAGAGCACGTCGGCTCGGTCATCGAGGCGGCCCCGGATGCGTCGACGCTGCTGCTGCGAATCACGCGATAGCCCCCGCAGGTAGGCTGGTGGCTCACCTGCGGGAAACTGACGAGTCGTCACCCATGTCCTTGAGGAGACACCATGAGTGAATATCAGCAACGGTCCAAGCGCGGCGGCAGCGGCAACGGCGGCGACGAGGACGACGCGACAGCCGTCCAGCAGCAGGTGACCCGCGACGCCGATCTGGATTCCCTGCTCGACGAGATCGACGGTGTGTTGGAGACCAACGCCGAGGAGTTCGTCCGCTCGTTCATCCAAAAGGGTGGCCAATGAGCCGGTCGGTACCGTTTGGGCCCGCCAACGTGGCCCCGGGTTCGTCCTCCTTCGTCGACTTCGTGGCCCTGGTCGCCCCGGAAGCCTTGCCCACGAATCGCTCGCCCACCGATCAAGGGTCGTTTGCGGCGCAGGCGCTGGCCCCGCACGGCACCACGATCGTCGCCGCCACCTTCGACGGCGGCGTCGTCATGGCCGGCGACCGTCGCGCGACCATGGGTAACCTCATCGCCCAGCGCGACATCCACAAGGTGTATTCGGCCGACGAGTACTCCCTGATCGGTATTGCCGGCACGGCCGGCATTGCGGTGGAGATGGTGCGGCTGTTCCAGGTGGAGCTGGAACATTACGAGAAGATCGAGGGCGCGCCGCTCTCGCTCGACGGCAAGGCCAACCGGCTGTCGGCGATGATCCGCGGCAACCTGGGTCTGGCGATGCAGGGCCTCGCCGTCTTGCCGCTGTTCGCCGGCTGGGACGCCGCGAGCAACCTGGGCCGCATCTTCTCCTACGACGCCACCGGGGGGCGCTACGAGGAGACCGCCTTCCACGCCGTCGGCTCGGGCTCGGTGTTTGCGCGCGGTTCGCTGAAGAAGCTGTACCGCCCCGATCTCACGGCCCCCGATTCGGCGGTCGCCCTCGTGCAGGCGCTCTACGACGCCGCCGACGACGACGCCGCCACCGGGGGGCCCGACGCGACGCGGCGCATCTATCCCGTCGTCATGGTCGCCTCCGCCGAGGGAATCACCCGCTTCACCGAGGCGGAGATGGCCGATATCACCAACTCGGTCCTCGCCGCCCGGATGGAACGTCCCGACGGGCCCGGGGCGCCCCTGCTGTAATGGCAGCAGCGTTTCTCGATATTAAGAGGCAGTGATGAGTTCCCCGTTCTACGTGGCCCCCGAGCAGCAGATGAAGGACCGCGCCGATTACGCCCGTAAGGGCATCGCGCGCGGCCGCTCGGTCATCGTCATGCGCTACGCGGGCGGAATCTTGTTCGTGGCCGAGAACCGCTCCCAGGCGCTGCACAAGATCAGCGAGATCTATGACCGGATCGGCTTCGCCGCGGTGGGCCGCTACAACGAGTTCGAGAACCTGCGGATTGCCGGCATCCGGCACGCCGACCTGCGCGGCTACTCCTACGACCGTGCCGACGTCACCGGGCGCGGACTGGCCAACAACTACGCCCA